>JALORP010000045.1 GCA_025458865.1 Steroidobacteraceae bacterium | reverse complement strand
TTGGCGACTTTCTGCAGCAGGATGACTTCCATGGGTCCGTCTCCGTCGTTTCGATCATTGTCGGGGCGCACAGGCCCCCGCTTCAACCCTTAGCCGCCCCGGGACCTTTCCCGACGCGTTCACGAAACCTGAGCCAGGTGTCGGCGAATCCGAGGCCGACCACCGCCATGGGCAGCAGCACGATGGCGACGTAGGTCAGCGCCACCGGCACGCCGCCGATGACCCCGGCCTGCTTCAGGCCATGCACCACCGCCAGCGCCTGCAGCACGAAGCTGCAGGCCAGCACGTACAGCACGTCGTCCGCCGGCGCCCAGGACCGCCCCGTCAGCAGCTGCGCCGCGAGGCCGATCGCCAGCGCCGCCAGCGCCGCGCCGCCGACGAAGCGCCCGAGCTGCAGCGAGCGGAACTCGCGGCCGAACAGGCCGGGCTCGCGCATCGCGCCGAAGGCGCCGAGCCCGGCGAACAGCGCCAGCATGGCCTGCAGCAGCAGGATCCACGCGGCCGTCGCCCAGGCAACGCGGGCCGTCGCCTCGCCGATCTCCTCCGGCGTCCGCGGCACGCCCATCTCGCCGAGCGCCTGCGCCGTCCGCTCCAGCGCCGGCCGGACGTGATCCATGAGCGGCATCAGCACCCCGATCGGGTCGCCGAGCACCAGGTACGCCAGCAGCACCAGCCCGCAGGCCGCGATCGTCGCCGCCTGGAACACGAAGCCCAGGCTGCGGCTCGACTCCAGCAGCGATCCCGCCACGAAGGGCGGCACCACCACCACCGCCGCGAGCACGAGCGCCGCGGCGAGGCCGATCACCGGCTGGAAGGTCCAGGTGATCGACAGCGCCGCGCCGAGCGCCACGAACGCGGCGGCGCGCGGCCCCGAGGCCAGCAGCACCAGCACCATGAGCCCGGCCGGCAGCCACGCGGCGAGCGGCAGCGCCAGCGCCGCGAGCAGGCCCGCGCCTGCGCCGGCGAGGAAGCCGCGCGCGGGACGGGCGGTCACCCACTCCGCGAATGCCTTCATGGCGTCACCGGCGGGCCGGGACGCGGCCGGGCCGCGTCGGACTCAGTGCTGGTCGGTGTACGGCAGCAGCGCCAGGTATCGCGCGCGCTTGATCGCGACGGCGAGCTGACGCTGGTAGAACGACCGCGTGCCGGTGATCCGGCTCGGCACGATCTTGCCGGTCTCCGTGATGTAGCCCTTGAGGGTTCCCAGATCCTTGTAGTCGATCTGCTCGATGCCCTCGGCCGTGAACTTGCAGTACTTCCTGCGACGCGAAAAACGGGACATGGTCGTGTTCCTCGGGGTCAGTCGGCGCGGGCGTCGTCACGATCGGCGCGGCCGCCGCGCTCGGAGCGATCGGCGCGTTCACCGCGGCCCTCACGGTCGTCGCGATCGTCGCGGTCGTCGCGATCGTCGCGGTCGCCCCGCTCCTTCTCCTCGGAGCCCTTCGCCATCGGCGAGGGCTCGGTCACGGCGCGATCCATGGCAATGACGAGGTGACGCAGCACGGCGTCGCTGAAGCGGAAGCCGTCCACGAGCTCGTCGAGGGTCTTGCCATCGCACTCGATGTTCATCAACACGTAGTGCGCCTTGTGGACCTTGGCGATGGGGAACGCGAGCTGCCGGCGGCCCCAGTCCTCGAGGCGATGCACCTGGCCGTTGTTGCCCGCGATGATGCTGCGATAGCGCTCGATCATCGCCGGGACCTGCTCGCTCTGGTCAGGGTGGACCAGGAACACGATCTCGTAATGCCGCATCTTGTAGCCTCCTTACGGATTGGAGCCTCCCGCGGACGCGTTCGCGGTGAGGCAAGGAGAAGCCGGGCGGGTGCCCGACGGGGCCGCGTAAGGTACCGGAGCTACTGGGGTTTTGCAACCGCAGCTGCCGCAAGGCGCTGCCTGAGCGCCTCGTACAGCACGACGCCGGTCGCCACCGACACGTTCAGCGACTCGGTGACGCCCCGCATCGGCAGGCGGACCGTGAAGTCGCAGGCCTCGCCCGTCAGGCGGCGCATCCCCCGGCCCTCGGCCCCCATGACGAGGGCGAGCGGCCCGGCGAGGTCCGCTGCGTACAGGTCGCGCGTGGCTTCGCCCTCGGTGCCGACGACCCACAGCCCCTGCCCCTTCAGGCCCTCCAGGCAGCGGACGAGGTTGGTCACCTGCGCGAACGGGACGAGCTCGGCCGCTCCGGCGGCCACCTTGCGCACCACCGGCGTGAGGCCGCAGGCCCTGTCGCGCGGGACGACCACGGCCGTGACCCCCACCGCCTCGGCGGTCCTGAGGCACGCGCCGAGGTTGTGCGGGTCCTGCACTCCGTCGAGCACGAGCACGAATGCCTCCCTGCCGGCCGCCTCGACCAGCCCGGCAAGGTCGTCCTCGCGGAGGGGCTCGGCCGGAACGACCTCGGCCACGGCCCCCTGGTGCGCCCCCTCCCCGCTCAGGCGGTCGAGGTCGGCCGCCGGCCGTTGCGCCACGGGCACGCCGGCGGCGCGTGCGAGTGACTCGACCTCGGCCGCGCGGCGATCCTGCCGGCCCTGCTGCAGGAGGAGCCGCCGGACGCGCGCGGGGTGGTGGGCGAGCAGCGCCCTGACGGCGTGCAGCCCGAACACCGTCACCGTGCTCATCGCCGCGCCCGGCCTCCCTTGGAGCGGCGAGGATGCCAGCCGCCGGCGACCTTCTCCACGAGTTCGAAGTCGATCTTGCGTTCCGAGGAGTCCACCCGCGTCAGGCGCACCCTCAGCTCGTCGCCAATGCCGTAGCGCTGGCCGCTCTTCTCGCCGACGAGCATCCGGTCCTCCTCGTGGAAGCGGAAGTAGTCGCGCGGCAGCGAACTGACGTGCACCAGGCCGTCCACCTGCAGGCCCTTCAGCTGCACGAACACGCCGAAGTCGGTGACGCCTGTCGCCACCGCATCGAACTCCTCGCCGATGCGGTCCTTCATGAACTCGCACTTGAGGAAAGCGACGACCGAGCGGCTCGCCTCGTCGGCGCGCCGCTCGCGCAGCGAGCACTCCTGGCCGAGCAGCTCCATATGGCGCGCCGAGTGCACGAAGTCATCCGCCGTGCCGCCGGCCAGCGCGTGACGGATGCCGCGGTGCACCAGCAGGTCCGGATAGCGCCGGATCGGAGAGGTGAAATGAACGTACTCGGTGAGCGCGAGCCCGAAGTGGCCGATGTTGAGCGGCTGGTACAGCGCCTGCGGCAGCGAGCGGATGATGGAGTTCTCCAGGACCGCCGCGTCCGGCCGCGATGCGACCTGCGCCAGCAGCTTCTGCAGCTGCTTCGGCTCGAGCTCGCCGCTCATCTCGAAGTGCAGGCCGCGCAGCGCGAGGAACCTCTTGAGGTCCGCGAGGCGCTCCTCCTCCGGCCTGCCGTGGATGCGGAACAGGGCCGGCAGCTTGTGGCGCTTGAGGAACTTCGCCGCCTCGACATTGGCCGCGATCATGCACTCCTCGATCAGGCGGTGTGCGTCGTTGCGGGGATATCCGCGGATGTCGGTGACCCGGCCCGACTCGTCCACGATCACCTTCATCTCGGGCGCCTCGAAGTCGAGCGCGCCGCGGGTCTCGCGCCAGCGGCGCAGCGCGCGGTAAGCCTCCAGCAGCGTCTCCAGGACCGGCATGACGGCGGAAAGCTCCGCGCGCGCGGCCGGGTCCCCGCCGAGCGCCGCGGCAACCTTCGTGTAGGTGAGCCGCGCGGCCGAGCGCATCAGCGCCGGGTAGAAGCGCGTGCGCGTGACGCGCCCGTCCCGGTCGACGCTCATGTCCGCGACCATGCACAGCCGCGGCACCTGCGGCATGAGCGAGCACAACCCGTTCGACAGCGACTCCGGCAGCATGGGCACGACGCGGCTGGGGAAGTAGACGGAGGTCGCGCGCTCTCGCGCCTCGCGGTCGAGCGCGCTGCCCGGCGTGACGTAGTGGCTGACGTCGGCGATCGCCACGTGCAGCCGGAACCCGCTCTTCGTCCGCTCGGCGTGCACCGCGTCGTCGAAGTCGCGGGCGTCCTCGCCGTCGATGGTCACGAGCGGCAGGCCGGTGAGGTCCTCCCGTCCCGGACCCGGCGCGGCGGGCACCTCGGCGCCGAAGCGCCGGGCCTCGGCGAGCGCATCGGGCGGGAACTCATGCGGCAGGCCGTGCGAGGCGATCGCGAGTTCCACGGCCGTGTCGGCGGTGCCGCCCAGCGGCAGCACGCGGGAGACGCGCCCGACGGGCGATGCATGCGCGGTCGGCGGCTCGACGATCTCGGCGACCACGAGGTCGCCCGACTTCGCGCCCGCGCGCGCCTTCGCCGGGATCACGACGCGGTGGCTGATACGGCTGTTGTCGGGCTCTACGAAGCCCACGTCTGCCTCGAACCAGAAACGGCCCGCCACCTGCCGGGTGCGCCGCTCCAGCACCTCGACCACCGCGCCCTCGCGCCGGCCGCGGGCGTCCCGGCCCGTGACCCGCGCCGCGACGCGGTCGCCGTGCATGACGGTGCGCATCTGCCGGAACGACAGGAACAGGTCGTCCCCGCCGTCCTCCGGCACCAGGAAGCCGAAGCCGTCGCGGTGGCCGGAGACGCTGCCCACGACCAGCGGCAGTCGCTCGAGCAGAAGGTACTCCTCGGCGCGGTTCACCAGCAGCTGGCCGTCGCGGGCCATGGCGCCGAGGCGCTTGGTCAGGGCCTCGCGGACGCGCCGCTCGCGCAGGCCGAGCTTCGCGCACAGTGCGTCGAAGGACACGGGCGCGGCCGCCTCGGCCAGCACATCCAGGATGAACTGGCGGCTGGGGATGGGTTCTTGATAGCGGCCGGACTCTTCCGCGAATCGCGGGTCGCGGTCCTGCCAACGGGTTTTCTTGGTCATGTTCTCCACCGATTTGACAAGCGCGCGAGGGCTGCGTAGATTTCGCTGCCCTCGCCGGGGACCTGCCCCGGCCGCACCTGTGCCCAGGTGGCGGAATTGGTAGACGCGCTAGTTTCAGGTATTAGTGCCGCGAGGCGTGGAGGTTCGAGTCCTCTCCTGGGCACCATCTTGACAGCCCCGCCCCGCTGAAGCCAGCGGGGCGGGGTTTTCGCTTATAGCGACAGCGTGAACCGCGCGCCCCAGGTGCGCGGCGGCTCGAGGAACGCGTCCGCGTAGGGTCCGAACTGGCCGGTCGTGGTCGCCGCCAGCACGGCCTCGTCCTCGATGTTCTTCACCCACAGCCCCAGGCTCCAGCGGCCGTCGCCCGCGAAGTACGTCAGCGAGGCGTCCGTCTTGGTGTACGCCTGCTGCTGCGTGCCGCGGCTGTGGTTGAAAGTTCCCCAGAACGCGCTCTCGTAACGCGACTCCACGCGCCCGCGCAGGTAGCCGCCGGCGACCGGGAAGTCGTGCTGGTAGCCCGCGGAGACCGTCCAGTCGGGCGCGTACTGCAGCTGGTAGCCGCCGAAGTCGCGCGTGCCCGGGCCGATGTTGATCTCGGGCGGAACGACGAAGTCCTCGTAGCGCGCGTGAAGGTAGCCGACCGACAGGTTGAGCCGGCCGCGGTCGGTGACCAGCCACTGCAGGTCGAGCTGGTTGCCCCAGGTCTCGACCTTCTCGGCGTTGAAGGTGGTGAGCAACGCGGTGTTGAGATTGAACGACTGGACCAGCAGGTCGCGGTAGTCGTAGTAGAAAAGCTCGTTGTTAAGCTGCAGGCGGCCCTCGAGGAAGCGGCTCTTGACGCCCGCCGACCACGCGGTCATCTCGGCCTCGCGCACCTCGTTGCTCTGCCCCGGCGCGGACGGGAACAGGTTGTAGGTGCCCGGCTGGTAGCCCGTCTGCACCGTCGCGTAGAGCAGCGTCTGGGGCGCGGCGTCGAACTCGACGCCGAGCTTCCAGTCGAGCCTGTCGAACGTCTGGTCGGCGTCGTAGGGCACGCCGAAGGCCGTGACCCCGTCGCCCTCGCGCCGGTCGTAGCTCAGCCGGCCCCCGAGGGTGAGGCGCCAGCGGTCGGCGAGCGCATGGGTGGCCTCGCCGAAGCCGGCGACGCCCTCGAGGCGATTGCGGTCGATGTCGGCCAGCGGGAACCCGTTGACGATGAACTCGCCGTCGTTCGTCACGCGATAGGCGTACAGGCCGCCGAGCCAGGTCCAGCGCCCGGAGGCGCCGGCAAGCCGCAGCTCCTGCGTCACCTGGTTGTAGTGCGAGGACAGGAAAGAGGGCAGGTTCTCGAGCCAGTAGTCGCCGGCCCAGTCGAGGTAGAAGTAGGACGGGATCCAGGTGAGCGTCGCGCCGCCGAGCCTGAAGTCCACCTGGCCGCCCAGCACCAGGTTCTCGTACTCCTGGCGGCCGGCGTCGGGCTCGGTGGGCGTGATCACGTCGTTCCACGGATCGGAGCTGTCGAAGGCGTTCGGGTCGCCGTCGAAGGTGCCGCCGTTGTAGCCTCGGCGCACGAGGTTGGGCGAGCGGCCGTTCTTCTTGGCGCCGTGTGCCCAGAAGTACGCCGACACCCGCTCGCCGTCCTCGTACAGGCCCGAGAGGCGCAGCGCGTAGTCGTCCTTCGAGTCGGCGCCCGTGCGCAGGTAGCCGTCGTGCTTGATGTAATCCGCCGCCGCGCGCAGCGAGAAGCGGTCGGACACCGGCAGGCTCTGCGCGACCGTGGCGTGCACCAGCGAGTAGTCGCCGACCTCCAGGAGCGCCTCGGTCTCGGGTTCGGGCGCCGGCCGCCTGAACTGCACGTTCACCGCGCCGCCGAGCGCGGCGCGGCCGTACAGGCTGCCTTGCGGCCCGGGCAGCACCTCGATCGAGGCAATGTCGAACAGGCCCACGCTCGTGCCCTCGCGCGGGATGTAGACGCCGTTGAAATTGAACACCGTCGGCGGCTCGATGTTCGGCAGGTCGAGCGTCGAGCCCACGCCGCGGATGTAGATCTCCGTCGAGGAATTCTGCATCTGGAAGCGCACGGACGGGACGAGGTTCTGCGCCGCGCGGATGTCGGTCACGCCGGCCGCGACCAGCGCCTCGCCTGAGAGGGCCGTGACGGCCGCGGGCGTGCGCTGCAGCGTCTCGGCGCGTTTCTGCGCCGTGACCACGATCTCCTCGAGCTTCGCCTCGGAAGCGGCCTCGGCCACCGGCTCGGCCGCGGACTCGCTGGCCGCGATCGCGGCCAGCACGCAAACGATGGGTGCCGCCGCCGGCACGAGACGTCGAAACAAGGTGGAACCTCGCAGGGGTCGCGGTCTCCCGCCGCACAGCGGATTTTACCAGTGCACCCCGCGCAGCAGCGAGGCGAACAGCGCCGCCTCGGGCGTCGGCTTGGAGGCGTCCGCCGGCATCTCCGACCTGCCGGCCATCCCCTTGGCCGCGGCCGAGTCCGGGAACATCTTGTAGGCGGTGTTCATGACCACCTCGGAGATGCGCGGCGCCGCGAGGTGCAGGACCTCGGAGAACAGGCCGAGCTTGGTCGCGATGCGCTTCGGCCGCTCGATGATCGCCTCGGCGACCATGTCCGCGGCATCGTCCGGCGTGTCCACCGGCATCTGGTCGTACATCCGGGTCGGCGCGATCATCGGCGTGCGCACCAGCGGCATGTTGATGATCGTGAAGGTCACGCCGCGGTCGGCGAACTCGGCCGCCGCGCAGCGCGTCCAGGCCTCCATCGCCGCCTTCGAGGCGACGTAGCCCGAGAAGCGCGGTGCGTTCGACAGCACGCCGATGGAGGAGATGTTGACGACGTGGCCGCTGGCCCGCTCGAGCATCGAGGGCAGCAGCGCCATCGTCAGCCGTATGGCCGCGAAGTAGTTGAGCTGCATCGTCCGCTCGAAATCGTGGAAGCGGTCGTAGGACAGTTCTATGGAGCGGCGGATCGACCGGCCTGCGTTGTTGACCAGCACGTCCACGGCGCCATGGTCGGCCAGCACCTGCCTCGCGAAGGCGTCGCAGGCGGCGTAATCGGAGATGTCGCACTGGTAGGCGTGGATCTCGCCCCGCTCGACGAGGCTCGCGCGCGCCTCCTCCAGCTTCTCCGGGTCGCGCGCGACGATGATCACCTTCGCGCCCGCGTCCACGCAGCGTCCAGCCGCCGCGAGGCCGATGCCCGAGGAGCCGCCGGTTATCAGCACGACCTTGCCCTTGACCGCGCCGGCGAGGCTGCGGTCCAGCGACAGATCCGGGTCGAGGTGTCGCTCCCAGTAGTCCCACAGCCGCCAGGCGTAGTCCTCGAGCGGCGGCACGCGGATGTCCGTGTGCTCCAGCAGGCGCTGGGTCTGTGTGCAGTCGAACTTCGCCTGCCAGTTGGCGAACTCCAGCACGTCGCGCGGCAGCTGCAGGTCGCGCAGGATCACGTCGAAGACCTGCTGCAGCGGCTGGTAGGACGCGATCGACTGGCTGACGCCGCGCGGCAGGAAGTCGAACAGCTTCGGATCGAGCCGCACCGCCATCGTCGGGGCGTGGCCGGTGCGGGCGAACAGGTTCAGCACCTCGCCGACGCGGCGCGGGCGCGGGTCGGTGAGGTGGAAGCACTCGCCGTCGTGGCCGGGCAGGTGCGCGAGGTGGTCCATCGCGGCGGCCACGTAGTCCACCGGCACGAGGTTGATCTGGCCTCCCTCGAGGCCCACGAGCGGCACCCACGGCGGCAGCGACTGGCGCAGCTTCTGGATCGCCTTGAAGAAGTAGTACGGCCCGTCGATCTTGTCGATCGCGCCCGTCCTCGAATGGCCGACGACGACGCCCGGGCGGTACACCCGCCAGGGTCGTTTGCAGCGCTCGCGCACCAGCCGCTCGGATTCGTGCTTGGTGCGAAAGTAGGGGTGGTCGAGCCGCCCGGCCTCCTCGAACATGTCCTCCCGGAAGGTGCCCTTGTACAGGCCCGCGGCGGCGATCGAGCTCACCAGGTGGAAGCAGCCGGCCTGCACCGCCTGCGCGAACTGGATCGCGTGCTCGGTGCCGAGGATGTTGGCGGTCTCCTGCTCGGCGGCGCCCGCCTTGATGTCGTAGATCGCGGCGAGGTGGAAGAAGTGCTTCACCTTGCCCTTGAGCCGGGCCCGTTCGCGGGCCTTCACCCCGAGGTGGGGCTCGGCGAGGTCGCCGGCCACCGCGACCAGGCGGCGCGCCGCCGAGCGGCCGAAGCCGGCCTTGACTGCGTCGAACTTCGCCTTGGATTCCGGGCGCACCAGGACGTAAATCGTGCCCTTGCGCTCGAGCAGGCGCTCGACCAGGTGGCGCCCGATGAAGCCCGTGGCGCCGGTGACGAAATAGCTCATCGAATCCCCCCTGACGACCGCCGCGCCAGCCGGCGGTATAGTCGCGACTCTATCCCGGATCGCACGAAGCCGCGAGGGCACGGATGACGCGCGAGCACATGTCCCCGGTGGACGTGGCCTGGTTGCGCATGGACCGGCCGACGAACCTGATGGTCATCGTCGGGGTCATGACCTTCGACGGCCCGCTCGAGTTCGAGACGCTTCGCCGCCGGGTGGCGGAGCGGTTCGCCGCCCTGCCTCGCTTCAGGGCCCGGCCGCTCGACGGCGACGTGGGAGCGTTCTGGGAGGAGGACCCCGACTTCGACCTCGACGCCCACCTGCACCGCACGGCGCTTCCCGCTCCCGCCGGACAGGCGGAGCTCGAGGCGCTCGCGGGCGAGCTGGCCTGCACCGAGCTCGATCGCCGCCGGCCGCTGTGGGAGTTCCACCTCGTCGAGAATCACGCCGAAGGGGCGGCCGTGATCCTTCGCATCCATCACTGCTACGCCGACGGCATGGCGCTCATGGACGTTTTCATGGGCATGACCGACGATCCGCCGGCGCCGCCGCCCGAGGCGTCCCACAGGCGTCGCCGCCGCGGGCGGCTCGCGTGGATCGGCGAGCTGCCGGTGCCGGGCTCGGCGCTCGTCGAGCGCGCCCTCGCCGCCGGCGGGCACTGGATGTCGCGCCTGGCGGAATTCGCGCTGCACCCGCGCCAGGCGAACGAACTGGCCCAGCACGCCGTTGCCCTGCTGGCCGAGGCCACGCGGGTCGCGCTCCTGCCGCCCGATCCCCCGACGCCGCTCAAGGGCCGCCTCGGCCGGCGCAAGCGCATCGCCTGGGGCGAGCGGCTGCCGCTGCACGAGGTCGCCACGGTCGCGCGCGCCCACGGCTGCAAGATCAACGACGTGCTCATGGCCACCGCCGCCGGCGCGCTCGGCGACTACCTGCGCGCGCGGGGCGTTGACACGCGCGGCCTCACGATCCGGGCGACGGTGCCGGTCAACCTGCGCCGGCCCGAAGATGCGTCGTCGCTCGGCAACGCCTTCGGCCTCGTGTTCCTCGACCTGCCGGTGGGCATCGCCGACCCGCTCGCGCGCCTGTACGCCGTGCAGGAAGCCATGGACGGCCTGAAGCGGTCCTACCAGCCGCTGCTGACGCTCGGCCTGCTGGGCGCGCTCGGGCTGATGCCCGGCCGCCTCGAGACGGCGGCCATCGACCTGCTGAGCGTCAAGAGCACGCTCGTGGCCTCGAACGTGCCGGGGCCGCGCCAGGCGGTCCGCTTTGGCGGGCGTCGCATCACCGGGCTCGTTTTCTGGGTGCCGCAGTCGGGCGAACTCGCCGCCGGCATCAGCCTCATGAGCTACGACGGCGCGGTGCGCTTCGGGCTGCTGGCCGACGCCCGCCGCGTCCCGGACCCGAAAGCCGTGGTGGCGCGGTTCCCGGCAGCATTCGAACAGCTCGTGCTCGCGACGCTGCTCGGGCCTCTCGCCGCGCCCTCGCGGCGCCGCGCTACTCCAGCTCGGCCTTCGCCTGCTCGACGTCGAGGCGCTCCATCGCGTCCACGGCCTTCGACTCGGAAGCCTTCCGGTAGAGCTTGACGGCCTCGCCGCGCTTCTTGTCGCCGTAGAGCATCAGCAGGCCGTTGGCGTGCTCCATGTGCACGATCGGCGATTCCGGGAACAGTTTCGCCGCCCTGGCGAAGTGGTCGGCGGACTTGTCGCGGCTCGCGCCATAGGTGATGCCGCCCGCGAGGGCGCCGACCTTGTCGATGATCTCGGCGTGGTAGAGGCCGAGCGCCGTGTGCGCGTCGGCGTGCTGCGGCTCGAGCTCGATCGCGGTATCGAGCGCCTTGCGCACCCGCGTGCCGATACCCTCCGAAAGCGCCTTCACCACCGAGATGCTCTGGGCGTAGCGGCCGAGGACGAAGGCCATGAAATACCAGGCGTTCGCGTAACCGGGCAGCAGCCGCGTGGCCTCCTCGCCCCGCGCCGCGGCTTCGGTCAGCAGCTTCACCGCGCGTTTCTCGTCCTCCTCGAGGTAGGTGGCATAGACGCCGGCCGCCTTGTTGGCGACGGAGGCGCCCAGCGGGCCCAGCGCCGACCCCGTGTCCACCGCCTCGCGGAAGTCGCCCCGGTGGAAGGCGCGCCAGGCGTCCTGCAGGCGGGCCGAGAGCGTGTCGAGGTCGCCCTTGAAGCCCGGCACCGACTTGCCGCCCTTGCCCGTGAAGCGGGCGAGGTTCTCGGGCGACGGGAAGGGCTCGCAGTCGCCCCGGTGCAGCCGGGCCCAGGCCTTCTCCAGCGCCGCGCCGGCGTAGCTGTAGGACTTCTGTTCGTAGGGGAACGGTGACCACTTCGCGCCTGCCATTTGCGCCTCCGCTTTCGGCAACTACTGACCACCGCGAAGCGGCGCCACGGGCAACAGGAGGCGCCAAACGCGGTATCCTTGACCGTCAACGGCGCAGGCGCCGCGACCGGTCAGGAGAGGATCATGGCGGTAAGGAAAAAGGGCAAGCTCGGCGCGAAGGGCGGGGCCTCGGCGAGGGCCTCCTCGTCCGCCTCCCGCGCGGAATCCCGTGAGGACGGCAACCTTCTGTACACCGCCAACCAGGTCTGGGCGGCGGGCCTCGGCGCCCTGTCCCGGGCCCAGGGCGGCGGCACGAAGGTGTTCGAGGACCTCGTGCGGGAGGGCTCGCGGCTGCAGGGCACCGCGATCGACACCGCCCAGCGGGTCGTGATGCAGGCCTTCCAGGGCGCCCAGAAGAAGGTCAACCGGCGGGTCGGCTCGGTCAAGGACCAGGCCACGGAAACACTCGACAACCTCGAGAAGATCTTCCAGACCCGCGTGCAGCGGGCGCTGCACCAGCTCGGCATGCCCACCGCCGAGGAGATCACGGCGCTGACGCGCAAGGTGGACGAGCTCAACCACAGCGTCGAGCGACTCGCCCGGGCGGAGCGGCAGGCCCGGCCGAAGCCGGCGAAGAAGGCCGCGCGGCGGCGCAAGGCCGTCGGCGGCGAGAAGCCCCCGAAGGAGATCATCCCGCCCGGCGGAGGCTGACGCCCCGGCGCGGTGAACCCGCATGCTGACCCCCCAGCTCGCGATCGAGCCCGTCGTCAGCGGTGAGCGGATCGGCGTGGCGCTCGCAGGGGGCGGCCCCCTCGGCGCGTTCTACAAGCTCGGTGCGCTGCATGCCCTCGCGGAGAGCATCGAGGGCCTCGACCTCACTCGCCTGCACGCCTACGTCGGCGTGAGTTCCGGTTCGATGATCGCCGCCGGCCTCGCCAACGGCATCACGCCGGTGGACATGGGCCGCGTGGTCATCAACAACGAGTCCGGCGAGTTCCCCGCGGACCCGAGCATCTTCCTGCACCCCGCGTACCGCGAGTTCGGGCGCCGCGTCGGCCGCCTGCCGCGGCTCGTCCTGCGGGCGCTCGGCTACTACGCGCGCGCGCCGCTCGCGCGCAACCTCGCCGAGGTGCTCGACCCTCTGCTCGCGGCCCTGCCCACGGGCCTGTTCGACGGCGAGCCGCTCGAGCGGTTCATGCGCCACCTGCTCTCCACCCACGGCCGCACGAACGACTTCCGCAGCCTCGACCGCCGGCTCTACATCGTGGCCACCGACCTCAACACCGGCGAGGCCGCCCGCTTCGGGGAGCCCGGCCGCGACCACGTTCCCATCTCCCGCGCGATCCAGGCCAGCACCGCGCTGCCGGGGCTGTACCCGCCTGTCGAGATCGACGGGCACAAATACGTGGACGGAGCGCTGCTGCGCACCATGCACGCCTCCCTGGTGCTGGAAGCGGGCGCGCAGCTCGTCTTCTGCCTCAATCCGCTCGTGGCCTACGACGCCTCCGGCGGCGGCACGCACCACGCGCACCGCGACCTGACGGACAGCGGGCTCACGGTCGTGCTCAGCCAGACGTTCCGCTCGCTCATCCAGTCGCGAATGATGGTCGGGATGTCGGGCTACCGGGACCGCTATCCCCATGCGGACATCCTGCTGTTCGAACCGGACCGCGACGACGAGCGCATGTTCTTCGCCAACGTCTTCCGCTACTCCGATCGCCGCCGCCTCGTGGACCACGCCTACCAGCGCACGCGCCAGGACCTCAGGCGTCACGCGCGCCAGCTCGCGCCGGTCCTCGAGCGCCACGGCCTGCGGCTCAGCGCGAAGGCGCTGCGCGACCCGCAGCGCAGCTTCCACCGCGCCATCGAGGAACAGCGCATCCGGAATTCCGGGGTGGGCCGGCGGCTGCTGCGCGTCCTCGGCCGGCTCGAGACCCTGATCGAGCGTCGAGCCTGACGAAGGCCCCCGCCGCGTGAACGGTCAAGCCACTCCGCCGGGCAGTCCGCGCGATGCGGCCCGGGCCCGCATCGCCGTCCTGGTCGAGCGCTACCGGCAGGTGCGCGCGCGGCTCGAGAAGCGCCCGGCGCTGGCGGAGCGCGTCCGCGCGCTGGCCGATTTCCAGTCCCGGCGGCTCGCGGAAACCTACGCCGACCTGCGCAAAGAAGAGCGCCACCGCGCGGCGATCGACTTCTTCCTCGCTGATCTGTACGGCCCCCAGGACCTGAGCGAGCGGGACCGCCAGATGCTGGCGGCGCTCGACAAGCTGCAGCGCTTCCTGCCCGCGGGCGCGCTCGAGGCCCTCGCCGGCGCCTTCGAGCTGCACGTCCTGACGCTCGAGCTGGACGCGGACACCGCCGCCGCACTGGCCTCGCCCTCGCCCCTCGGCATGGCCGAGTACGCGGCCGCCTACCGCGCGGCCGGCCGTGCCGCCGACCGCCTGCGGCAGATCGAGCTCATCGCCGACATCGGCGGGCTGCTCGACGGCCTCGCCCACCATCCCGAGATCGGCCTCGCCCTGCGGCTGTCGCGCGCGCCCGCCCGCGCCGCTGGCTACGGAGAGCTGCAGGACTTCCTGGAGCGGGGCTACCGAGCCTTCCGGGCGATGGACGGCGCGGGGGACTTCCTCGCCGCGATCGACGCGCGCGAGCGGAAGCTGATGTCGCAGATCAGTCGAATGGGTGGCGCAGGATGATGGTCTGGTCGCGGTCGGGGCCCGTCGAGATGATATCGATGGGCACGCCGGCGAGTGCCTGCACGCGGTCGAGGTAGCGGCGCGCCGCGGCCGGCAGCTCCTCGAGCGAGCGCAGGCCGATGGTGGACTCGCGCCAGCCGGGCATGTCCTCGTAGACGGGCTCGCACTGGGCGTAATCGTCCACCAGGAGCGGCGGCGTCAGGCGGATACCGTCGGGATAGCGGTAGCCGATGCAAAGCCGCAGCGTATCGAGGCCGTCGAGCACGTCGAGCTTGGTCACGCACAGCGAGGAAATGCCGTTGTTCATGACCGAGCGGCGCAGCGCCACGGCGTCGAACCAGCCGGTGCGGCGCGGCCGGCCGGTGACGGCGCCGAACTCCTGGCCGACCCTCGACAGGTGCTCGCCCGACTGGTCGAAGAGCTCGGTGGGGAACGGCCCCGCTCCAACGCGGGTCGTGTAGGCCTTGATGACGCCGAGGACGCCGTCGATGTCGCGCGGCCCGAGGCCCGTGCCCACCGCCGCGTTGCCGGCCACCGTGTTCGACGAGGTGACGTAGGGGTAGGTGCCATGATCGATGTCGAGCAGCGCCCCCTGCGCGCCTTCCAGCAGCACCTGCCCGCCCGCGTCCCGGATCTGCGCCAGCTCGAGCGTCACGTCCCCGACCAGCGGCTTGACGCGCTCGGCCTGCGCCAGGCTCTCCTCCAGCACCTTCTGGAAGTCCACCGGCGGCAGCTTGAAGTAGCGCTGCAGCACGAAGTTGTGGAAGTCGAGCACTTCCCCGAGCCGCGCCGCGAAGCGCTCGCGCTGGAACAGGTCTGCGACACGCACCGCCCGGCGGGCCACCTTGTCCTCGTAGGCGGGGCCGATGCCGCGGCCGGTCGTGCCGATCGCGTTCGCGCCACGGGCGCGCTCGCGGGCGAGGTCGAGCTCCACGTGGGACGGCAGGATCAGCGGGCAGTTCGGGCTGACCCGAAGCTTCTCGAACACCGGCACCCCGCGCGCGGCGAGCATGTCGGCTTCCTTGAGGAGCGCGGTGAGCGAGAGCACCACGCCGTTGCCGATGAAGCACTTCACGTGCTCGCGCAGCACGCCGGACGGGATGAGCGACAGCACCGTCTTCTGGCCGCCGACGACGAGCGTGTGGCCCGCGTTGTGCCCGCCCTGGAAACGCGCGACCGCCGCGGCCCGCTCGGTGAGCAGGTCGACGATCTTGCCCTTGCCCTCGTCGCCCCACTGGGCGCCGATGATCACGACCATGCGGCCCATGGCATCCCTCAGCTGCGGACGAACCAGAGAAGCAGCAGCCCCGCCACCATCGCGAGGAGCCCGGCCACGCGCAGCTGCCCTTCCGGCATCGCGCTGAACGTCGCCATCGCCCGCTTCATCCCCCGCGGATTCACGAAGGGCAGCACTCCCTCGATCACCAGGTACAGCGCGAGCGCCGCCGCCAGGTCGCTCCAGTCGATGGGCACGGGGCCTCAGCGCGTGGGCTTGACCATGTACTTGAAGAAATCGCTGTCCGGCGCGATCACCATGACGTCGTCGGGCTTGCCAAGCGAAGCGCGGTAGGCCTCGAGACTGCGGTAGAAGGCGTAGAACTCGGGGTTGCGCTGGTGCACGGCCGCGTAGATGCGCGCCGCCTCGGCGTCGCCCTCGCCGCGGATCTTCTCCGCCTCGCGGGTCGCCTCGGCCAGGATCTCGACGCGCTCGCGGTCGGCCGCGGCGCGCACCGTCTGGGCCGTCTCGTCGCCCTCGGCGCGCAGCTGCGCGGCCTGGCGGGCGAAGTCCTGCCGCATGCGGTTGAACACCGAGTCGAGCACGTCCTCGGGCAGATCGATCTTCTTTACGCGCACGTCCACCACCTCGAGGCCGAGCTGGCGCACCGGCTCGCCGGCGACCGCGAGGATGTCCCCGATGAACTCGGTCCGCTGCGCCGCGACGGTCTGCTGGATGGTGCGCCGCGCGATCACGCCCTTCAGGCCGTCCTTGACGACCTCGGCGAGGCGCCGGGCCGCGAGTTCCTCGTCTCCGCCGGTGGACTGGTAGTACTGGCCCACGTCGGCGATGCGCCACTTCACGTAGAAATCGACGTTGAGGATTTTGCCCTCGCTCGTCAGGAACTGCTCGGCGGGATAGTTGCGCGTGAGGATGCGCTTGTCGAACTTCCGCACGTCGTTGATGAACGGCACCATGAAGTGCAGGCCCGGCGCGTAGCCGGCACCGACGATCTCGCCGAAGCGGAACTTGATCGCGGTCTCGGTCTGGTGCACGACGAAGACGCTCCTCGACAGGAGCACCAGCGCGGCGACGACCGCGAGAATGAACACGAGCAACCGGTTCTGCATCAGCGGGTCCTCCGGGCGCGCGGGTCCTCGGCGGCGGCCGCGCCGCCCTCCACCGTGGGAGCCTGCTGCGGCACGGCCTGCTCGACGCTGACGGTGCCCTGCGGCCACTGGCCGCGCTGCTCCATCAGCTTGTCGAGCGGCAGGTAGATGAGGTTGCCGGTGCCCTTTGTGTCCACCAGCACCTTGGTCGAACCGCCGAGCACCTGCTCCATGGTCTCGAGGTACAGGCGCTGGCGGGTCACCTCGGGCGCCCGGGCGTACTCGACGGCGAGCGCCGCGAAACGCGTGCTCTTGCCGTCCGCCTCGGCGACGACGCGGTCCTTGTGGGCGCGCGCCGCCTCGAGCTGGCTCGCCGCGAGGCCGCGGGCGCGCGGCAGGATGTCATTGGCGTAGGTCTGCGCCGCGAGGTTGGCGCGGTCGCGGTCCTCGCGCGCCTTGATCGCGTCCTTCTGGGCCGGCGCAACCTGCTCGGGGACGATCACGTCCTGCAGGTTGACACTGATGACCTCGATGCCCGTCTGGTACGAGGAGATCGTGCGCTGGATCAGCTCGCGCGTCTTCTGCGAGATCTCCTGGCGCCCCGTCTCGAGCACGAAGCCGAGCTTGCTCTGGCCGATGACCTCGCGGATCGCGCTCTCGCTGACGATCTTCAGCGTCTCCTCGGGGTCGCGCACGCTGAAGGCGAACTGCACCGGGTCGATGCGGCGGTACTGCACGGCCAGGTTGATGCCCACGAGCGCCTCGTCCTGGGTGAGCATCCGCGTGCGGTCCTCGAAGCTCACGAACTCGGCCACGTTGACAACGGTGCGCCGCTCGATGGGCCAGGGCATGTGCCAGCGCAGGCCCGGCATGGTGGTCTCGACGTACTTGCCGAAGCGCGTGATCACGGAACGTTCGGCCGCGTCGTTCTGATAGAAGCCGGTCAGCGCCCACACGCCGAGGGCGATGACGACGAGGATGCCCGGGTTCGGCAGGCGCGGCGCAGCGCCGCCACCCTCGCCGCCCGACGGGCGCGGGCCGGAGGGCCCGCCGCCGAAGAGGGATTTCAGGCGACGCTGCAGGTTACGCACGACCTCGTCGAGGTCGGGCGGGCCCTGCTCAGGCTTGCGCTGCCAGGGATTCTCGTTCCTGCCGGAGTCGTTCCAGGGCATGTCGTTGGGGCTCGCGGGGGGGACTGCGTTGAGGCTAGGCGGCATCGATCGCGGCCGCGGCCCGGGATTCTACGAACCCGGCCGCGGGTAAACAAGGCATGAGCCGCGCCAGGCGCGGCGAGCCAAGCCGTGAAAAAAGGTTGTCCAGTTCGGCACGGGAGGCCTCGACCGTCAGCGCCGCGCCGCCATCGGGCAGCGTGCGCTCGCCGAGAACGAGGCCCGCCGCGTACAGCGCAGCGCGCAGCCGGCCTTCCGCCGGCTCGAGCGGGAGTTCGAAGCGCTCCGCGAGGTGGCCGAAGCGCTCCTGCAGGCACTGGCGCAGGAGATCGAGGCCCTCGCCCGTGCGCGCGGAGAGGTGCACGCGGGTCACACACCCCTCGGCGTCGCGCTCGAGACGCGGCCGCTCGCCGGCGGCGTCGACCTTGTTGTAGACGCGCACGACCGGGATCCCGCCTGCGCCGATGCCGTCGAGCACTTCCTCGACCTGACCGACCTGCTCGTCGTGGCCAGGGTCGGCCGAGTCGATCACGTGCAGCAGCAGGTCGGCATCGCGCGCCTCGAGCAGGGTCGAGCGGAAAGCGGCGACGAGTTCGTGCGGCAGCTCGCGGATGAAGCCCACGGTATCGGCAAGCACGATCTCCGGGGTATGCGGCAACCGCAGCCGCCGCACGGTGGGATCCAGGGTCGCGAACAGCTGGTCGGCCGCGTAGGCCTCGCTGCCCGTAAGTGCGTTGAAAAGCGTGGACTTGCCGGCATTGGTGTAGCCGACGAGCGCCACCGCCGGCACCGGCACGCGCTTGCGCACGGCCCGGCCGGTGTCGCGCTGGCGCGCGAGGTCCTCGAGCCGCTGGCTCAGCGTGCGGATGCGCTTCGCGAGCAGGCGGCGGTCGGTCTCGAGCTGGGTCTCGCCCGGCCCCCGCAGGCCGATGCCGCCCTTCTGGCGCTCGAGGTGGGTCCAGCCGCGCACGAGGCGGGTGGACAGGTGGCGCAGCTGGGCCAGCTCGACCTCGAGCTTGCCCTCGGCGCTGCGCGCGCGCTGCGCGAAGATGTCCAGGATGAGCCCGGCGCGGTCCAGCACCCGTCGGCCCGTGAGCTTCTCGAGGTTGCGTTCCTGGCTGGGAGAGAGCGGGTGATCCACGAGGATGAGCTCCGCCTCCGCCTCCTCGGCGCGCAGGCGGATCTCCTCGGCCTTGCCGGAGCCCACGAAGAAACGCGGGTCGGGACTGCGGCGCGAGCCCGTGACCGCGGCCACGGGGATCGCGCCGGCCGACACGGCCAGGGCCTCGAATTCGCGGAGATCCTGCTCGCTGACGGGCGAGCCGAGGCCCACCCGGACCAGGATGGCGCGCTCGCCCGACTCAGGACGGTCGAACAAGACGCATGTCCGTCAGGGACGCGAAGCCCGTCATTCGACCTCGATTTCCTTCGACGCGCCTTCCTCGCCGCTCGGCAGGCGGACGTTGCGGGCGGGCACGACGGTCGAGATGGCGTGCTTGTAGACCATCTGGCTCACCGTGTTGCGCAGCAGCACGACGAACTGGTCGAAGGAATCGATCTGGCCCTGCAGCTTGATCCCGTTAACCAGGTAAATGGACACCGGCACCCGCTCCTTGCGCAGCGCATTCAGGAAGGGATCCTGCAAAGACTGACCTTTGGCCATCTAAATCTCCTTGTTATTCAGCTATTTATATCGTTCTATTTATCCGGGCTGCGGGTCATGCCTTCCCTGGACACGCGACCGCGTCAACCGCAACCCTCGCCCGCCCGGCGCGGGCGGGCATTATCGCACGCCCGGCCCGCCGCCCGCCTGTCCGGCGAGCCACTCGCCGATGCGCTCCGACATGCGACCGAGCGCGCCACAATCAAGGGCATCGAACCATTCGGCGCCCGCCTCCGAACGGAGCCAGGTCAGCTGCCGCTTGGCCAGCTGCCGGGTCGAGACGATGCCCCGCTCGACGGCCTCGGGCAGCGGGCAGCGTCCCTCGAGATGCGCCCACAGCTGCCGGTAGCCTACGCACCGGATGGAGGGCAGCGACTCGTCGAGGTCGCCCCGCGCGTGCAATCTTCGAGTCTCCTCCAGCAGGCCGAGTTCCATCATGCGGTGGAAACGCCTCTCGACCCGCTCGGCCATCGCCGAACGCAAGGCGGGCGCCAGCACCAGGCGCAGGGCGCCTTTCGCCACCGAGCCGCGCAGGTCCTGGCGCTGGCGCGCGCTGATCGGCTCGCCGGTCAAGGTGATCACCTCCAGCGCACGCTGGATGCGCTGGCGGTCGTTCGGCCGGATGCGGGCCGCGGCCTCGGGGTCGAGCCGGGCGAGCTCGGCGTGAAGCGCCGGCCAGCCCTCCGCCGCGCCGCGCGAATCGATCCGCTGGCGCAGCGCCGGGTCGGCGGCCGGCAGCGGCGCGAGGCCGGACTGCAGCGCCCGGAAGTAGAGCATGGTGCCGCCGACCAGGAGCGGCACGCGGCCGCGGTCGCGGATGTCGGCGATGGCGGCCTCGGCGTCGGCCAGGAACCGCCCGGCGGAGTAGCTCTCCGAGGGATCGAGGATGTCCACGAGGTGATGGGGCACCGTCGCCAGCACCTCCGGCGGCGGCTTCGCGGTGCCGATGTCCATCCCCCGGAACACCAGCGCCGAATCCACGCTCACGATCTCGAGCGGCCAGCGCTCGACGAGCGCCAGCGCGGCATCCGTCTTGCCGGCGCCGGTCGGCCCCATGAGCATCACGACCGGGGCGGCCATGGTCAGCGCCCGCGCAGGAACAGCCGGTCGAGCTCGCCCAGCGTGATCCGCGTCCAGGTCGGCCGGCCGTGGTTGCACTGGTCGGCGCGGTCGGTGCGCTCCATTTCCCGCAGCAGGGCGTTCATCTCCGGCACGGTCATCGCGCGCTGCGAGCGCACCGCGGCGCGACAGGCCAGCGCGGCCAGGAGCTCGTCCTGGCGCTCCTCGATCCGGTGCGTCGCGCCCGCGGCCGCGAGGTCGGCGAGCGCGTCCCGGAGAAGTCCCGCCACGTTCCCGCCGGCGAGCGCCACGGGCGCCTCGCGCACCGCGAGACTCCCCGGTCCCAGCCGATCCACGACGAGGCCCGCCGCCACGAGATCGTCGCGGTGCTGTTCGGCGAGGAGCGCCTCGTCCTCGCGGACCTCCACGACTGCCGGGACCAGCAGCGGCTGGCGCGGTGCGCCGCCCGGCGCCGCACGCGCAGCCTTGAGCTTCTCGTACAGCACGCGCTCGTGCGCCGCGTGCATGTCGACGAGGACCAGGGAATCCTCGGCCTGCGCGAGAATGTAGATGCCGTGCAGCTGCGCGAGCGCGTAGCCGAGCGGCGGCGCCGTCGCCGCCCCTGCCGCAGCCTGCGCGCGCGGCAGCTCGGCCCCGGCGGGCATCGCGGCGCGCGCCAGCGCCGTCCAGTCCGCCGTGCCGGCCACCGGCTCGCCGAGCGGCAGGCCGCGCGAGGGTTGCCCGGAGGGCAGGAGCCTCGACGCATCCGCCGACCCGTGGAGCCCCTCGGCCGGGCGCGTGGCGGCGAGCGCGCGCTCCACCGAACGGAACAGGAAGTCGTGCACCTCGCGCGGCTCGCGGAACCGCAGCTCCAGCTTCTGCGGGTGCGCGTTGACGTCCACCGCCGCGGGATCGAGCGCGAGGTAGAGCACGAAGGCCGGGTGGCGGCCGCCGTAGAGCACGTCGCGGTAGCCGAGCTTCACCGCGCCGCCGAGCAGGCGGTCGCGCACCATGCGCCCGTTGACGAACAGGTACTGCGCGTCGGACTGGGCGCGCGAGAATGCCGGCAGGCCGATCCAGCCGCGCAGCGAGAGCCCGGCGGCCGCGTGCTCCACGTAGAGCGCGTGGCGCATGAAGTCCTCGCCCACGAGCCGCGCGACGCGCGCCTCCTCGGCCTCCCGCCGCGCCGCGGGCGGCAGTGACCAGACCTCGCGGCGGTTGTGCGAGAGCTCGAAGCCGCAGTCGAAGCGCGACAGCGCGAGCCGGGCGAGCGTGCGCGCGAGGTGCTGGAACTCGGTCGCCTCCGAGCGCAGGAATTTGCGCCGGGCCGGCACGTCGTGGAACAGGTCGCGAACCTCGACGGTCGTGCCCGGCGGCTGCGGCACCGGCCTCGGTCCCGCGAGCTCGCCGTCGGCGAAGACCACCTCCGCGCCCTGCGCCGCGCCGGCGGCCCGCGAGGCGAGCCGCAGCCGCGAAACCGAGGCGATCGAGGGCAGCGCCTCGCCGCGAAATCCCAGCGAGCCAACGGTCGCGAGGTCGTCGAGCGAGGCGATCTTGCTGGTCGCGTGGCGCGACAGCGCGAGCGTCAGCTCGCCGGCGGGGATGCCCGAGCCGTCGTCGCGCACGCGGATGAGCTGCATGCCGCCGCGCTCTGCGTCCACGGCGATGCGCGTCGCGCCGGCGTCGAGGGCGTTCTCGACCAGCTCCTTGACCACCGAGGCCGGGCGCTCCACGACCTCGCCGGCGGCGATCTGGTTGACCAGGTTGTCGGGAAGCAGGCGGATGGGCATGTCGTGTCCCGCGCGGGGGGCACGAGTATAGGGCCAGTCGGCGCGGCCGAGGCCGCGGCGGGATCAGCCGCCGCCGAAGGGGATGTCGAGGACCGTGCCGGCCGGGACGCCGTCGGTGGCGAGGTTGTTGGCGCGCAGCAGGGCGTCGAGGCTCACCGCGTAGCGGCCCGCCACGTCGTTCAGGGACTCGCCGGCGGCCACCACGTGCTTGAGCGGCCGGCCCTTCTCCTGGGCCGCGAGCTGCGCGACGCGCGTGCCCGGCGGCGGGTTGTCGTAGAAGTAGCGGCGAACGCCGGAGTGGATGGCATCCGCCAGGCGCCTCTGGTGCGCCGGGTCCTTCAGGCGCTTTTCCTCCTCGGGGTTCGAGATGAAGGCCGTCTCGACCAGCATGGAGGGGATGTCCGGCGCCGTCAGCACGGCGAAGCTGCCGTACTGCACCTGGCTCTGCTTGAGCTGCCCGACGTTGTCGAGCTGGCGCAGCACGCGGTCCGCGGCGTCGCGGCTGGCGCCGATGGCAGCGTTCTGGGAAAGGTCCAGGAGCACGGTCGCCAGCACGTCGTTCTTGTCGTCGAGCGACACGCCACCGATCAGGTCGGCCGCGTTCTCACGCTCCGCCAGCCAGCGGGCCGCCTCGCTGCTCGCGCGCCGCTGCGACAGGATGTAGACGGAGGAGCCGCGCACGCTGCGGTTGACGAAGGCGTCGGCGTGGACCGAGACGAACATGTCCGCCTTCTGCGCCCGCGCGCGCCGCACGCGCTGACTCAGCGGCACGAAGTAGTCGCCGGTGCGCGTGAGGACGGCGCGCATTCCCGGCTCGGCGTTGATGCGGTCCGCCAGGAGCCGCGCGACCTTCAGCGTGATGTCTTTCTCGCGCGTGCCGTGCTTGCCGATCGCGCCGGGATCCTCGCCGCCGTGGCCAGGGTCGATGGCGATCACGAGGTCGCGCTGCTGGCCAGGCGCGTGCGCCGCCTTGACGGGCTTGGGGATCAGGGTCGCCGGTGCGAGGTCCACGACCAGCCGGTGGCCATAGGCCTCGTTCGGCGGGGTGACGAAGGCCTTGGGCTCCACCATCTGCGCGAGGTCGAGCACGATGCGCGTCTTGCCTTGCTCGGGTGCGCCGATGCGCAGGCCCTTCACGTGGCCCGTGCCTTCCGGCAGCTTCAGGCTCGCGGCATTCCAGACGGTGCGGTCGAGGTCCACGACCACGCGGGCCGGGCCGACGAGCGTGAAGACGTTCCAGCGCGCCTCGCCGGAGAGGTCGAGCACGACCCGGGTCGAGTCGGGACTCGCCCACAGGCGCACGTCGCGCACCTCGACCGTCGAGGCCTGCGCCCCCGTCACGAGGCCGAAGGCCAGCACACACGCCCAGAGTGACCGCATCACG
>JALORP010000044.1 GCA_025458865.1 Steroidobacteraceae bacterium | reverse complement strand
CAACAACGAGCTCGACGTCGTCGAGGGCATGCAGTTCGACCGCGGCTACCTGTCGCCGTACTTCATCAACAACCAGCAGAACCAGACCAGCGAGCTCGACAACCCGCTGATCCTGCTCTACGACAAGAAGATCTCGAACATCCGCGAGATGCTGCCGCTGCTCGAGGGCATCGCGAAGTCGGGCAAGCCGCTGCTCGTGATCGCCGAGGATGTCGAGGGCGAGGCCCTGGCGACGCTCGTCGTCAACACCATTCGCGGCATCGTCAAGGTTTCCGCGGTCAAGGCGCCGGGCTTCGGCGACCGCCGCAAGGCCATGCTGCAGGACATCGCCGTCCTGACCGGCGGCACCGTGATCTCCGACGAGGTCGGCCTGTCGCTCGAGAAGGCGACGCTGAACGACCTCGGCAAGGCCAAGAAGATCGTGGTCGAGAAAGAGAACACCACGATCATCGACGGCGCCGGCAAGCCGGCCGAGATCAAGGGCCGCATCGAGCAGATCCGCAAGCAGGTCGAGGAGGCCACTTCCGACTACGACCGCGAGAAGCTGCAGGAGCGCGTCGCGAAGCTCTCCGGTGGTGTCGCCGTCATCAAGGTCGGCGCGGCCACCGAGGTAGAGATGAAGGAGAAGAAGGCCCGCGTCGAGGACGCGCTGCACGCGACCCGCGCGGCCGTCGAGGAAGGCGTGGTGCCGGGCGGCGGCGTGGCGCTGGTGCGGGTGCAGAAGGCGCTCGACAAGCTCCAGGGCGTCAACGAGGACCAGAACGTCGGCATCCGCATCCTGTCTCGCGCGATCGAGGAGCCGCTGCGGCAGATCGTGCAGAACGCGGGCGAGGACGGCGCGGTGATCCTGGCCAAGGTCCGCGACGGCAAGGGCAGCTTCGGCTACAACGCCGCCACGGGCGTCTATGGCGACATGATCGACATGGGCATCCTGGATCCCACGAAGGTCACGCGCCTGGCGCTGCAGAACGCATCGTCGGTGGCGGGCCTGCTGCTCACGACCGAGGTGATGGTGGCCGAGGCCCCGAAGAAGGACCACGACCACGCGCCGATGCCGGGCGGCATGGGCGGCATGGGCGGCATGGACATGTAAGGTCCCGCGACCTTACCGTTCGAAAGGAAGGCCCGGGAGGCGACTCCCGGGCCTTTCTCTTTTCCGGGGCTGGACGTTGCCGCGCGGCGCGGCTGCGTTGCGGCTCGCCCCGGCTGGAGCCGCGGGCTCCATGGGCTATAGTTGCGAGAAGCGCGTTCGAGGCCGTGCGGGTGTGTCCGGTGGGGCGCAGGATGTGTCCGGAGGGGACGCGGATGCCGATGCGATGGGTTGCGGTCCTGGCCAGCGCCGCCATGCTGGCCGCATGCGCCGGACCGTCGCCGCCGTCCGGAACGCCCGACTCGGCCTCCTCGCCCGAAGCGCAGCCGCCCACCCCGCCGGACAAGGTCGCTGCCGGGTTCGCCGCTTACCAGCGGGCCTGCGCGGCCTGTCACGAGGAGGGGCTCGATGGCGCGCCGGCAACGGGCCGCGCGGAGGACTGGTCGGGCCGCTCATGGCTCTGGCAGGCCGTGCTGGTCGAGCACGCGAAGCTCGGCTACTTCGACATGCCCGCCAGGGGCGGAGACACGACGCTGAGCGACGAGGACGTGCAGGCCGCCGCAGAGTACATGCTCACGCTCACCCACCCGCAGGCGCCCGCCGGCTGATGCGTTTCGCGCGACATTCTGCGGCAGCGCTGCCCGCATGGCTTCGGCAGGGTCCGGCCTGGCTCATGGCCTGCGCGCTGCTGGCCCTGCCCCTCACGGGCGAGACCGCCGAGCCCGGCCTGTTCGACGACATGGCCGAGATCAAGGTCGTGCTCGAGTTTCCGGTGCGGCGCATGCTCCGCGAGCGGGACGCACGCGAGCCGATGCCGGCCACCCTGCATTACCACGATGCCGATGGCCGGCAGGTTTCGCTGCCGCTCCAGGTGCGCTCCCGCGGCCATACGCGCCTCCGGCTCTGCGAGCTCCCGCCCATCCGGCTCGAGTTCGACCGGGCACGGACGGCCGGCACCGTCTTCGCCGGCGAAAAGAATCTCAAGCTCGTCACCCAGTGCAAGGCGGACCGGAGGTACCGCGACTACGTGCGGCTCGAGCAGAGGATCTACGAGGCCTACGGCCTGCTGACGCCGGTGGCCTTCCGTACGCGAGCCGTGGCGGTAACCTTCGTGGATTCCACCGAGCGCATGACGCCGATCGCCGGGCCGGCCTTCCTCATCGAGGACGACAGCGACGTGGCGAAACGAAACGGGCTGAGAAAGCGGCAGGTGCCCGCGCTGACCCCGGCCGACGTGGACCCCGCCCAGGTCGCCCTGCTGGAACTCTTCCAGTTCATGATCGGCAACACCGACTGGTCGGTGCACCTGCCGATGGATGGCACCGACGAGTGCTGCCACAACATCGAGGTGCTCGGTCCAAGGCAGGGAGAGGGCCGGTTCACGCTCGTGCCCTACGACTTCGACCAGTCCGGGATGGTGGACGCGGAGTACGCGGCGGTGAGCCCCGGCGTCGGCGTGCGGCGGGTGCGCCAGCGCATCTACCGCGGACTGTGCTCGCGCAACGCAGCGATCCCGGCCGCCATCCAGCGCTTCCAGGACCTGCGGCCGCAGGTCGAGCACGCGTTCCAGGGCCGCGGGCTCGGCGACTTCGCCGAGCGGCGGGCAGCGGGCTACCTGGGGAGCTTCTACGAAATCCTGTCGGACCCGGCGCAGGTCCAGGAGCGCATCTACGGCTACTGCCGGCCCGATCCCGTGACGACCTCCGCCCCGGCCGCCGGCGGCGCGAGGCTTCCGTCTGCCGCCGGTTCATCCCTGGCGCGCTTGCCGTAGCCCAGCATCCAGATGATGCTTGCGCAGAAGCAGAAGAAGATGGCCATGACGAAGCCGACGCCGAAATGCCCGACGCCGGACGCGAGCCCCACCGCGATCGAGGCGAAGACGTATACGCCGTCGAGTTCGTTGTCGAGCCGGATGCGGAAGCGGACCGCGGCCACGAGGGCCGCGAGGCCGAAGGCGAGCGCCAGGCTGTCCTGGATCAGCCACACCGTTGCGGTGGCGCAGATGGGGAGCACGATGAGCGACGCGATCAGGTTGCGGCCGAAAGTCTTGCGATGGGTGTGCATGTAGACCCACGTGATCGGGATCATCAGCGACACCGTGCACATGAAGGAGAAGGAAAGGACGAAGAGCACCGCCGCGAGGCTGGTGAAGCTCTTCTGCGCGAGCGAGGGCCGCCGGCCTGATTCCTGCAGCAGTCCCTCGATGAGGGTCTGCGTGATCTCGTCCGGGGCCACGCCGCTCTGCCCGGTGTCGAGCAGCATCGGGACGTAGCTGAAGATGCCCGCGAGCAGCGCCCCGAGCGCGAGGAAATACGCCGCCAGCTTGGCCAGGAACGTCAGGTTCTGGGCAGGAGTATCCGCCACGAAGCTCGCCCCCAGGGCTGAATGCCGGCCGGATCATAGCACCCGGCTCCTCCCGCATATGTTCGCGGCTGCCGGGGCCGGGCTGCTACTAGGTATTTGTGCGGTCCCGGCCGCTGGGCAGCCGCTCGAGGCGGCGCCGGCTCTGGACGGCGTCGGACGGATCGTCGCGGTTTCCGACCTGCACGGCGCGCACCGCGCCTTCGTGGAAACGCTGCAGTCGGCGGGCGTGCTGGACGCCGCGGAGCGCTGGGCCGGCGGCCGCACCCACCTCGTCGTCCTCGGCGACGTGGTCGATCGCGGCGACGACTCCCGCGCCTCGCTCGATCTGCTCATGGCGCTCGAGGGCCAGGCCGCCGCTGCCGGTGGGCGAGTCCACGTCGTGCTCGGCAACCACGATGTCATGAACCTCACGGGCGACCTTCGCTACGTCACGAAGGGGGAGTTCGCGGCGTTTGCGTCCGAGGAGACCGCGGAGCAGCGGGATGCGGCGTACGAGAAGCTGGCCGCGCGAGTTGCATCGCGCAACCTCGCGCTGACGCGCACCGAGTTCGACAGCCGCTTCCCGCCCGGCTTCTTCGTTCACCGCGCGGCCTTTTCGGGGAGCGGCAGGTACGGCCGCTGGCTCTCCGGAAAGCCGCTGGCGCTGCGCATCAACGACACCCTGTTCATTCACGCCGGCCTCAGCGAGGCGTTGCCCGATCCGGGCCTCGCGGCCATCAACGGCGCCCTGCGCGACGACCTGCTGCAGTTCCTGGCCCTGCGGGACGGGCTCACGGCCCGCGGCACCCTGGACCCGACGATCGATTTCCACGAGATTCCCGAGGCCCTCGGCGCCGTCGATGACGAGGCCGCCGCGGCCCATCCGGATCCACTGGTCCGGCGACTGCTGGCGCTGCGGCGCTCGGCGATCCATTCGCCGGTGAGCCCGCTGTGGTATCGGGGCAATGCCGGCTGCGGACCGCTGGTCGAGCAGGATCGCCTCGCGCGCCTGCTGCAATCCGTCGGCGCGCGCCGCGTCGTGATCGGGCACACGCCGACGCACCAGCGGCAGGCCTGGCGGCGCCTGAGCGACCGGGTGTGGATGATCGACACCGGGATGCAGCGCGACTACTACTCGGGCAAGGGCGCGGCGCTGGTGCTCGACGGTGGCGCGGCCTCGGTCATCTACCAGGGCGCGAGCCAGCCGGTCCCGGTGGAGGAGCTGCCGGCCCGCGCCGGGGCGCTCTCGGCGAACCTCACGCCGGGCGAGCTCGAGGTCGCGCTGTCCGAGGGCGAGATCATTGCGCGCAGCGCGACGCCCGCGGGAGAGGTGCTCACCCTGAAGTGGCGAGGTGTCGAGCTGGAGGCCGTCTTCCGTCCTGCGCCCGGTGCGCGGGGTCCGTTTCCCGAGGTCGCAGCCTATCGGGTTGACCAGATGCTCGACCTTGCCATGGTCCCCGCGGCGGTCGTGCGAAGCGTGGACGGCAGGGCGGGCTCCGCGCAGCACCTGCCGCCCGGGCTCGTGCCGGAGGCGCGGCGCGCGGCCGGCGAGGTGCGCGTCGAGGCGTGGTGTCCGCTGAACGACCAGTGGCAGGCGATGCGCCTGTTCGATGCGCTCATCGCGAACGCGACGCGGGCCGCAGTCGACGTGCAATACCTGGCGGGCAGCGGCCAGGTCGTCCTGACGGGCCACCAGGCAGCCTTCGGCACGGACCCGGGCATTCCATCGCAGTTCGCAGGCGCCGGCCTCGCGGTCAATCCGGCATGGCGGCAGCGGCTGGCCGGACTCGAGACCGCCGAGGCCCGCGGCCGCCTGCTCGAAGTCCTTTCGAGGCGCCAGTACGAGGCGCTGCTCGGTCGAGCGCGGGCGCTGGCCAGGAAGTGAGCGCTCCTCGTAGAGTAGTGGCGCCCCGCCGGGGGGATTGCGGGCACATCATGAAAACAACGTTCGTTCGCTGGCTGGTCGGCATCGCGGCCACCGCACTCGCGGGCTGCGCGGGCCTCGGGCCACGGCCTGAGCTGCCGGAGGATCGCGCGATTCCGCCTGGCGAGGGCACGATCCTCGACGGCATCATCGCCCCGGTCGAGGTGCGCCATCCCGGGCAGTCCGGCTTTCGCCTCGTCAGCGAGGGCCCCGAGGCCTTCGCCATCCGCGCCCGCTCGGCGGTTGCCGCGGGGCGCAGCCTCGACGTGCAGACCTACATCTTTCACGACGACCTGACCGGCGGTTTCCTGGGCTTCCGGCTGGTCGAGGCGGCGGACCGGGGCGTCAGGGTGCGCCTGCTCGTGGACGACATGGACGCGCGCTCCAGGAACTACGCGTTCGCGGCGCTCGACGCCCATCCGAACATCGAGGTGCGGATGTTCAACCCGTTCGCCTCGCGCTCGGGTCAGGCCCGCTTCGCGGCCGAGCTGGTCGGTGACTTCGGCCGACTGAACCGGCGGATGCACAACAAGTCCTGGATCGCCGACAACCGCATCGCCATCGTCGGCGGGCGCAACCTGGGCAACGAGTACTTCGGCGCGAGCGAGGACGTGAATTTCGTGGACCTCGACTTCGCAATGGTCGGGCCGGTGGTCCGGCAGGTGTCCGAGTCCTTCGACCGATACTGGAATTCCAGCGCGGCCTACCCGATCTCCGTTCTCGCGCCCGACGAGGCGAACCCCGCGGCGCTCGAGGCGCTGCGCAAGCGGATCGAGGCGAAGCTGCCCGCCGCCGAGGACTCGAATTTCGCCCGCGAGCTGCGCATGAGCGACGCCCTGCAGCGGCTGACGTCGGGCGACTGGCCGATGCACTGGTCACCCAGCTTCCGCTTCGTGTCGGACGACCCCCTCAAGGTGCTCGGCGAGGGCACCGGTCCCGCGGGATCGCGGGTGCTGGAACACCTCGTGCCCGTGGTGAAGGGCGCGCGGACCAGGCTCACCGTGATCTCGCCGTACTTCGTGCCCGGCAAGGGCGGCACCGCGATCCTGCGGGATGTGGCCCAGGCGGGCGCCGATGTGGGCGTGCTCACCAACTCGCTCGCCGCCAACGACGTGGCCGCGGTGTACGGCGGCTACGCGCAGTGGCGCGAGCCGCTGCTCGAGGGCGGGGTGAAGCTCTGGGAGCTGAAGCCATCGCCGGGCATCGAAGCCAAGGCGAGCATGTTCGGTTCCTCGGGCGCGAGCCTGCACACCAAGTCGCTCGCGGCGGACGGGCGGACCCTCTTCGTCGGCAGCTTCAACCTCGATCCGCGCTCCGCCTCGCTCAACACGGAGCAGGGTGTATTCGTGGACAGCGAGGAGCTCGCCGCGCAGCTCGAGGCGCTCTTCGCCCGCGATTCGTCGGGCGAGCGTGCCTGGTCGGTCTCCCTCGACGCCGGCCACCTGCGCTGGACCGATGAGGATGGCACCTACACCCGCACGCCGCAGGCCTCGGCCTGGCGCAAGTTCCAGGCGTGGCTGGCGAGGGTCCTGCCGATCCAGTCGCAGCTCTAGGTAAGCTCTGCGCAGGTGGCGCGAGGCGCGTTGGCGCTGCAGCGCTGGCCGTCCCTAGCCCGAGAGCCAGGCTGCGAACTGGTAGTAGAGCGGCAGGCCGGCAAGCATGTTGAATGGAAAGGTGACGCCGAGCGACGCGGTGAGGTAAATGCCGGGATTGGCCTGGGGCAGGGCCGCCCGGCAGGCCGCGGGCGCATCGATGTAGGAGGCGCTCGCGCACACGGCGCCGAGCACGAAGGCGCCGCCGGTGCCGAGGCCCGCCAGCGAGCCGAGCGCAACGCCCAGGAGCCCGTTCACGACCGGCATGACGATGGCGAAGCCGGTCATGAAGACGCCGACCTGCGCGAAGGCGCGAAGCTGGCGGGCCGCGCTCATGCCCATCTCGAGCAGGAAGATCATCAGCACGCCGCGGAAGAGGTCGTCGTAGACCGGCGAGATCTGCTCCCAGCCGCGCTCGCCGGCGAGCAGGCCGATCGCCATGCCGCCCGAGAGGAGCAGTACGCCGCGGCCGCGCAGCGTTTCGGCCGCGAGCGCCGTGACGCCCATTGCGCCGCCTTCGCGCCCGAGCGACCAGCGGCCGAGCACGAGGGCCACGATGACGCCCCATTCCATGATGGCCACCACGGCGGTCATGTAGCCCGCGGCCGGCGTTCCCATCGCGCTCGAGAACGTCATCGCAGCGAGGAAGGTCACCGAGGAGACGGAGCCGTAGTGGGCCGCGACCGCGGCCGCGTTGGCGGGGTCGATGCGGCCGAGGCGCCGCAGCACGAGGAAGGCGATGCAGGGAATGGCAACCGTCAACGCGACCGCCGCGGCGAGCAGGCCGCCGACTTCCGCGAGACTCGCCCGGGAAAGCTCGACGCCGCCCTTGAGGCCGATGGACAGGAGCAGGTAGATGGACAGCAGCTTCAGCACCGGATCGGGGAGCTCGAGCTCGCTGCGGATCAGGCCGGCGACCGCGCCGAGGAGGAAGGCCAGCACGATCGGTGACAGCAGGTTGGCGGCGAGCAGATCCAAGGCGGTCACCTTGTGTGAATTATGGGAAGTATAATACGCGAAATAAACTTCTTATAAAAGCACATGCCGCGGGTTTCCTTGCGCCGGCTCGCCAGCGGCCCTGACAATCGGGCTCTCCCGCCGTGCAGGGAAAGGGCGTGCGCAAGCGGTGGCTGGCATTGGTGGCAGGTCTCGTGGCCTGTGCGACGGCCACCGTCACACGGGCGGAAGCCGCTTTCGTCGTGGACGCGCTGCCGGCCGAGGTCGGAAATCCTCCGGTCGCCGAGGTGGCGGGCGGTGCACTCGACAGCCGGTTCGGGGAGTACCGCTACGGCGAGGCGAGACGCCGGGGAGAACCGTTCTGGCTGCGGCTGCGGCTTGCGGAGGCCGTGCCAAGCGGGGGAGCCCCGGCGCTACTGGTCCAGAAGGGCCGGCACCTGTCGCTCGAGATCTTCGCCCGCGGCGCCGAGGCGCCGCTGAGGCTTGCGGCCGGCTGGCCGGGCTTCCGCGGCGTGCAGAGCGAGGTGTACACGCTGCCCCTGGACCTCGAACCGGCGGGGACGCTCTACGTGCGCGTGTCGGCGGCCGGCCGCGGCTCCGAGGAATTGCTGTTCTCCCTCGCGGTCGCCGAGGCCGCAGTGACGGCCGGGTTCCGCCAGGCGCAGGTGATCGCGCTGGCCTTCGGGGCCCTGATGGCGATGTCGGCGGCGGCGCTGCTGATCTGGTTCCTCCTCCGGATCCGCCTGCTCCTGCACTACGCGGGACTGTTCTCCCTGCAGGCCCTCTACGTCGCCTACCTGTCCGGGCAGGGCTTCGAGTGGCCAATACTGGGTCTCGCGCTGCCGCTGCAGCAGCACGCCTGGAACGTGCCGGCGGCGCTGTCCGGGGCGGTGGCGTGCCTGTTCGTGCGCGAGATCGCGGATCTGAGGCATTTTTCGCCGCGCGTCTACGCGATCTTCGGCTGGCTGGCGGGCGCCTTCGTCGTGCTCGCCGCCGCGAACGCGCTCGATCTCGTCGGTCTCGGCGGCCTTGTCGCGAGCGTCGGCAACCTGGTGTTCGTCGGCACGGCCGTGTTCACGCTGGTCGTCGCCTTCCTCGCCTGGCGCCGCGGCAGCCGCGCGGCCGGATGGTTCCTGCTGGCGTGGGCGCTGCTCGAGGCCTTCACCATAGCGGCGGCCGTGAGCTTCCTCTTGAGCGACGCGGAGTCGATGGTGGTGTACCTCGGGCTGCCGCTGTCCATGGTCGCGGCGGCCGTGCTGGTCGCGCTCGGCGTGGCCGACCGGCTGCGCGAGCAGCGCCGGGCGCTCTCCGAGGCGGAGCGGCACGCCCAGACCGACCCGTTGACCGGTGTGCTGAACCGCCGCTCGCTGGTCGAGCGGCTCGACGCCGCCTGCGAGCGTGCAAGGGCGCGCGGCATGCCGGTCGCGCTGCTGTTCATCGACCTCGATCACTTCAAGGAGGTCAACGACACCTACGGCCACCTCGCCGGGGACGCCTGCCTGCGTGCCGTGATCGCGCCGATGCATTCCGAGTTGCGGCACTCGGACGCGATCGGCCGCTACGGCGGAGAGGAGTTCGTGGTCATCCTGGACGGCGCCGACGCGGCTGCGGCGGAGGCCATCGCGCGCCGCATGCTGCAGCGCGTCGCCGAGCTCGCCGTGGAAGGTTTCGGCCCGCCGATCCGGCTGACCTGCAGCATCGGTGTCGCGGCGAGCGACGCGCTGGGCGTGTGGGGCGAGCAGTTGATCGCGCGCGCCGACGCGGCCGTCTACGCAGCGAAGAGTTCAGGTCGCAACCGCGTGCACCTCGCGCTGCCGGTCGCGGCGTGAACCCGAACGGTCCGCCTCGGCCCGGCGCCAGAGGCGCTCGTGGAGATAGAAGGCGACGGTGTTCGCCAGTTGCTCGACCAGTCCTATGCCGGTCGCGACGGCGACCGAGCCGGTCAGCGCGTAGGCGACGGTGAAGGCGACGCCGAAGTGCAGCGCTGCGAAGGACAGCGTCTTCAGCAGGTCACGGTTCATGATCGAGTCCTCCGCGGGCGGGTTCCTGGTGCGGGATCGAGCATGGTCCCGGCGCATCTAAGGCACAATCGATCGTTCCTTACCCGGGGATCGACGCAAACTATGAAAGCCCGCGCCAAGCACGGTGTTTTGCGCCGCGTTATAATCCGCGCCCGCGTCCGGCAGGGTTGCGCCCGGCCGCTGGCTCCCGCAGGAAGGCGGGCCCCGGCCGGCGCCTGAGCCGGTTCGAGCGAGCGTTGCGCATGGACTGCCTGCGTGCGGCCTCGCGGCAGCGGGGGGCCGGCCGGAAGCGGGGCACCCCAGGAGATCCGATCGTGAATCCAGTTTCCTCGGCGGCGCCGTGGCGCCGGTGGGTCCGGTGCGCGGTGGCGGCGTCGGTGCTGCTTTCCGCCTGCGGCGGGGGCAGCCCGCCGGAGTTCCCGCCGCCCGACGTGAGCGTCGCCAAGGTGGTGCAGCGCCCGATCACCGAGTGGGACGACTACACCGGCCGTATCGAGGCGGTGGAGTCCGTCGAGATCCGCCCTCGCGTCACGGGCTATCTCGCCGGCGTCCACTACAGGGAGGGCGCCCTGGTCGAGAAGGGTGAGCTGCTCTTCACCATCGACGACCGGGAGTACGTCGCAGCTGTCGCGGCGGCCCGCGCGGACCTTGCCCGCGCCGAGGCCCGCGCGGAGGTCGCGCGGCAGGAGCTCGCGCGGGCCGAAGCGCTGATCGAAGCGCGCGCCGTTTCCCGCGGCGAGTTCGAGGCGCGCCAGGCGGAGCAGCGCCAGGCCGAGGCGGATGTCCTCGGCGCCCGCGCGCGGCTGGCCCAGGCGGAGCTCGACGTTTCCTTCACGCGCATCCGCGCGCCCGTCGCGGGCCGCGCCGGGGAGGCCCGGGTGAATGCGGGCAACCTCGTCAATCCCGGCGAGACGCTGCTCACGACCCTCGTGTCCGTGGACCCGGTGTACGTCACCTTCGACGGCGACGAGCGTGCCTACCTGCGCTACCAGCAGATCGCCCGCGATGGCGGGCGGCCGAGTTCGCGCGATGCCCGCAACCCGGTGCTCGTCGGGCTTGCGAGCGAGGAGGGCTACCCTCACCGCGGCGAGATGGATTTCGTGGACAACGCCCTCAACCCGGCGACCGGCACGATCCGGGGCCGGGCGGTGGTACCGAACCCCGACGGTGTGCTGACGCCCGGCCTGTTCGCCCGTGTTCGGCTGCTCGGCGCCTCGAGGCCCGATGCCCTGCTGATCCACGAGCAGGCGCTGATGACGGACCAGGACCGCCGCTACGTGTATGTCCTCGGCGAGGGCAACGTCGCGCTGCGCCGGGACGTCGCGCTCGGCCCGCAGGTCGAGGGACTTCGCGTCGTCGAGAAGGGCCTCGCCGCGGGCGACCAGGTGATCGTCAACGGTGTGCGCAAGATCTTCTTCCCGGGCCAGCCCGTGACTCCGCGCGAGGTCCCGATGGACCAGCCGGACGCACCGGCCGCCGGGACGCCCGGCGCCGACCAGGCTGGCGCGGCGGGCTGAGCGCATGGCCCACGCCGACCTTTCGAGGATCTTCGTAGACCGGCCGATCCTGGCGACGGTCCTGTCCGCGCTCATCCTGGTCGCGGGCCTGATCGCGATACCCAACCTGCCGGTCAGCGAGTATCCGGACGTGGTGCCGCCGTCGGTGCAGGTGACGGCTACCTACCCGGGCGCCAACCCGCGCACCATCGCCGAGACCGTCGCCGGGCCGATCGAGGAGGCCGTCAACGGCGTCGAGGGCATGATCTACATGAAGTCCACGTCGGGATCCGACGGGGTCATGCTGCTCACCGTCACCTTCGCGACCGGCACCGACGTGGACCTCGCGGCGGTGCAGGTGCAGAACCGCGTCTCGCAGGTGCTGCCGCGCCTGCCGGCGCCCGTACGCGCGCTCGGCGTGACGACGACGAAGTCCTCGCCGACCCTCACCATGGTCGTCCACCTGTTCTCGCCCGATGGACGATACGACGATCTCTACCTGTCGAACTTCGCCACGCTTCGAGTGCGCGACGAGATCGCGCGCCTGCCCGGCATCGGCCAGGTCATCGCCTTCGGCGCGGGCACCTACGCGATGCGAGTCTGGATCGACCCCGAGCAGGCCGCCGCGCGCCGGCTGACGGCCGGCGACATCATCCAGGCGATCCGCGAGCAGAACGTCGAAGTGTCGGCCGGCACCATCGGCGGGCCGCCCACGCCGGACGGCGTCGTGCTGCAGTTCCCCGTCAACGCGCAGGGACGGCTCTCCACGCCGGAGGAGTTCGGCGAGATCGTGCTCAAGTCCGAGGGCACGGCGATCACGCGCCTCTCGGACGTCGCGCGCGTCGAGCTCGGCTCGCAGGGGTATGCGCTGGGATCGCTGCTCAACAACGAGGATGCGGCGGCGATCGCCATCTTCGAGGCGCCGGGCGCCAACACGGTGGAGCTGTCTTCCGCGGTGCGCGGGCGCATGGCCGAGCTCGCGACCGGCTTCCCCGAGGGCATCGAGTGGGCCGTGGTCTACGACCCGACGGTCTTCGTCAAGGATTCCATCCGCAAGGTCGTCATGACCCTGCTCGAGGCTGTCGCGCTCGTCGTGATCGTGGTCGTGCTGTTCCTGCAGACCTGGCGCGCCTCGCTGATCCCGCTAATCGCGGTGCCGGTCTCCATCGTGGGCACCTTCGCCGTGCTGTGGGGGCTCGGCTACTCCGTCAACGTGCTGACGCTCTTCGGCCTGGTGCTCGCGATCGGCATCGTGGTGGACGACGCCATCGTCGTGGTCGAGAACGTCGAGCGGCACATCGAGCACGGCATGACGCCGCGCGACGCCGCCCACCAGGCGATGAGCGAGGTGTCCGGGCCGATCATCGCCATCTCGCTGGTGCTGGCCTCCGTGTTCGTTCCGCTCGCGTTCCTCGGCGGGGTGACCGGGCAGTTCTACAGCCAGTTCGCGGTGACCATCGCCGCCTCGGTGCTGATCTCGGCCTTCAACTCGCTGACGCTGTCGCCCGCGCTGGCCGCCGTGCTGCTGAAGCCGAGTGACGCGGCGCCGGACGCGCTCGGCCGCGGCATCGAGCGCGCCTTCGGCCCGGTGTTCCGTCGGTTCAACCTGTTCTTCAACAGGAACGCGGAGCGTTACTCGCGCGGCATCGGCGGCGTGATCGGCCGCGCGCCTCGCCTGCTCGTCATCTACGGCGTGCTGATCCTCGTCACGATCATCGGCTTCCGGGCGGTGCCGGGCGGGTTCATCCCGACGCAGGACAAGCAGTACCTGTTCGCCGCGCTGCAGCTGCCCGAGGGCGCGACGATCGACCGCACCGACGCTGCGATCCGCAGGATGGGCGAGATCGTGATGGCGACGCCGGGGGTGGCGAGCATCGTGCAGCTGCCGGGCCTCAACGCGGTCCACTTCACGAATACACCGAACGCCGGCCTCGCGTTCATCGGCCTGGAGCCCATGGGCGAGCGCAAGCTCGAGGCGGCGGACATCGCCACGCGCCTCAACATCCAGTTCGCCGGCATCCAGGAGGGCCTGGCCTTCGCCCTGATGCCGCCGCCGGTGCTCGGCCTCGGCAACGCAACCGGCGTCGAGCTCTACGTGCAGGACCGTGCCGGCGTCGGCTTCGCCGAGCTCGACCGGCAGACCCAGGCGCTGGTCGGCGCGATCCGCGGCGCGCCGGGCTTCGAGCCGCTGGGCACGTTCAGCGCCTTCCAGTCGAACGTGCCGCAGCTCGACGCCAGGGTGGATCGCGTCCGCGCCAAGGAGCAGGGTGTCGCCCTCACGGACATCTACGAGACGCTGCAGGTCTACCTCGGTTCGGCCTACGTCAACGATTTCAACCTGTTCGGGCGCACCTACGGCGTATATGCGCAGGCGGATGCGCCGTTCCGGAGCGAGGTGTCCGACCTTTCGCGCCTGAAGCTGCGGGGATCGGGCGGCGAGATGGTGCCGCTGTCGAGCGTGGTCGAGCTCGAGCCGAGCTTCGGGCCCGACCCGGTGATCCGCTACAACGCCTATCCCGCCGCCGACATCGCGGCCGGCGTCAACCCGGCCGCGATGTCCTCGACCGAGGCGCTCGCGAGGGTGCGCGAACTCGCGAACCAGGTCCTGCCCCGGGGCCTCGGCTTCGAGTGGACCAACCTGACCTACCAGCAGGCGACCCAGGGCAACACCGCGGTCCTGGTGTTCCCGCTGTGCGTGCTGCTGGTGTTCCTCGTGCTGGCGGGACTGTACGAGAGCTGGTCGCTGCCGCTCGCGATCATCCTGATCGTGCCGCTGTGCCTGATGTCGGCGATCGGCGGGATATGGCTGGTGAACTTCGTCCACGGCCTGTGGCTCGCGGTTTCGCCGCCGACCTACCCGCCCAGCTTCCTCGACAACAACATCTTCACCAAGATCGGCTTCGTGGTGCTGATCGGGCTGGCCTGCAAGAACGCCATCCTGATCGTCGAGTTCGCGCGCGACCTCGAGGAGCAGGGCCGCGGGATCGTCGAGTCGGCGGTCGAGGCGGCACGCCTGCGCCTGCGGCCGATCATGATGACGAGCTTCGCATTCATCGCGGGCGTCGTGCCGCTGGTCTTGGCCTCGGGCGCCGGCGCCGAGGTGCGCTACGTCATGGGCGTAACGGTGATCTCCGGAATGCTCGGCGTGACCTTCTTCGGCCTGTTCTTCACGCCGGTGTTCTACGTCGTGATCCGCCGGCTGGTGGAGGCGCGCAAGCAGCGCCGGGCCGCGCGGCTGGCGGCGGGAGGCGGCCATGCGTAGCGCCATCCTCGCGCTGCTGATGCCGCTCGCCGTGGCCGGCTGCACCGTCGGGCCGCGCCACGTCGAGCCCGATGCCGCCGTGCCCGCAAGCTTCGACCAGGCGGACGATTCCGAGGCAGAGGCCACCGGGCCGGTCTCCACGCTCTGGTCGGCCTTCGGCAGCGCCGAGCTGGATGCGCTGCTCGTGCGTGCGGTCGCGGCCAACCAGGACATTGCGATCGCCGCGGCGCGCCTTGCGGAGACGCGCGCGCTGGCGGGGTTGTCCATCTACGCCTACATTCCCACCGTTACCGCCGGCGGCGACGTCATGCGCCGGCAGGAGAGCCTGCGCGATCCGAGCATCCCGGAGCGGCTCGGCGAGACCGAGACCTGGAGGGCCGGGTTCGACGCGAGCTGGGAGATCGACCTCTTCGGCAGCCTGCGCAACCAGGCCAGCGCGATCTACCGGCGCGTCGACGCGCAGGCTGCCGCGCTCGAGGCGGTGCGCCAATCGGTCGTCGCGGAGACGGCCCAGGCGTGGTTTGCGCTCATCGGCGCGCGCGAGCGGCTCGCGCTGCTCGGGCAGCAGCAGGCCAATCTGGTAGAGCGCGTGCGCATCCTGCGGGCCCAGCTCGACGCCGGCCGGGCGACGGCCTTCGACGTCGCGCGTGCCGAGGCCGAGTCGCGCTCGGTGGCCGCGACGGTGCCCGGGGCGGAAGCCGAGGTCGTTCGCCAGGAGCAGCGGCTCGCCGTGCTGACGGCGTGGCCCGTGGCTGAGTTGCGCGCGCAGCTGGATCCGGCCGCCGCGATGCCGGAGCTGCCCTCGGTGGTCAACACCGGCACGCCGGAAGAATGGCTGCGCCGCCGCCCGGACATCCGCGAGGCCGAGCGCCGCCTCGCGGCCGCCACCTCCGACGTTGGCGTCGAGGTCGCCGAGTACTTCCCGAAGCTGGAGCTCATGGGAAGCTTCGGGTGGACGGCTGGCTCCAGCAGCGGCATCGGCAGCCCGCAGGCCGAACGCTGGTCCTACGGGCCGGTGCTGAGCTGGCGCTTCCTCGACTTCGGCCGTGTGACACAAGGCGTGCGCGCCGCCGAGGCGCGCCGCGACGCCGCGCTCGCAGGCTACAACGGTACCGTGCTGCGCGCGCTCGAGGAGACGGAGAACGCGCTCGCGGGCCTTCGCGCCGCGAATCGCAGCGCCACCGAACTGGGGGTCGCGGTGGAGGCCGCCGGCGAGGCCGCCGGGCTCGCGCAGCTGCGCTACTCGGCGGGCGCGACCGACTACCTCGCCGTGCTCGACGCCGAGCGGACCTGGCTCGAGCTCGCCGACCGGCTGGTGCAGGTCCGCACGCAGCGGGCCACGTCGCTCGCTGCGGTGCACAAGGCGCTCGCCGGGGATCCCTGAGGGTGTGGAGGACGGTCCGCATCGGGTTCCTGGTGCTCGTGCTTGCCGTCGTCGCGCTGTACAGCTGGGCCGACCGCCGGCGCATGGCCGAGTGGGACCAGACCGTGTGGATCGCCGTGTTCCCCGTCAATGGGGATGGTGAGCCGGCGACCGGGAGCTACGTCGCGGGCCTGAACCGCGGGCAGTTCGGGGACATCGAGCGCTTCTTCGTGCGCGAGGCCGGCGCCCACGGCGTCCCGATGGAGCGGCCGGTGCACGTGGAACTCTACCCGCCGCTCGACGCGACGCCACCGCGGCTCGAGCCCGGCGCAGGTCTGCCCGGTCGCGTCGCCTGGAGCCTCAGGATGCGATTCTTCAGCTGGCGTCACGCCGGTCGCGCGCTGGCGGACATCCGCATGTTCGTGCTCTACCACGACCCGCGGAAGGTCGAGGCCGTACCGCACTCGCTCGGCCTGCAGAAGGGGCTGCTGGGCGTCGTGTACGCCTACGCCGACCCGTCCGCCGATGCGACCAACAGCCTCGTGATCGTGCACGAGGTCCTGCACACGCTCGGCGCCTCGGACAAATACGACCTGGCCACCAACTTGCCGCTCTACCCCGATGGCTACGGCGAGCCCGAGGCCGAGCCACGCCATCCGCAGGCCTTCGCGGAGATCATGGCGGGGCGCGTGGCAGTATCCCCGGGCGAGGCGCGGATACCGGCAGGCCTCGACCAGGCCGTGATCGGCGTGCGGACCGCCGAGGAGATCGGCTGGCTGCGTCCCCCACCGTAGGCCGAGGCCGGCGCTTCCGGTACCCTTGGGCCGTGCCCGCCCAAGCGCCCGACCTCCTCGACCCCGTCCTGTCCCAGCGCGCCAACGAGGCGCTCGAACGCATCCTCGCGGCCGGTGCCGCGGAGCTGCCGGAGGGGCTCGAGCCCGAGGCGCGGCTCGTCTGCGCCTGCAGCGATTTCGTCGCGAAGAGCCTCGAGCGTGAGCCCGGGCTTCTGGGCATGCTCTTCGAGGAGGGCGGACTGGGCTGGCCGCGCACGGCCGGCGAGTACGACGCACGCGCGCAGGCCCTGGTCGCCGCGAACGAGGACGAGGCGGCGTTCATGGCGGCGCTGCGGGGTTTCCGTCGTCGCGAGCTGGTGCGCATCGCCTGGCGCGACCTGGCCGGCCGCGCGGCCCTGCCCGAGACGCTGGCCGAGCTCTCCGCGCTCGCCGATGCGGCCATCCGCGCCGCCCGCGACTTCGCCCTGCGCTCGCTCGCTCCGCGCTTCGGCACGCCGCGCTCGGCGTCGGGCGAGCCGCAGGAGCTCGTGGTGCTGGGCATGGGCAAGCTCGGCGGCGGCGAGCTCAATTTCTCCTCGGACATCGACCTGGTCTTCCTGTACCCGGAGGGCGGCGAGACGGACGGCCGCCGCCCGGTGGCGAACGAGGAGTACTTCACTCGCCTCGGACAGATGCTGATCCGGCTGCTCGACGCGCCGACGGTCGAGGGCTTCGTCTATCGCGTGGACATGCGCCTGCGCCCCTTCGGCGAGTCGGGCTCGCTGGTCGCGAGCTTCGGCGCGCTCGAGGACTACCTGCAGCAGCACGGCCGCGACTGGGAGCGCTACGCATGGATCAAGGCCCGCGCCATCACGGGCGCCGATCGCTATGCGGAGCTGTTCGACGAGGTGGTGCGGCCCTTCGTCTACCGCCGCTACCTGGACTTCGGCGTGTTCGACTCGCTGCGCTCGATGAAGGCGATGATCGAGAGGGAGGTGGAGCGGCGCGAGCTCCGGGACAACGTCAAGCTCGGGCCGGGCGGCATCCGCGAGATCGAGTTCATCGTGCAGGCGATGCAGCTGATCCGCGGCGGCAGCGACCGCCGCCTGCAGTCGCCGTCCCTCCTGTCCGTGCTGCCGCGGCTGGAGGGCGCGAAGCTGCTCACCGCCCGCGCGGTCCGGGAGCTTGCGGAGTGCTATGCGTTCCTCCGCCGTGCGGAGAACCGCCTGCAGATGGTGGACGACGGCCAGGTGCACGCGCTGCCGGAAGCGGCACAGGACCGTGCGCGGCTCGCGGCGTCCATGGGCCATGGCGACTGGGACGAGTTCGCGGCGGCTCTCGAGCGGACTCGTCGCGGCGTGGTGGGGCACTTCCGCAGCGTCGTCTTCGGCCCCGAGCGTGAGGCTGCCGCTTCCGAGGTTGCGCTCGACGCGCTCTGGGCACCCGAGCCCGACGAAGCTCGAGTCGCCGCGGAGGTCGCAGGCTTCGGCGTCGAGGATGCGCCCGGCGTCACCCAGGCGCTCATGGCGTTGCGCGGCTCGGCCTACTTCCGCCGTCTCGACGAGCACGGGCGCCGGCGCCTCGAGCGGCTGCTGCCGCGCGTCCTGGCGGCCGTTCGGCGCACGGCGCCCGCGGCGGACGGCGAGCCCGAGGCCGCGCTGATCAGGCGCCTCGCAGGCATCCTGGAGGCCATCGGTGGCCGCACGGCCTACCTGTCGCTCCTGTACGAGAATCCCCAGGCGCTCGAGCGCCTCGTCGAAGTGTGCCGCCACGGTGAATTCCTGGTGCGGCAGGTCGCCGCGTTCCCGATCCTCCTCGACGAGCTGATCGATGCGCGCGTGCTCGAGGAGCTGCCGGATCGCGCGCAGTTCGAGATCGAGCTCGTTGCGCGCCTCGAGCAGGCCGGCGAGGACGAAGAGCGGCAGGTGGACGCGCTGCGGCACTTCCGCCGCGCCGCCCGCTTCCGCGTGGCGCTGCTGGACCTCGCTGGCCGGCTGCCGCTGATGCAGGTCAGCGACCGGCTCACCGACGTCGCGGAGCTGATCCTGGCGGAGGCGATACGCATGGCCTGGCGGCAGCTCGCCGCGGTGCACGGCGAACCGATGTGCGGCCCACCCGGGGCCCGGCGCGTCGTCGGCCTCGCGGCGATCGGCTACGGCAAGCTGGGCGGCCTGGAGCTCGGCTATGCCTCCGACCTCGACCTCGTGTTCCTCCACGACTCGTCGGACGGCGAGCAGCAGACGGCCGGACCCAGGGTCGTGGACAACGCGGTGTTCCTCAACCGCTTCGGGCAGCGCGTCGTGCACCTGCTCACCGTCCACACGGCGGCGGGTCGGCTCTACGAGGTGGACATGCGGCTGCGCCCGAGCGGCAAGGGCGGCCTCACGGTCACGCACATCGACGCCTTCGCCGATTACCAGCGCGAGGAGGCCTGGACCTGGGAGCACCAGGCGCTGCTGCACTCGCGTTCGGTGGCCGGGAGCCCCGCGCTGCGCGCGCGCTTCGAGCACATCCGGCTCGACATCCTGGCGAACCACGTCCGCAGGGAAACGCTGCGCGAGGACGTGCGCGGCATGCGCGAACGCATGCGCGGCGAGCTCGCCCGCGCCGGGGAAGGCGAGTTCGACCTCAAGCAGGACCGCGGCGGCATCGCCGACATCGAGTTCCTGGCCCAGTACTGGGCGCTGTCATGGGCGCGCGACTACCCCCCGGTCGTGATGTACTCGGACACCATCCGCCAGCTCGAATCCGTGGGGTCGGCGGCGCTCGTGGACCATGCGGTGGTGGACACGCTGGTGGACGCCTACCGATCGCTGCGCCAGGCCGCCCACCGGCAGGCGCTCGAGGAGCGGCGGGGCATCGTGGACGCTTCGCGCTTCGCGACCGAGCGCGGGAAGGTCGCCCGCGTCTGGGAAGAGGTCATGGTCGCCGGGGAGCCGGGCGCGGCTGTATAATCAGGCGCCGACCCACCCGTCTCAAGATCCCGTCCCGAGGACCGATCGTGGCCAGCGCAACCGCCCGCGGCGGCGGGCTCATCCAGCCGAACGCGGAGAACCGCTACGAGGTCAGCCGCGCCGACCTGCCGCTGTCCTGCCCGATGCCGGGGATGCAGCTGTGGAACAGCCATCCACGGGTATACCTCGCGATCGAGAAGACCGGCTGGGCCAAGTGCCCCTACTGCAGCGCCGAGTACTTCCTCGAGGCCTGACGGAACTCCAGGGGACATTCCCTTCGAGTTTTGGCGCCTGGGTACCGCGGGTGCCTGTGTGCACCATTTACCTTGATCGCGGGCAAGACTCGAAGGGAATGTCCCCTGGAGTGTCTTTGCTGTCTACGCGGGCTTGTAGTCCTTGTAGGACTTCTCCTCGACGATGCGCGAGCCGAGCCTGGTGTTGATGCGCTTCTTGATGGCCGCGCGCTCGTCGTTCTCGAAGTAGACCGAGCGGGCCAGCTCGACGAAGCCGGGCCCGAAGTCCTGGGCCCGCTCCTTCTCGCGGATGTCGTCCTCGATGTCCCACAGGCGCTCGTTGACGGCCTGCAGCGCGCCGATGTCGGCGGCGAGGTCCACCGACGCGTGCGGCGTCGCGGCCCAGGTGCGCTCCAGCAGGTCGAGCTCCAGCCTCACGTTGGCCAGCTTCACGGGATCGGTCATCCGCTCGGCCTTGATCCGGAGGATGGTGACCTTGTCGAGCAGCTCGCCGGGTGAGATGGGAACGAGGATGTCGGTCACGGGGTTCTCCGCTGGCGGAAAGATCGAAGCGTAGCCGATTGCGCGTCAGGCGACCGAGAAGCCGTTGCGGGCGAGCGCGTCGAGGCGGTCCATGACGTCGTCCGGCCGGATCAGGTCCATGACGCCGGGCCGCTCGATCTTCGTGGTCCAGGGGAGGGCCGAAGGCTCCTTTCCGAGGTACTTCCGGGCGGCGTCGGGGTAGCGGTTGACGCAGAAGCGCCGGCTGAGGAACGGGCCGCTGCGGTCGGGATTCGTTGCCGCATACAGCCCTATCACCGGTGTGCCCACCATGGTGGCCATGTGGGCCGGGCCGGAATCCGGCGTGAGCAGCGCGCGGGCGCGCGCGAGCAGCGCGAGCAGCTGCGGCAGCGTGTCCTTGCCGACCATGTCCACCAGCGGCTCGTGGGCGTGGCGGAGGATCTCCCGCGCCATCGCCTTCTCGGCAGGCGCGGGGCTGCCGGCGATGACCACCCGCATGCCGTGGGTGCGCACGGCATGGTCGGCCACCTGTGCGTAGCCTTCCGCCCGCCAGTTCCGCAGCGGGTGGCTCGAGCAGGGGCTGATGACCAGGGTCGGCCGGCCGTCGGGGATCACCGCGTGGGCGTAGGCGATCGCATCCGGCGGCAGCGGCAGGTCCCAGCGCAGCCGGCGCTCGTGCACGCCGAGCGCCTCGGCGAAGCCGAACAGCGAGTCCATGACGTGCTCCCGCTCGCGTGGCGCGATGCGGTGGGTCGTGAACAGCCACTGGGCCTCGCGCGCGCGCGCGCGGTCGAAGCCGAGCTTCACCGGGGCGCGCACGGTGGCCGCGATGGCGCTCGCGCGCAGGGCGAGCTGCATGTGCAGCAGCAGGTCGAAGCGCCGCTGCGACAGCAGCTTCGCGACGCGCAGGTGCTCGCCCGCGCCCCCGCGCTTGTCGAAGGTGATGAACTCGATGTCCTCGGCGAGGCCCATCAGCTTCGCCTCGAGACGGCCGATGATCCAGGTGAACTCGACGCCGGGCCATGCCGCCTGCAGCGTACGCACCACCGGCAGGACGTGGCAGGTGTCGCCGATCGCGGAGAGGCGGAGGATGCAGACGCGCCGGGGCGCGGACTGTAGGATGGCGGGCATGAATTTCCGGCGCGTCGCCACCGAAGGCGGCGCAATCCTATACGACCCCGGGCGCGTCAACAACGCGCCGGAACTCTTCGATCCCGTATCCTGGCGGGCGCGAGGCGCGCTGCGCGAGCTCGCCGGCGGCCGCGGCTCGGTGCTGTTCCTCGACGCCGGGGAACGCCAGTACGTGCTGCGGCGGTACCTGCGCGGCGGCCTGCCGGCGAGGATCTCGCGGGATCGCTATCTCTGGCTCGGCGAGGGCCGCACGCGCGGCTTCCGGGAGCTCGCGCTGCTCGGCCATCTCGCCGACGGCGGCCTGCCCGCGCCAGCGCCTGTCGCGGCGCGCTACACGCGCGAGGGGCTGCTCTACCGGGCCGAGATCGTCACCTTGCGTCTGCCGTCCTGCGAGCCGCTGGCCGCGCGGCTGCTGGCCGGCACGCTGGACGCCGCCGGCTGGGAGTCCGTCGGGCGGACGATTCGCCGTTTCCACGACGCCGGCGTGCACCACGCGGACCTCAACGCCAGCAACGTCATGATCGGCGACGGCGGCGGCGTCTGGTTGCTCGACTTCGACCGCGGCCGCCTGCGCGCCCCGGGCGACTGGACCCGCGGCGTCCTCGCCCGGCTGGAGCGCTCGCTCGCCAAGACCTTCCGCGCGCGGCCGGAGATCGACTGGCGCGCCGGCTTCGCGCGCCTCGTGGCCGCCCACGACGCCGCGCCGGGCTGACGGCCGTGCGCTTCATCTACAACCTGCTGATCCGCATCGTGGCCCCGATCGCCTTCGGCCTGCACCTTGCGCGCGGCCTGCGCGACCCGGCCTACCGCGACCGCCCCGCCGAGCGCTTCGGCTTCGGCGCGAGGATCGATCGCGACTCCATATGGGTGCACGCCGTGTCGGTCGGCGAGGTGCAGGCCTCGCAGCCGCTGGTGCGCGCCCTGCTCAGGCGCTACCCCGGCATGCCGCTGGTGCTCACGACCGTGACGCCCACCGGGGCCGCGCGCGCCCGCGCGCTGTTCGGCGACGCGGTGATCCACCGCTACGTGCCCTACGACCTTCCCGGGTCCGTGCGGCGCTTCTTCGACCGCGTCCGGCCGAAGCTCGCGGTCATCCTCGAGACCGAGCTTTGGCCAAACCTGTTCGCCGAGTGCGGACGCCGCGACGTGCCGCTGGTGCTCGCCAGCGCCCGCGTGTCACAGCGATCGGTGCGCCGCTACCGTCGCCTGGTGCCGCTGTTCCGCGCCACGCTCGCGCACGGCATCGTCATCGGCGCGCAGAGCGCGGCCGACGCCGAGCGCTTCCTCTCCATCGGCGCGAGCGCCGGCCGGACCCGCGTCACCGGCAACGTGAAGTTCGACTTCGAGCTGGCGCAGGACGTGCCGGGCCGGGGTCGCGCCTGGCGCGAGCGCAATGCGCCCAGCCGGCCGGTCTGGGTCGCCGGCAGCACGCACGAGAGCGAGGAGGAGCTGGTGCTCGATGCGCATGCCGTCGTCCGCGGGCGGTTTCCGGACGCGCTGCTCGTGCTGGCCCCGCGCCATCCACCGCGATTCGAGGCGGTCAGGGCGCTGCTGGAGAAGCGGGGTGTCAGCTACGTCCTCCGCTCCCGCGACGAGGAGGCCTCGGCGGCCACCGAGGTCGTCCTCGGTGACACCATGGGCGAGCTGATGACGTTCTACGCGGCAGCCGACGTTGCTTTCGTGGCCGGCAGCCTCGTGCCGATCGGCGGCCACAACCTGCTCGAGCCGGCGGTGCTCGGACTGCCGATGCTGTCCGGCCCGCACACGCAGAACGCGCAGGACGTCGCGGAACTCCTGCAGCGCTCGGGCGCGCTGCGCATCGTGCGGAGCCGCGAGGACCTCGCGCAGCGCGTCAACGACTGGTTCGACCACCCGCAGACCGCCCGTGGAGACGGCGCAGGCGGCCTGCACGCCGTGGCGCAGAGCCGCGGCGCGGTGGAGCGACTCGTGGCGATGATCGTGCCGCTGCTCAGCCCGCCGGGCGGGTGATCTGCAGCGGCGTCGGCCGCGTCAGGAACTCGTTGATGTAGGCGAGGTCCTGCGGCACGAGGATGCCGGCGGCGGACTTGAGGCGCACGAGGTTGATCAGGTAGTCGTAGCGGCTGCGGGCGTAATCGCGCTGCGCCTCGAACAGGCGCCGGCGTGCGTCGAGCACGTCCACGGTCGTGCGGGTGCCGACCTCGAAACCTGCTTCGGTCGCCTCGAGCGCGGTCTCGTTCGAGGTCACCGACTGCTTGAGTGCGTTCACGCGCGCCCGCTCCGCGATCACGCCCA
>JALORP010000008.1 GCA_025458865.1 Steroidobacteraceae bacterium | reverse complement strand
CTGCAAGCGCAGCTTCGCTTGCGTGAGGCGTACGGTGTCGCCGACGAAGTGACTTCCGCGTCCGGAGATACCGTCGATCTCTTCCAAGGGCTGCTGTCGCTCAACCTGATGTCGGTATTCTTCCAGCGGGACTTCCTGGCAGCCTTTGCGGAGCGCCTTGATGCGTCGGGGAACTGGATCGTCGCTCTGCGGCGTCTGACCATGGACGGCCTGCGCGAAGGGTTTCAAAACCGGCTGCCGCTCACCTGGTCGGATCGAGACTCGAAGGTGGCCAACATCACCGGGTGGACCGTCACGGCATCCGAGCCCAAAGGCAATCCCAGAATGGCATCCGCGATCCTGGACTTCTGGACCTACGACACGGTCGCGATGGCAGAACGCCTCCAGCGCAACGAGCCAGGTCTTCAGATGGATCGTTGGCCTGCAGAACAACAGCTCGGCTGCGATCAACAATCTGAGGCGACTCGGCGCTCGACGCGGGCAAGCTCGGGACGAGGCGCAACGGATTGAGGCAGGCCTGGCACAGCTATTCGAGACGCGTGGATTCAAGACGCTGCTGAATTGGAAGCCCTTGCGCGACGTGGACGATCCTGGCGAGGTGGACCTGATCGCCACCCTCGATGGGCATCTGTTCGTCATCGAGGTGAAGTCGACGTTCATGCGCCGATCTCAGCGGGACGCGTGGCTGCACGCCACCACCACGCTTCGCAAGGCAGGCGATCAGCTTCGCCGCAAGGTCGAAGCGGTGTCGCTGGCAATCGCCTCGAATCCCGAGCTGCGCGCGTTGCTCGACTTGACCGAGGATCGGGTCCCAACTCGCCAACATGGTTGGATCGCCGACACATCCATCGAGTACGACCACCAGCGCTTCGCCGGCTTTCTGAAAGTCTCAGTCGAAGAACTGTTGATCGCGCTTCGCGATGATCGTCACCTCTTGAACGACCCCAATGGTTTGCTCGCCGGGAACTACGTAGCAGACCAGTCGCCTGAGGACGTTGCGAGCCCATCTGCCTGGACTCTGTATGACGGGTTCAGTGCAGAGCGCTTCATTGAGGTGATCGAGACGGAGGCTGTCTGGGATCCACGCGATCGAACGCACTGTCGGCCAATTTCGCAGTGAGCGGTCAACACTGTTCGTGGGTGAAGCGGTCTGCCAGAATATTCGCCGAGAGCTGTGCGAGTCGATCGATCTCGATGGTGACTTTCAACTGCACCGCCGTGTGGCATCGTGACGGTAAAAATATCGGCGAAAAAGTGAGTCTGGACAATAACTTAAGATGTTCGATGCCAGCGCTTCTTGGGCGATCTCGAAAGGTCAGATTTGGCCGAATCGCCCGCAAACCCGCGCCAATGCTGATGCTCCGCACTTTGACGGTAAAAATGACGGTAAAAGTCTGCGGAGCGGCAGAGAGTGCCTTAAGAATCAACAGCTTAGAAGGCTCGTTGATGATCGAGTGGGAGTGAAGATTGACCGCTCTGCATCGGTCGTGGACGCTCGCAGGGCGGCTCGTTTCGTCGGGAAGATCCGCGGGAAGCCGGGCCGCTTTCGTTGCGAGATGGCCTAGCCCGGCATGTGCCGGGCGAGGAATCCGAGCACGTTCTCGTACCAGGCGACGATGTTGCGCGGCTTGAGAATCCAGTGGTTCTCGTCCGGGAAGACGAGCAACTCGCTGTCGACCCCGTGGTATTGCAGTGCCTCGAACAGGTTCAGCCCCTCGCTGATCGGGCAGCGGTAGTCCTTCTCCCCGTGGATGATCAGCACGGGAGTCTTCCACTGGCTGATGTAGCGGATTGGCGCGTAGCGGTCGAAGGCCGGCATGTCGGCGTAGGGGTTCTCGCCGCCCATCTCCAGGTACCACCAGGCCGGATGGTCCGTGGTGCCCGTGAACTGCGCCATGGTGACGATGCTGGCGTGCGTGACCAGGCAGCGGAAGCGCTGCGTCTGGGTGCCGATCCAGTTGGTCATGTAGCCGCCGAAGCTGCCGCCCATGGCCATGATGCGGCGCGGATCGACGTCTACGCGGGTCTCCAGCGCGTCGGCCACCGCCATCAGGTCCTCGAAGCACTGCTTGCCCCAGACGTTGCCCCAGATGCCCTGAACGAACGCCTGCCCGAAGCCGGTGGAACCGCGCGGGTTGGGCTGAACCACGACATAGCCCTGTGCGACCGCGAGCAGTGAGTTCCAGCGCCAGTGCCAGCCGTCGCCGGCCATGCCGATCGGACCGCCGTGGATCCACAGCAAGGTCGGTGCGTGCCTCGCCCCCTTAGGGCGCGTGACGACGCTGTGAATGGCCGTGCCGTCGGTCGACGCCGTCGTGATGTGCTCGACCTCGGCCCAGCTGTCGGCTGGCGTGAAGTTGGAGAGGCGCGCGAGGGCCGCGGCGGCCCGCCCGGGTCCGTCGAGCCGGTGGCACTCCGGGGCATCCAGCAGGGAGGAACGGATGCAGGCAGCCCGGCCGTCCGGCAATGCCACCACGTTGCTGTGTGTGCCGCCGCCGGCCGGCGGCGTCCAGGCCGTGACCGCGCCATCGCCGGCGGCGATGCCGAAAACCGGCGTGACTCCACCGTCGTCGGCGCTGACCAGCAGCGTGGAGCCGTCCGCGCTCCAGTCGGCGAGGTGCGGCCAGCGGTCCCAGCCGGTCGCGAGTTCGCGCATGGTGCCAGACTGGACATCGACGAGCGTCAGCACCGGGCGCACCGCCCTCTGCGGCGAGCGGGTCTCGCGGACGGTCGCGATGGTCTTGCCGTCGGGCGAGAACCGGGCGCCGTCGTTCATGGTGTTGGGCGGTTGCTCGTACAGCCGGCGTGCCTTGCTGGCGAGGTCGATCACCAGCAGGGCGGAATCTTCTTCCCGGTCCGCGCCGAGGCTCGCCCGGCGAACCAGCACGCGGCGGCCGTCGCGGCTCAGGTCGAACTGTGGCTCGATCCAGAACTCGCTCGTAGCTTCGGGGGTCGAGTCCTCGCGCGCCTGGCCATCGGAAGTGGCGACGATCAGGTGCGTGCTGGCCTGGTCGGGGTTCTGGTGCAGCCAGTGGTCCCAGTGGCGGACCGGCTGGCGCCGGAAATTGCGTGCACTGGGTCCCTTCTTGCTGCGCTCGGCGGCGGCTTCGCGCTGCTTGTCGAGGGCGACGCCGGGAAGCACCGGCGCGAAGTAGGCCAATCGGTCGGCCTCGGCGGCAAATCGAAACGCCTCGACGCCAAGCGGCTCGTCGGTCAACTGCCGCGGCTCGCCACCGGCGGCGGGCAGAAGCCAGACCTGCATGCGCTTGTCGGCCTCGTCGTCCGGCTTGACCTCGTTGGGCGTGCGGTTGGATAGGAAGCCGAGCGCGCCGTCGTGCCGGAAGCAGGGCGCGCTGTCCTGGCTGTCGCCGCGGGTGAGCTGCACCGCCGGGCCACCGTCGGTGGGCACCTTCCACAGGTCGGACACGTACTTCGCGCCGTCGCGGTCGAGCCGCTGCACGCAGACGGCGAGCCACTGGCCGTCCGGACTCGCCGCGAGGCCGCTGACGCGCCGCAAGGCGATGTGTTGTTCGACCGAGTAGGGCTTGTTCATGGTGCGGATGGGACGTCGCGAAGGCCGCGTCTGTCAAGCCGTGGCTGCCGTCCGCCGGGTCCGCTCACGCCGGCTGCGGCGGCGTGGACACCAGGTCGCGGCTCGACTCCTGCAGGCTCTGCTGGCGATACAGGTCGTAGTAGTGGCCGCGCGCCGCCATCAGCGCGTCGTGCGTGCCGGCCTCGGTGATACGGCCATCCTCCACCACCACGATGCGCGTGGCATTGCGGATGGTGGACAGCCGGTGCGCGATCACGAAGGCGATGCGCCCCCTGAGCACGTGCGTCATCGCCGCCTGGATGCGCTGCTCGGTCTCGGTGTCCACCGATGAGGTGGCCTCGTCCATGACCAGGATCTGCGGATCCGCGAGGATCGCGCGGGCGAAGCTGATCAGCTGCTTCTGGCCGGCGGACAGCCGCCCGCCGCCTTCGCCGACCTGGGTCTGGTAGCCCTTCTCCAGCTGCAGGATGAAGTCGTGCGCGCCGGCCGTCCGCGCGGCCGCCACGACCTCTTCGTCGCTGGCGGAGAGCCGCCCGTAGCGGATGTTCTCGAGGATCGAGCCGCTGAACACGTGCGCGTTCTGCAGCACCATGCCCAGGTTCGACTGCAGCCAATGCAGGCTGCGCTCGCGGTAGTCCACGCCGTCGACCAGCACCTGCCCCTGGGTCGGCTCGTAGAAGCGGCAGATCACGTTCACCAGCGTGCTCTTGCCGCCGCCGGTCGGGCCGACGATGGCGATGGTCTCGCCGCGCCGCACGCGCAGGTTGATGTCCTGCAGCACCGGCCGCGCCGCGTCGTAGGCGAAGCCCACCTGGCGCAACTCGATCTCCTCGATCGCCGCATCGCCGCCGTCCTCGGCCAGGTCACCGGCGGCGCGCCGCTGGCGGGCCAGCGCCAGCGCATCGCGCACCGCGGCGGAGTCCTGGATGTCTGGTTCGGCCTCGATCAGGCTCAGGATGCGTTCGGCCGAGGCCTGCGCCATCTGCATCTCCGCGAACCAGTGGCCGAGCTGCTCCACCGGGTCGAAGAAGTGCCGCGTGTAGGCCATGAACGCCACCAGCGTTCCGGCGGTGATCACCCCGCCGAGCAGGTCCAGGCCGCCCATGGCGAGCGCGAGGCCAGTGGCCAGGCTCGCCAGCGTGATCACGATCGGCACGTAGATCGCGGCCTGGGTCAGGTTTCGCACCGAGGCGCCGTACATGCTCTGGGTCAGCTTCTGGAAGTCGGCCTGGTTGGGCTCCTCGCGCACGAAGGCCTTGCTGGTCAGCACGCCCATGATGGCTTCGTTGTAGGAGGCCGTGATCCGCGAGTTCGTGGCGCGCACCTGCCGCGCGCTCTTGAGGATGCGTCGCTGGAAGCCCGCGGAGACCCAGGCCAGCACCGGGATGATGGCGAGCACGGCGAGCGCCAGCTTCGGGCTCATCACCAGCATCGCCACCGCGATCCCGAGCATCATGGTGCTGCCCCACACCAGGTCGAGGAATCCCCAGGCCAGGATGTTCGACAGCCGCTCGCAGTCCGAGGTCATGCGCGCCATCAACCAGCCGACCGGCCGGTAGTCGTAGAACGAGAACGACAGCCGCTGCAGGCTCTCGAAGCCATCGCGACGGATGTCATGCGCGACCGAGGTCCGGATCTTGCCGCCCATCCGGACGAAGGTGCCGACCGACAGCGTCAGCACCAGCGTGCACGCGGCATAGGCCAGCATCAGCGGCCAGAGATCCGTCGACAGGCCGTCGGCCGCAACGCGGTCGACGACTTCGCGCGTGATCAGCGGGTAGCAGACCTCCGTGGCCGCGGTGAAAACGGCGCTGATGGCCAGGATCCACAGCTCGCGCCGGTAGACCTTGGCGTAGCTGAACAGTTTCTTCCACAGCCGCAGGTTGAAGCGCGAGGCCAGCTGGTCGTCGTTGAAGCCGTCGTCCTGGCTCTCGTCATAGGCAGCCATGTCATGCTCCTGCGGGCAACGCGCTGGTCGAGGCCGCGACGTCCCGGCGGATCGATGCGTCGAGCGCGCCCTGGATGTCGCACAGCCGCTGGTACGGGCCCGGCTGCCGGCTCAGGGTGGCGTGGTCGCCGAGCTGCACCACCCGGCCCTCGTCGAGCACCATGATCCGGTCGGCGTGCATCACCGACGACAGGCGGTGCGCGATGATCAGCGTGGTCTGCCGGCCCTTGCGGCGTCGCAGTGCCTCGAGCACGCGCGCCTCGGTGCCGGTGTCCACGGCCGAGAGCGAATCGTCGAGCACCAGCACCGGCGGATCCTTCAGCAGCGCCCGGGCCAGCGCCAGCCGCTGGCGCTGGCCGCCGGAGAGCGTGACGCCGCGCTCGCCGACCATGGCGTCGAAGCCGTTGGAGAAGCGCAGGATGCTGTCGTGGATAGCCGCATCCTGGCAAGCCTCGATCAGCTCCGACTCCGGCGCATGGCTGCGCCCGACCGCGAGGTTGGCGCGCACGGAGCGCGAGTACAGGAACGGGTCCTGCAGTACCACGCCGACCTGGCGGCGCAGCCACTGACGATTGGTCTCGGCGATCTCGCGCCCGTCGAGGCGCACCGAGCCCTGCTGGTACGGATACAGGCGCAGCAGCACCCGGATGAGCGTGGACTTGCCCGAGCCGGGCGGCCCGACGATGGCCAGCGTCTCGCCCGGCCGCACGTGGATGCTCACGTCGCGCAGCACCGGGCGGTCCGCCTTGTAGGCGAAGGTCAGGCCCTCGATCTGTATTTCGCCGCGGGCGCGGTCCTCTTCGGGCGCGCGTTCCTCGGACTCCTCCGTCGCTTCGAGCACTTCCTTGATACGCCCGAGGCTGACAACGGCCTTGCCGGTGTCGGTGAGCACGCGGCCGAGCTGGCGGATCGGCCATATCACCATCGCGACATAGGTCATGAACGCAAACAGGGTGCCCACCGTCAGCGTGCCGTCCATGATGAAGTACGCGCCGCCGAACAGCACGAGGCCGATCTGCGACATGGCGAACAGGTCGCTGGCGCTCCAGTACAGGCTCATCAGCTGGATCAGCCGCTGGTTCTGGTCGCGGAAGGCGGCGTTGCGCTGCGCAAACTTATCGATCTCGTAGGCCTGCCGCGCGAAGGCGCGCACCACCCGGATGCCGGTGAGGTTCTCCTGCAGCGTCGCGGTCATCGCCGCCTCGGCTTCGTCGGTCTGCTGGAAGACCTTCTTCACGCCGGAGAAGAACAGGTAGGCGCCGCAGGCCAGGATCGGCATGAGGCACAGCGACAGCCAGGCGAGGCGCGCGTCCATCCAGAACAGGACCGGCGTGACGCACAGTACCAGCATCAGCGCGCGGCCGATCTCGACGACGTCGTTGGCGAGGAAGACCCGCACGGTCTCGACATCGGAGCTCGCGCGCTGCACCAGGTCGCCGGTGTCCGCGGTGTCGTAGTAGCCGGCCTGCAAGAGGTGCAGGCGCCGGTAGATCTGCTCGCGCAGGCGCCGCGCGATGGCTTCCGAGGCCCTGGCCGCCAATCGGCCGCGCGCGTACTGGCAGACGCCGCCCAGCAGGGTTAGCGCCACCGCGGCCGCCGCGGACAGCCAGAGATAGGCCACGAAGGTGTCCGCGCCGGCAAACAGGCCCGCCAGCCACAGCAGCGGGGTCGCCGCGTAGCCGAGGTCCCGCTCGACCGCCACGTCGATGGCGTAGCGCCCGGCGAGCGGCGCGCCGAACATGAACAGGTTCGTGAGGCCCATGGCCAGGATCGCATACGCGTAGCGGACGCGATGCCCCTGGGTGATCTGCCACAGCGAACCGTGCTGTGTGTCGTTCATGGTCGTTCTTCCCGCCGGACGGCACCCCGTGGTGACGTCGAGTACGAATCGGATCCGGTCGGGCCGGGACCGGGCGGGTCGCTACGAAGCTTTGGGTTGCTGAAGCGAAAAACCCGCTCGGTGATGAGCGGGTCCGGATTTCGATCGCCTAGCGCGGAATCAGGACGGGCTCACCGGCCGATGAAAAGGCCTGCAAGTGCCGGAAAGTGAGTCTTGACGCGTCGCATTGCGTCCTCCTGAGTCCAATGCGCCGGCATGGTACGCCCGGCGCGCGTGCATATCAATCGCTGCGGCGGCCGGCGGCTTGGTCAGTTCTTTCGGCAGGCGCAATCGTCAGGCCACGCCTGCCGGTGGCAGGCCGAGCGCAAGCAAAGGCGCGTTCCGCGTAGTTACCTGACCGGAAAGGCGGTCTAAACTTCCCATGCTGCTTGTGCCCCACTTCGTTACAACTTCGATGAATGCCGGAAAACAGTGGACGCGGAGGTGGATGGATCGCTATGAAGGGCGCTGCCTGGATGTCTCTGGACATTCCGACTCGGGTGGCCGTTGACGTGCTTTGATTCATGAACGCCGCGCATGAACCCAGGCCACGTGGTCCCTGGATTTCCTGGTTGACAGGAATACTCAGGCGGCGATGGCGGCGCGTACGCTTCGTCGGTCTGTTGGTTGTAGCGGTCCTTTGCGCGACTTTCTTCGTGCTAGGTGTATTCGTGTGGAGCGACCTGGAAGGTGCGCAGGAACTTTTCATGTCCGGCGATGCGATCTTTCTCGCTTGGTATTCGTTCAGGCCGCTGCTTGTTTACGGTCTGCTGACGTACGCGCTCGTGCCGCTCCTCGTGCACTTGCTCAAGCGCATACCGCCTTAGTGACAGCAGTTACCTGGATCGGATGGAAACTTGAGTGGGAGTGGGCACCGCCGCGCCGGGGGGGGCGCCAGGTGGCTGCGATCGAGCACGCGGTCGAGTTGGTTTAACGGGTCCGCGGCCGATGCCGGGCGCGTGCCGAGCACGAAGGTGGCGAGTTCCCTTCGGATGAGTGAAAGGTGCGTCGGTCTCGCGGGGCCCTTCTCTTCGATCTGGCCGGGATGGCTGGAGGCTCTCTGGCCAATCACCGATCACCGATCACTATTCACTGAGCAGTTCCTCGCAGCAGCGGCGCCGCAGCGAAGCTCGTACCCTCGCCCGGAATCCGTGTCTTGTCCCGTCTTCCGGACAGGCGGATCGGTGGCTGCGCCACCAGTTCGTCACGGCCGCGGTGAACTGCTGGCGCGCGAAGTCGGCCTCTACGGCCTGTGGCTGCGAGATGAGCGTCAACAGCGCACCGCTTGGTTGCGGCGCCGGCGCCATACTCGACCCAGCCCGGCGGACCCTTGGACCAGCACGTCGAGCCAACGCCGCCAGGCATGCTGGACGCCGGCTGAAGCCGCGCGACGTGCCCCGGAGTATCATTACGGCCCGAAAGAGCTCTGGCGGGCTGATGCGTGAAGACTGACACCGACTGCATGCGCGAGGCGCTCGCGCTCGCCGCGCGCGCCGAGGCCCAGGGGGAGGTGCCGGTCGGTGCCCTGGTCGTGCGCGGCGGGCAGGTGATCGGCGAGGGCTGGAACCAGCCGATCACGCTGCGCGATCCGACGGCGCATGCCGAGGTGCTGGCGCTGCGCGCGGCGGCACGCGCGCTCGACGACTACCGGCTCGGCGGCACGACGCTCTATGTGACGCTCGAGCCCTGCCCGATGTGCGCCGCGGCGCTCGTGCACGCGCGGGTTGCACGGCTGGTGTTCGGCACCTGGGATCCGCGCCAGGGCGCGGCGGGCAGCGCTTTCAACCTCGTGACCGCGAAGGGACTCAATCACGCGGTGGACACGTTCGGCGGCGTGCTCGCCGACGAGTGCGGGGCGCTGCTCAAGGGCTTCTTCGAGCGGCGCCGCCTTGCGGAAGCTGCTGCACGGACGACGAGGGACGGGCGATGAGCGACTCGGCGAAGCCCTGCGGCCGGCGCCCGGCACGCCTTCCCGAGCTCGCGCCGGTTCAGCCGCCGGTGTCCGGCGGCTGGAGGCGCAGCTCGCCGTCCGGCGAGCCGGTCATCCATACCAGCATGTTGAGGTAGCCGCGCACGTTGTGCACGAAGTGCACCGGCTCCCAGCCGCGGGCGTAGCCGAGGCGCGTCTCCACGTGCCAGCGCTCCTGCGCGAGCAGCGGCAGGTGCGCGCTGACGTCGTCCCAGGAATCCGGGCTCCGGCCGTGACGCTGCGTCAGTATGCGCGCGTCCTCGAGGTGGCCGTAGCCGACGTTGTAGCCGGCCAGTGCCAGCCACATCCGGTCCGGGTCGGCGATCCGCTCCGGGATCTTGGAGCGCACCTCCACCAGGTAGCGCGCGCCGCCGAGGATGCTCTGCCGCGCGTCCTCGCGGTCGGCGACCCCGACGCGCCTCGCGGTATCGGCCGTCAGCATCATCAGCCCGCGCACGCCGGTGGGCGAGACGGCCTTGGCGTCCCACTTCGATTCCTGGTAGCCCACGGCGGCGATGAGCCGCCAGTCGAGGCCGGTCTGGGCCGCTGCCTCCTCGAAGAAGGGGCGCAGTGCGGGCAGGCGCTCGTGCACGTGCCGCAGGAAGTTGACCGAGTCGAGGTAGTCGAAGTCCTCGGCTTCGGCGTAGTGGCGGTCGAGGATCGCGGCGAGCCGTCCCTGCGATGCGAGCTCGGCGAAATACGCCTCGACTTCCGCGTCGAGCGACCGGTCGCGCGGGCTCAGGGCCCAGGCGACCTCCTGCGCGGAGGCGATCTCGAAGGCCTGGCGCAGCTCGGGGTGCAGGTGCCGGCCCACCTTGAAGTCGGTCGAGTTCGCGATCGTCGCGTCGATGGCGCCGTTCGAGACGCGGTCCAGCAGTTCCAGCTGGTCCACCCCCGCGACCTCGGTGTAGGCCAGGCCCGGATACTGCGCCGCAAGCGCCGCGAGCGCCGACGCGTGGGTCGACCCTGCCAGCACCTCGACGCGCATTCCCACCAGGTCCGCAGCCGAGGCAGGACGGCGCCCTCGGGCATGGTGGATGACGTGCTGGCTGATGCGCTGGTAGACCGGGCCGAACGACAGGAACTCGCGCCGGGCCTCGTTGACCACGATGCCGGCGGCCGCCAGGTGCACCCGATTTCGCTGGACTTCCTCGATGGCCGCGGTGGTGGAGGGCACGACGCGCAGGTCGAGTTCGACGCCGAGGCGTTGCGCGAAGCCGGCCGCGAGCTCGTACTCGGGCCCTTGCGGCCCGTCCACGCCGAGGTAGTAGGCCGTGGGACTGTTGCGGGTCGCGACCTTGAGTATGCCCAGCATCCGGACCTGGTCGATCAGCCGCGGCGGCTGGGAGCAGGTGCCAAGCGTCATCGCCCAGGCCAGGGCCGCGGCGGCGCAGAGCGCCGGGCGGACGGCGTGGGTCGGCGGGCTGGGTGCAGCGGGCGTCATTCGTGTAAACTACCGCGCCCCGCGACCGGAGGAACCTTCCGCCGGTCCTGGGCTCCGGAGAGGTACCGAAGCGGTCACAACGGCACCGACTCGAAATCGGTTGGGGGCATTACGCCCCACGTGGGTTCGAATCCCACCCTCTCCGCCATCACATACGCAAAGAGCCCCCTCGCGGGGCTCTTTGCGTATGTGGCGGGGAGCGGTGTGTGGACGAACCCGGCGGGTTCCAAGCGCCGCCCCGCCGGCGGCCCGACCCTCGCGGCCGGCGTCACGCCCGGTCGTCTTCCAGCGACGCGGGCCGCAGGCCGGCGGCCGTGAGCGCCTGGTAGGCGCGCGCGAATTCCTCCACGAAGGCGGGAGGCAGGCCGGACTCGCCGCGCGCCATGGCGGCCTTGTGCATCTCTCGGTACCGGGCCCAGTAGCGGGCCATCATGTCCGCGCTGGCCGGTCCGCGCGAGCTGCGCCCGAACTGTTCCTCCAGCGCATCCGGATCGAGCCGCTCGAGCAGCGCGGGGATCGCCTCGCGCAGCGCGACCAGCGTGGCCTGCTGGTGGTGACGGCTCTTCGCGAACTGGGCGCGGACCTCGTCCACCGCGCGCGGCGAATGCGGCCCCCGGCCGGTGAGCAGGCGCGACAGCGCCTCCTCGACGGCGCTCAGCTGCATGAGCGGGCTCGTGGCATCACGCTGGCGGCTGGAGCCCGAAACGCCGAACTCGTGCGCGAATTCCGCCCGGGACCTTGAGAGATCCATCAGCCCGAGCATCGTCTCGCGCAGCGCCTGTCCAGCCTCCTGCAGGAGCTGGGCGCGCGCTTCCGCGGGCAGGGACACGGGGTCGATGCCAGCGCCCTTGCAGAAGGCCGCGATGCCCGGCCACAGGGCCCGATCGTCCGTACCGGCGGGGCGGGCCGGGGCGGCCTTGTGTGCCTCGGCGGCGGCCGGTCGGGCCGATGGCCGTTCGGTGGCGGCGGGTGCCGGCGGCGGCGCGGGCGGCCGGGGCGGCTGCCTGGACGGCTGCCCCGCATGCGCGGACCCCGGCATGCCGGGCAGCGGCAGGTCGATGTCGAGCGAGTTGTCGAAAGCCGTCTGCGTCAGGTCGAATTCCTGCTCGACCGAAAAATCGTTGCCGGCCGTGACCTGGGCCACGATGTCGTAGGGGCCGACGCGGATGCGGTCCCCGTCGGCGATGCGGTGGCGGCCCCCGCGGCCCAGCGGCCGCTGGCTGTCGTTGATGAAGATGCCGTTCGTGCTGAGGTCGCAGATCCACCACTCGCCGGCCCGGTGCTCGATCTCGGCGTGATGCGCCGAGATGTAGCGCTGCGAATCGATCAGCACCCAGTCGTTGTCGAGCGCCCGGCCGATCCGGCCGCCGTTCACGCCGAAGGTCCAGCGATCGAAATCGCCGGCCTCGGTGGCGTTGTCGCTCACGATCCTGAGCCTCAGAGCCATGGTGTCTCCGTCCTGCCCAGGGTCCCTCCCCGGGCTCGCCTCGGCCAAGGGGCGCTGCCGGCGGCGCGACGCGCCGCGGGCCCCGCAAGGCGCCTATAATGCCAGCTGAACCATAATCGTCCCACCTCCGCAGCAAGATGGCCGCAAGTCACATTTTCAAGGTGCTTTTCGTCAGCCAGGGCAAGGTTTACGAGATCTATGCCCGAAAGGTGAGCCACGGCGGCCTGTTCGGCTTCGTCGAGGTCGAGGAGCTCGTGTTCGGCGAGCGCAGCTCCGTGGTCGTGGACCCGGCCGAGGAGCGGATCAAGGCCGAGTTCGAGGGGGTCAAGCGCAGCTACCTTCCGCTGCACTCGGTGCTGCGCATCGACGAGGTGCGCAAGCAGGGCGTCAGCAAGATCACGGCCCTCGAGGGCGGTGCGAACGTGGCGCAGTTCCCGGTGGTGTTGCCCGGCGGCGCCGATCCCGGGCCGCGACGCTGAAGCGACGTCGTTGAAGCCGAATCCACGACTGCGCCCGTGATGCTGCGTCTCGACGGCGCCCCGGCGCTTTCTCCCTTCCGCCTCGTCAAGCTGCTCGCCGGCCTGCGGGCGCTCGACGCCCGGATACGCGCGGTCGGCGCCCGGTACGTGCACTTCGTCGACGTGTCCCGTGAGCTCGACGCCGGCGAGCGCGTCGTGCTCGAGCGGCTGCTGACCTACGGCCCCCGCCGCGAGGCCGCGGCCGCGCGCGGCCGCGCGCTGCTCGTGGTCCCGCGGCCCGGGACCGTGTCTCCCTGGTCCACGAAGGCAACCGACATCGCCCACGTCTGCGGCCTCGGTGCGATCCGGCGGATCGAGCGGGGCATCGAGTACCACGTCGATTCGGAGGGTGCCCTTGACGATGCCGCGCTCGGTGCGCTGGCGGGTCCGCTGCACGATCGCATGACGGAGGCGGTGGTGCTCGACGCGCGCGGCGCCGAGGCGCTGTTCGCGGGCCACGCGCCGCGCCCGCTCGGCCACGTCGCGCTCGGCGCCGACCCGGCCGCCGCGCTGGCGCGCGCCAACCGCGACATGGGGCTGGCCCTGTCCGGTGACGAGATCGAGTACCTCGCGGCCGCGTACGCGCGCCTCGGTCGCGATCCGACGGACGTCGAGCTCATGATGTTCGCCCAGGCGAACAGCGAGCACTGCCGGCACAAGATCTTCAACGCCGACTGGATCGTGGACGGCGAGCGGCAGGAGAAGTCGCTCTTCGCGATGATCCGCAACACCCACGCGAAGAGCCCGCGGGGCGTGCTGTCCGCCTACAAGGACAACGCGGCCGTCATCGAGGGGCCCGCCGGCGCGCGCCTCTTCCCGGACCCGGCGACCGCGGAGTACCGCTACGTCGAGGAGCCGATCGACATCCTGATGAAGGTGGAGACCCACAACCACCCGACGGCGATCTCGCCCTTCCCCGGTGCCGCGACCGGCTCGGGCGGCGAGATCCGCGACGAGGGCGCGACGGGGCGCGGCGCCAAGCCCAAGGCCGGCCTGGTCGGCTTCACGGTCTCGAACCTGCGCATCCCGGGCCACGAGCGGCCCTGGGAGAGGGATCACGGCCGCTCGCCGCGCATCGCCTCCGCGCTCGAGATCATGCTCGAGGGGCCGATCGGCGCGGCGGCCTTCAACAACGAGTTCGGCCGCCCGAACATCTGCGGCTACTTCCGCAGCTTCGAGCAGCGCGTGCCCGGCGACGCCGAGGGCGTTGTCCGCGGCTACCACAAGCCCATCATGATCGCCGGCGGGCTCGGCAACGTGCGCCGCCAGCACGTCGAGAAGTCCGAGGTTCCCCCCGGCGCGCACCTCGTGGTGCTCGGCGGGCCAGCCATGCTGATCGGCCTCGGCGGCGGCGCGGCTTCCTCCATGGGCAGCGGCGCAAGCTCGGCGGACCTCGACTTCGCTTCGGTGCAGCGGGGAAACCCCGAGATGCAGCGCCGTGCGCAGGAAGTGATCGACCGCTGCTGGGCGCTGGGCGAGGCCAACCCCATCCTCCTGATCCACGACGTGGGCGCGGGCGGGCTGTCGAACGCCGTGCCCGAGGCGATCGCGCACAGCCATCGCGGCGGGCGCGTGGACCTGCGGGCCGTGCCGAGCGACGAGCCCGGCATGTCGCCCCTCGAGATCTGGTGCAACGAGGCGCAGGAGCGCTACGTGCTCGTGATCGAGGAACATGCGCTCGAGGGCTTCGCGCAGCTGTGCGCCCGCGAGCGTTGCCCCTGGGCGGTGATCGGCCGCATCACCGACGACGGCCTGCTCGACGTGCGCGACCCGCTGCTCGGCGAGGATCCCGTGCGGCTGACGATCGACGTGCTGCTCGGCAAGCCGCCGAAGATGCTGCGCGACGTCCGTCGCCGGCCGGTCGCCGGCGACGGCTTCGACGGCGCGGGCGTCGATCCGGCCGAGGCGCTGGAGCGGCTGCTGCGGCTGCCGGCCGTGGCCGACAAGACCTTCCTGGTGACCATCGGCGACCGCAGCGTCGGCGGGCTCGTGAGCCGCGACCCGATGGTCGGCCCGTGGCAGGTGCCCGTCGCGGACGTCGCCGTGACGCTGTCCGGCTTCCGTGGCACCAGCGGCGAGGCGATGGCGATGGGCGAGCGCACGCCGCTCGCGGTGCTCGACGCCCCGGCCTCGGGACGCATGGCCATCGGCGAGGCGATCACCAACATCGCGGCGGCCGACGTGGAGCGGCTCGGCGACGTCCGCCTGTCCGCCAACTGGATGGCGGCCTGCGGCCAGCCGGGCGAGGACGCCGCGCTGTTCGACACGGTGCGCACGGTCGGCGAGGAGCTCTGCCCGGCACTCGGCATCGCGATCCCCGTCGGCAAGGACTCCCTGTCCATGCGCTCCGGCTGGAGCGACGGCGGCGTGGAGCGCGCGGTGGTCGCGCCGGTCTCGCTGATCGTGTCGGCGTTCGCGCCCGTGCGTGACGTTGGCCGCACGCTCACTCCCCAGCTCGTCGCCGACGCCGGCCCGACCGTGCTGGTGCTCATCGATCTCGGCGCGGGCCGCGACCGCCTCGGCGGCTCGGGACTCGCGCAGGTCTACGGCCGGCTCGGCGCCGCCGTGCCCGACGTGGACGACCCGGCGCGGCTGTCGGGCCTGTTCGCCGTCGTGAGGGAACTGGCGGGGGAGGGGCGCGTGCTGGCCTACCACGACCGCTCGGATGGCGGCCTCGCCGTGGCGGCGCTGGAAATGGCCTTCGCCGGCCGCCTGGGCGTGGAGCTCGAACTCATTCCCGGCGCCGCGCCCGTGCCGGCGCTCTACAGCGAGGAACTCGGCGCGCTGCTGCAGCTGCGCGAGGCCGACGTGCCCGCGGCGCTGTCGGCCTGCGCGCGCCACGGCCTGGACGGCCTCGCCCGCGTCGTGGGCCGGGTGGTCGCCGAGCCTCGCTTCGCGGTGCGCCAGGGCGGCCGCGAGCTCCTCGCCGCGCCGCTCGCATCGCTGCGCGCCGCCTGGTCCGAGACCAGCTGGCAGATGCAGCGGCTGCGCGACGACCCGGACTGCGCCGACGAGGAGCAGGCTTCGCGCGTGGACCCGGACGACCCGGGCCTGTCGTGGCAGTTGACCTACGATCCGGCGGAGGACGTCGCGGCCCCGATGATCGCCTCCGGGCGGCGGCCGCGCGTGGCGGTTCTGCGGGAGCAGGGCGTCAACAGCCAGATGGAGATGGCCGCGGCGCTCGACCGCGCCGGCTTCCAGCCGGTGGACGTTCACATGACGGACCTCATCTCCGGCGGCGGCACGCTCGATGGTTTCGACGGGCTCGTCGCCTGCGGCGGTTTCAGCTACGGCGACGTGCTCGGCGCGGGCGAGGGCTGGGCGAAGTCCATCCTCTTCAACGCCCGGGCGCGGGACGCGTTCGCGGGTTGGTTCGCCCGCCCGGGCAGCTTCACGCTGGGCGTGTGCAACGGCTGCCAGATGCTCTCGGCCCTGAAGGAGCTGATCCCGGGAGCGGAGGCGTGGCCGCGGTTCGTTCGCAACCGCTCGGAGCAGTTCGAGGCGCGGCTGTCGCTCGTCGAGGTCCGCGAATCGCCGTCGCTGTTCCTCGCGGGCATGGCGGGCTCGCGGCTGCCGATCGTGGTGTCCCACGGCGAGGGCCGGGCCGAGTTCGCGGACGCGGCGGCGCTGGCCGCGGCCGAGCCGCTCGCCGTCCTCAGGTTCGTGGACAACCGCGGCCGCATCGCGTCGCGCTACCCGGCCAACCCGAACGGCTCCCCGACCGGCATCGCGGGGCTCACCACGGTGGATGGCCGCGTGACCATCACCATGCCGCACCCGGAGCGCGTGCACCTGACGCTTCAGAACTCCTGGTATCCAGCGGGCGCGGGCGAGGCCAGCGGCTGGATGCGGATGTTCTCCAACGCGCGGCGATGGCTGGGGTGAGGGACGGTCGCGGCGCGCGCGTCTAGGAGCGCGCCTTCCCGAGCGGCGTGACCTTGTCGCCGGGGTCCGCGACGAAGAAGCGGCGGACCATCATGGCCTGCTGGAGCCGGCCGCGCCGCACGTACGCCTCGTACAGCAGGTCCTTCATGACCTCGAGCAGCACGCCCGCCTGGCTGGCGTCGAGCGCCGGGAGGTTGGGGCGCGGCTCGTCGTCGCCGCCGAAGATCACCTTCTTGACCGCGTGGAAGGTGGCCTCGTCGATCTCGGCCATGCGCCGCACCTGGGCCAGCTCGTCGAAAAGCCGCAGCTTGCCGTCCTCGCCGAGGTCGTCGAAGACCGACTGTGCCGTGCGACGGCACATCGCCGCGAAGGCCGTGTAGCAGGCGCTCGAGTAGCAGGCGAGGGCCTCCTTGAAGAACGCCTCGGTCTGCTCGGGAAGGTGCGTGAAGCTGAAGCGCTCGCGCGGGCGCTCGAGTTCCACGAAGCTCGGCGACAGCTCGACCCGGCTGCCGGCATAGAGCTTCACCTGGAACTTAAGGAATATGGGCGCGTTGCAGGACTCGCAGCGGTAGACGATGCCGACGTGGCTGGGCTTGTGCAGCTGCAGCTCGTCGAAGCCGGGTACCGAGACCGGGGTGATGTGGGCGAGGACCTGGCAGTGAGGGCAGTTGAGCGCGAGCCCGCGCCCCTGGTCGTGGTGCAGCCGTCCGCTGGAATCGATGAAGACAGCCATGGCAAAGCCCTCAGGACTTGCCCGGAGTCTAGCGTAATCAAGCGGATAGCGGATAGTGCTTAGCGAATGGTGATCAGCGGAGCCCCCTCGCCACCTCGGCCGCGGCGCGAGAGGTCCCCGCCGGTGGGGAACCTTCGCTACGTATGGATCGGCTTGTAGCGCAGCCGGTGCGGCTGGTCGGCCGCCTCGCCCTTTCGCTTGTGGAAGTCCGCCGTGTACTCTTGGTAGTTGCCCTCGAACCAGACCACCTCCGAGTTGCCTTCGAAGGCCAGGATGTGGGTGGCGATGCGGTCGAGGAACCAGCGGTCGTGGGAGATCACCACCGCGCAGCCCGGGAAGTTGAGCAGGGCCTCTTCCAGCGCGCGCAGGGTCTCGACGTCGAGGTCGTTGGTGGGCTCGTCGAGCAGCAGCACGTTGCCGCCGCTCTTCAGGAGCTTCGCGAGGTGTACCCGGTTGCGCTCGCCGCCGGAGAGCTCCTTGATCTGCTGCTGCTGCTGCGAGCCGCGGAAGTTGAAGCGGCCCACGTAGCCGCGCGAGGCGGTCTCGTAATTGCCGACCCGGATCATATCGAGGCCGCCGGAGATCTCCTGCCAGACGGTGTTCTCGCCGTTCAGCGAGTCCCGCGACTGGTCCACGGCGGCGAGCTGCACCGTCGGCCCGATCCGGATCTCGCCGGCGTCCTGCTGCTCAACGCCCGTGAGCATGCGGAAAAGCGTGGTCTTGCCCGCGCCGTTGGGGCCGATGATGCCGACGATGCCGCCGCGTGGCAGGGAGAACGACAGGCCGTCGATCAGGAGCCGGTCGCCGAAGCCCTTGCGCAGGTCCTTGACCTCGATCACGAGGTCACCGAGGCGCTGGCCGGGCGGGATATAGATCTCGTTGGTCTCGTTGCGCTTCTGGAACTCGACCGACTGCAGTTCCTCGAAGGCCTTGATGCGCGCCTTGCTCTTCGCCTGCCGCGCCTTCGGATTCTGCCGCACCCACTCGAGCTCGCGCTCGAGCGTCCGGCGCAGGCCTTCCTGCTGCTTCTCCTCGATCGCCAGGCGCCGCTCCTTCTGCTCCAGCCAGGACGAGTAGTTGCCCTGCCAGGGAATGCCGTGGCCGCGGTCGAGCTCGAGGATCCAGCCGGCAACGTTGTCGAGGAAGTAGCGGTCGTGGGTCACGCAGATGACGGTGCCGGGGTATTGCTCGAGGAACTTCTCCAGCCAGGCGACCGACTCGGCGTCGAGGTGGTTGGTCGGCTCGTCGAGGAGCAGCATGTCGGGCTTGGACAGCAGCAGGCGGCAGAGCGCGACCCGGCGCTTCTCGCCGCCGGAGAGTTGGGCGATGCCCGATTCCCACGGGGGCAGGCGCAGCGCGTCGGCGGCGATGTCGAGCTGGCGGTCGAGGTTGTGGCCGTCAACGGTGGCTAGGAAAGCCTCGAGCTCACCCTGTTCGGCGGCGAGCTTGTCGAAGTCGGCGCCCTCGTCGCTGTAGGCCGCATACACCTGCTCGAGGCGGGCGAGGGCGTCCTTCACCGGCTGCACGGCCTCCTCCACGATGGCCCGGACATCCTTCTCCGGGTCGAGCTGGGGCTCCTGCGGCAGGTATCCAATCTTGATCCCCGGCTGCGGCCGGGCCTCGCCCTCGATCTCGGTATCCACCCCCGCCATGATCCGAAGCAGCGTGGACTTGCCCGAGCCGTTCAGGCCGAGCACGCCGATCTTGGCCCCCGGGAAGAACGAAAGCGAGATGTCGCGCAGGATGTGGCGCTTCGGGGGCACCACCTTGCCCACGCGGTTCATGGTGTAGATGAATTGAGCCATCGCCTGGCAGTCCGTGGTCGAGAGGGGCGCGGATTATCGGGCAAAACGGCGCATAGCGGATAGCGGATCGTGACCGTCGGATCGTCGGAATCGGCGCCGGCCGCTCGCGCCGCGGCCGAGGTGGCGAGGGGGCCCCACAGCCGAGCGTAAAGCGGCGCGAGGCTCGGCGAGCGCCGCAGCGAGGCGAGGAGCGCCCCCCGCCGGATCCCGGCCGCGGCGCGGGCGCTGCCGCGACACGTCATTTCCGACGATCCGCTGGCCACTATCCGCCGTCCGCCCGTATGCTAGCCAAGCCGGCTTTCGCCCGGCCGGGGGATCGATGTTCCGTTCACGCCCGCGCACGAGCCTGGTATTCGGCGACCAGATCGCCCGATACGGCTTCGGCAACGGCCATCCCTTCGGTCCGGACCGGCACGACGTCTTCCTGCGCGAGATCGCCACCGAGGACCTGCAGCGTTCCGTGCTGGCCCTCGAGCCGCGGCCTGCCACCCGCGAGGAGCTGGAGGCCTTCCACACGTCGCGCTTCATCGACCTGGTGCGCGAGCGCTCGCAGGCGGGAGAGGGGTTCCTCGACGCGGGCGATACGCCGGCCTGGCCCGGGATCTTCGACGCGGCGAGCCACGTCGTGGGGGCCGCGCTCGTCGCAGCGGAGGCCGTGATGGAAGGCAGGGTGCGGCGGGCCTTCGTGCCCATCGCCGGCCTTCACCATGCCTCGCGCAGCCATGCGGCCGGCTTCTGTGTCTTCAACGACTGCGGCGTCGTCATCGAGGTGCTGAAGCGCCGCTTCGGCCTCACCCGCATCGCCTACGTGGACATCGACGCCCATCACGGCGACGGCGTGTTCTACTCCTTCGAGGACGACCCCGCGGTCATCTTCGCCGACATCCACGAGGACGGGCGCTTCCTCTACCCGGGCACCGGGGCGGCGGAGGAGGTGGGCGTCGGTGCCGCGCGCGGCACCAAGCTCAACCTGCCGCTCGTGCCGGGTTCCGGCGATGACGAGTTCTACTCGGCCTGGTCGCAGGTCGAGGCCCACCTCGAGCGCTTCAAGCCCGAGTTCATCGTGTTCCAGTGCGGCGCGGACAGCCTGAAGGGCGACCCCATCACCCACCTGCAATTCTCGGAGGAGGCGCACGCCCACGCCGCGGTCCGCCTCGCGGACATCGCCGACCGCCACGCCGAGGGGCGGATCCTCGGGGTCGGCGGCGGCGGCTACAACCGGCGGAACATCGCCCGCGCCTGGACCCGCGTGGTCCGCGCCTTCGTCGAGGCGGGCTGAGCAGCCGGGCCGGGCGCCGCCGGCTCCGGGGACGCGCCTGCCGGGTCCCTTAAGCCGCCTCGACTCGGGTAAAATGCCGGGTTCCCGCAAGCCCCCGGAGGCGCACGCCCCATGTTCGGTCCCGACATGACCATCGCCGGTTTCGACCCCGAGCTCAGCGCCGCCATGGAGTCCGAGCGCGTCCGCCAGGAGGAGCACCTCGAGCTGATCGCGTCCGAGAACTACGCCAGCCCGCGGGTGCTCGAGGCGCAGGGTTCCGTGCTGACCAACAAATATGCCGAAGGCTACCCGGGGAAGCGCTACTACGGCGGCTGCGAGTTCGTGGACGTCGCCGAGCAGCTCGCCATCGACCGCGCGAAGCAGCTCTTCGGCGCTGCCTATGCGAACGTCCAGCCGCACTCGGGCTCCCAGGCGAACGCCGCCGTCTTCCTCGCGCTGCTGAAGCCCGGCGACACGCTGCTCGGCATGAGCCTCGACCACGGCGGCCACCTGACGCACGGCGCCAAGGTCAACTTCTCCGGCAAGGTCTTCAACGCGGTCCAGTACGGCCTCGACCCGGCGACGGGCGACATCGACTACGCAGGCGTCGAGCGCCTCGCCCACGAGCACAAGCCGCGGCTGATCATCGCCGGCTTCTCGGCCTTCTCGCGCGTCGTGGACTGGGCGCGCTTCCGGGCCATCGCCGACGCGGTCGGCGCGCATCTCATGGTCGACATGGCGCACGTCGCGGGCCTCGTCGCCGCAGGCCTGTACCCGAACCCGGTGCCGCACGCCGACGTCGTCACCACGACCACCCACAAGACGCTGCGCGGACCGCGCGGCGGGCTGATCCTCGCCCGCCCGCACGACGAGCTGCACAAGAAATTCAACTCGCTGATCTTCCCCGGCACCCAGGGCGGCCCGCTCATGCACGTCATCGCCGCCAAGGCGGTGGCCTTCCTCGAGGCGCTGCAGCCGGACTTCGCCGGCTACCAGCGGCAGGTCATCGTGAACGCGCGCACCATGGCGGCGACCCTGCAGGGACGGGGCTACAGCATCGTGTCCGGCGGCACCGACAACCACCTCTTCCTCGTGGACCTGATCGGCCGCGAGTACACCGGCAAGGACGCCGATGCCGCGCTCGGCCGCGCGCACATCACGGTCAACAAGAACGCCGTGCCGAACGATCCCCGGCCGCCGTTCGTGACGAGCGGCCTTCGCATCGGGACCCCTGCGATCACCACGCGCGGCTTCGGCGCGGACGAGGCCCGCCTCGTCGGCGAGCTGATCGCCGACGTGCTCGACGGCATGGGCGAGGAGGCGGTCATCGAGCGCGTGCGCGGGCGCGTGCGCGAGCTGTGCGGCCGCTTCCCCGTGTACGGCCGGGCGTGAGACGACCGGCGGGGCGGCCATGCACTGCCCGTTCTGCGGCCACGCCGAGACCAAGGTGACCGACTCGCGCCTCGCGGGCGAGGGGCGGCAGATCCGCCGCCGTCGCGAGTGTCTCGCCTGCGGCGAGCGCTTCACCACCTTCGAGACCGCCGAGCTGGTGATGCCGCAGGTGGTCAAGGGCGACCGCAGCCGCGAGCCCTTCGACGAGACCAAGCTGCGCTCCGGGATGCTCAAGGCCCTCGAGAAACGCCCGGTGGCGCGCGACGACCTCGAGGCGGCGATCGAGCGCATCGGCCACCGGCTGCGAAACCTCGGCGAGCGCGAGGTGCCCTCGCGAACGGTCGGCGAGCTGGTGATGGAAGAGCTCCGGCAGCTCGACGAGGTGGCCTACGTCCGCTTCGCGTCCGTCTACCATCGCTTCCAGGACGTGGACGCCTTCCGCGAGGAGATCGAGCAGCTCGACGAGCGCCGCCGGCGCGACCCGACGGCGGGCCAGCTGCCGCTCCTGCCCGGCGGGGCCCGCGAAGGCAAGGGCAAGGCGTGAGCTTCGATGCCGTGGATGCGCGCCACATGGCGCGCGCGCTCAGGCTCGCGGAAAAGGGGCTCGCGACCGCCGATCCCAACCCCCGCGTGGGCTGCGTCATCGCCGACGGCGAGCGCGTGCTCGGGGAGGGTTTCCACGGGCGAGCGGGCGGTCCGCATGCGGAAATCGAGGCGCTGCGCGATGCCGGCGGGCCGGTGCGTGGCGCGACCGCCTACGTGACGCTCGAGCCCTGCAGCCACCACGGCCGCACGCCCCCCTGCGCCGACGCGCTCGTCGAGGCCGGCCTGCGGCGCGTCGTGTTCGCGATCGGTGACCCGAACCCACGCGTCAACGGCGACGGGGCATCCCGCCTCGCCGCCGCGGGCGTCGTTGTCGAGAGCGGGCTGATGGCGGCCGAGGCGCGGGCGCTCAATCCGGGCTTCTTCTCCCGCATGCAGCGTGGACGCCCCTTCGTGCGGCTCAAGCTGGCCGCAAGCCTCGATGGCCGCACCGCGCCCGGTTCGGGCGCGAGCCGCTGGATCACGGGCGAGGCCGCGCGCGCCGACGTGCAGCGCCTGCGCGCGCGCTCGGGCGCGATCCTGACGGGCATCGCCACGGTCCTCGCCGACGACCCGCGCCTCGACGTCCGGCTGCCGGGCGCGACCCGCCAGCCGCTGCGCGTGATCCTCGACCGCCGGCTCGCCCTGCCGGCGACGGCCCGGCTGCTCGATCCGCCCGGCGAGCTGCTGGTGTTCACGACCGCGCAGGGCGCGTCGAGGGCCGGCGCGCTCGCCGCCCGCGGGGCGCGCGTCGAGGCCCTGCCCGAAGCCGGGCGCGGGCTCGACCTCGCGGCGGCGCTCACCCGGCTCGCCGCGCTCGAAGTCAACGAACTGATGGTCGAGGCCGGTCCCACGCTCGCCGGCGCGCTGCTGGAGGCGGACCTCGTGGACGAGTTCGTGCTCTACCTCGCGCCGGTGCTGCTCGGACCCGACGCGCGGCCGCTCGCCCTGCTGCCGCCGCTCGCCGACATGCGGGACCGGCGCGGATTCGACATCGTCGACTCGCGGCGCGTCGGCGCCGACCTGCGGCTCACCCTGGCGCCGCGGAACGCTTCCTCATGAGGATCGCCTGATGTTCACCGGCATCGTGCAGGCCGTCGGCCGCATCCGTTCGCTAGAGCCGCGCGGCGGCGACCTGCGGCTCGTCGTGGAGACGGGCGGCCTCGACCTCGCCGGCGTCGCCGTCGGCGACAGCATCTCGGTGAGCGGCGCCTGCCTCACGGCGGTCGCGCTGGAGCCTGGCGCCTTCGCGGCGGACGTCTCGCGCGAGACCCTCGACAAGACCATCCTCGGCCAGCTCGGCCAGGGCTCGCCCGTGAACCTCGAACGCGCGCTGCGGGCCGGCGACGCCCTCGGCGGCCACTACGTCACGGGCCACGTGGACGGCCTCGCGAGCGTCGTGGACGTGCGCGAGGACGCCCGCTCGTGGCGGGTGCGGTTCGAGGTGCCCGGACCGCTCGCGCGCTACCTCGCGCCGAAGGGCTCGGCGACGGTGGACGGCGTGAGCCTCACGATCAACGAGGTCGAGGGCCGGGTGTTCGGGGTCAACCTGATCCCGCACACGCTCGAGGTGACGACCCTCGGCGCGCTCGCGCCGGGCCGCCGCGTCAATCTCGAGGTGGACATCATCGCGCGCTACGTGGAGCGCCTGATGGCGGCGGGCCCCGCCTCCGGCGTACAGTGACGCCCCCCACCGGCGGCCGACCGACCATGACCGAGCTCAACACCATCGAGGAGATCCTCGCCGACCTGCGCGCCGGGCGCATGGTCGTGATCATGGACGACGAGGACCGCGAGAACGAGGGCGATCTGATCATGGTCGCCGACAAGGTGCGCCCCGAGGACGTGAACTTCATGGCGCGCTACGGCCGGGGCCTGATCTGCCTCACGCTGACGCGCGAGCGCTGTCGCCAGCTGCGCCTGCCGCTGATGGTCGGCGAGACGGACGCCGGGCACATGACCAACTTCACCCTGAGCATCGAGGCGGTGGAGGGCATCACGACCGGAATCTCCGCCTACGACCGGGCGCACACCATCCGCACCGCCGTGCGGCCCGACGCGCGTCCCGAGGACCTCCGTCAGCCGGGGCACATCTTCCCGCTGATGGCGCAGCCCGGCGGAGTGCTCACCCGGGCCGGCCACACCGAGGCCGGCTGCGACCTCGCGCGGCTCGCGGGCTGCGAGCCGGCCGCGGTGATCGTGGAGATCCTGAACGAGGACGGCACGATGGCCCGTCGCCCGGACCTCGAGCGCTTCGCGGCCGAGCACGGACTGAAGATCGGCACCATCGCGGACCTGATCCGCTACCGGCTCTACAAGGAGCGCTCCGTGGAGCGCGTCTCCGACCAGCGGGTCGAGACCGACTTCGGGCCCTTCCGCATGTGCTGGTACGAGGATCACGTGCACCGCACGGTGCACGTGGCGCTGGTGCGCGGCGAACCGGGCAGCGGCCCGCCGCCACTGGTGCGCGTGCACCTGAAGGACACCCTTCGCGACGTGGTCGGCGTCCACGGCGAGGGCAGCGGCTGGACGCTGCGCGCCGCCATGCAGCGCATCGCGGCCGAGCCGAGCGGCATCCTGATCGTGCTGCGCCAGGAGGAGACCGCGCGCTCCATCATGGACGCGGTCGCCGCCCTCGAGCACGGGCGCGAGGGCGCTGCGGCGGCCGCGGCTTCCGGCGGCACGGTGCTCAGGACCTACGGCATCGGCGCGCAGATCCTGAAGGACCTCGGGGTCAAGCGGATGCGCGTGCTGTCCTCGCCGAAGCAGATGCTCGGCATCTCTGCCTTCGACCTCGAAGTCACCGAATACGTGGACTGACGGCTATACTTCGCGCATGGAAAACCTCCGCGTCATCGAAGGCGACCTGATCGCGCGCGACCTGCGCTTCGTCATCCTCGCCGCCCGGTTCAACGAGCGCGTGGTCGAAGGCCTCGTGCGTGGTGCGGTTGACGCGCTGCGACGCCACGGCGCGGGCGACAAGCAGATCGAGATCGTGCGCGTGCCCGGCGCCTACGACATGCCGCTGGCGGCGCGCCGGCTGGCGCAGTCGCGCCGCTACGACGCGATCGTCGCCCTGGGCGCGGTGATCCGCGGCGCGACGGCGCACTTCGATTACGTCGCCGGCGAGTGTTCCTCGGGCCTCGCCCGGGTGTCCCAGGAGACCGGCGTGCCCGTCGGCTTCGGGGTGCTGACCACCGACACCGCCGAGCAGGCGATGGACCGCGCCGGCGGCAAGGCCGGCAACAAGGGCGCGGACGCCGCGCTCGCCGCGCTCGAGCTCGCGAACCTGCTCCGGCGCCTGGAGTCCTGAGATGACGGACGATCGCCGCCGGGCGAACCGCGCGCGCAGCGTGGCGCGCCGCCTCGCCATGCAGGCGCTGTACCAGTGGCAGCTCGGCGGGCAGCCCTGGCAGGACGTCCACCAGCAGTTCGCGTCCGACCCGGATTTCGCCAAGGCCGACGCCGGCTATTTCCGCCAGGCGCTCATGGACGTCGCGACCGGGCGCGAGGCGCTCGACCGCGAGCTGGCCGCGTTCGCCGACATCCCCGGCGCGCAGCTCGACCCGGTCGAGCGCGCGCTGCTCTGGCTCGGCCTGTGGGAGCTGATCCACCGGCCCGATGTCCCGTACCGGGTGGTGATCAACGAGGCGGTCGACCTGGCGCGGCGGTTCGGCGCGACCGAGGGCCACAAGTTCGTCAACGCCGTCCTCGACCGCGCCTCGCGTGTCCACCGCGCCCCGGAGCGGGGCGCGGCCTGACCCTGCGACCGGCCGTGCCCGCCGGCGAATTCGAACTCATCCAGCGCTACCTGCGCGGCCTCGGCGCCTCGCGCGACGACGTGCTGCTGGGCGTCGGCGACGACTGCGCGCTCGTCGCACCGCCGCCGGGCCTCGAGCTCGCGCTGGCCGCCGACACGATCGTGGAGGGCGTCCACTTCCCCAAGGGGCTGCGCGCGGCCGACGTCGGCCACCGCGTGCTCGCGGTCAACCTCAGCGACCTGGCCGCCATGGGCGCCGATCCGGCCTGGGCGCTGCTGACGCTGACGCTGCCGGCCCCGGACGAGGCCTGGCTCGAAGGCTTCGCCGCCGGCTTCGGGGCGCTCGCGCTGCGCCACGGCACCGCGCTGGTCGGCGGCGACACGACGTCCGGTCCCCTGACGGCGACGGTCGCGATCGCGGGCTTCGTGGCGCCCGCGACGGCGCTTCGGCGCTCCGGCGCGCGGGCCGGCGACACGGTGTGGGTGAGCGGTTTGCCGGGCGAGGCGGCGGCCGGCCTTGCGGTCCTGCAGGGGCGCATCGGCGGCCCTGCGGGGGCGCGCGAGCGGCTCGTCGCGCGGTTCCTGCGCCCGGAGCCCCGCGTCGGCCTCGGCCGCGCGCTGCGCGGCGCGGCGACCGCCTGCATCGACGTGTCCGACGGCCTCGCGGCCGACCTCGGCAAGCTCTGCGCCGCGAGCGGCGTCGGCGCGGCGCTCGAAGGAGCCCGCCTGCCGGTGTCGGCCGATCTCGCGGACTGCGCCGGCGACGGCCCGGCGCTGCGGTTCCTGCTCGCCGGCGGCGACGACTACGAGCTTGTCTTCACGCTGCCGCCCGGGACCGAGCCTCCCGACTTCGCCGGCGCGCCGCTTGCGCGCATCGGCGTGGTCGTGGCGGCGCCCGGCGTGACGCTCGACGGAGCGCCCCTGCCGCGTGACGTCGCTCACGGTTTCGACCACTTCGCCTGAGGCTTCCGCGGCCGGGACTGAAGCGGGACGCAGTTCACGGTCGCGGCGCGACTCGACCCATAACCTGCGCCCGTTGCCCGCCGCCGCCGCGCCGGCGGCCCGTCAAAGGCCGTTCCGAAATTGAGCAAGACGCTGCCGATCCTGCGCCCCCCGCGCGAGAACGCGCCCGCCGAGCGGCCGCCGCCGGAGCGCATCGGCCGCTACGACCTCATCCGCGAGGTGGGCCGCGGCTCCACGGGCTGCGTCTACCTGTCGCACGACCCCGAGTACGGGCGCGACATCGCCATCAAGGTCTACCAGATCGACACGCTCGACGACCCCGAGCGCATCCGCGTCGCCCGCAAGATGTTCCTGTCGGAGGCCCACATGGTGGGCATGCTGCAGCACCCGAACATCATGCCGATCTACGACGCGGGCGAGCAGGACGGCCTCTGCTACATCGTCACCGAGTTCGTGCACGGCGCGCGCACGCTCGCCGCCTACACGCGCCCGGACAACCTGCTGCCGATCGACGACGTGGTCGGCATCGTCTACAAGTGCGCCAAGGCCCTGCACTACGCGCACGTGCGCGGCGTGGTCCACCGGGACATCAAGCCCGGCAACATCATGCTGACCATCGACAGCGACGTGCGCATCATCGACTTCGGCATCGCCCTGCTGCGCGACGCTGACATCTCGCGCATCCAGGGCATCGCCGGCAGCCCGAGCTACATGTCGCCGGAGCAGGTCCAGGGCGGTGAGATCACCGCGCAGTCGGACCTTTACTCCCTGGGCGCGGTCCTCTACGAACTGCTGACCGGCTTCAGGCCTTTCCGCGGCGGGACGCTCGCCAAGCTGCTGCAGCAGATCGTCCACGCCTCTCCGGCGCCGGCGGCGTCGCTGCGCCAGGACATCCCGGTCGAGCTCGAGGGCATCCTGGCGATGGCGCTGCGCAAGGACCCCCTGCGCCGCTACTCGAGCGGGGCGGACTTCGCCGCCGCGCTCGGGCGCGTGCACGCGCACCTGCGCGCCAGCTCGGACAAGCTGGAGTGGCAGGAGCGCTTCGCGCGACTGCGCAAGCTGTCCTTCTTCCACGAGTTCTCGACGGCGGAGATCTGGGAGGTCCTGCGCGCGGCCGGCTGGCACAACTACGCCGCGGGTGACGAGATCGTGAGGGAAGGCGCGACCGACGACCGCTTCTACGTCATCGTGTCCGGCAGCTGCGCCGTGGAGCGGCATGGCCGCCCCATCGGGCGGCTGGAGACCGGCAGCTGCTTCGGCGAGACGAGCTTCGTGCGCGGGGCGAGGCGCCAGGCGACCATTCTCGCCGAGACCCCCGCGACGATCCTGCAGGTCAGCTCGACGCTGCTGGAGCAGGCCTCGCAGGCCAGCCAGCTGCGCTTCCACCGCGTGTTCCTGAAGAGCCTGATCGGCCGCCTGCAGGGCGGCAGCTCCGACGAGGGCGGCTAGCGGACGGTCGCGGCGCGGAGCGCGTGCGCCGCGGCCGGGATCCGGCGCGCGTCAGGCGCCAGCGGGCACTACGCGCGGCAGGCCGAGCGGTGACCAGAACCGCTCGATGGCGAGCCTGAGGCTCGCGTCATCGAGGCCCGCATCGGCAAGGTTCTCGTTGCGCGATCCGTGATGGATGAAGCGGTCGGGAATGCCGAGCAGCAGGACCGGCAGGTGCAGGCCATGCGCCTGCAGGCACTCGAGCACCGCCGAGCCGGCGCCGCCGGCCACGACGTTCTCCTCCAGCGTGACGATCGCCCGGTGGCGGCGGGCGATGTCCACCACCATGTCCTCGTCCAGCGGCTTCACGAAACGCATGTTGACCACGGTGGCGTCGAACGGCCCGGCGAGGCGCTCGGCGGCCGGGACCATCGAGCCGAACCCGAGCAGGGCGAGTCCGCCGCGACCCTCGCGCCGCAGGACGGCCTTGCCGACCGGCAGCGCCCGCATGTCGCGCTGGGGCAGGGCGCCGGTCCCCTGTCCCCTCGGGTAACGCACCGCGGCCGGCTGCTCGAGGGTGGTCGCCGTGTAGAGCATCTGGCGGCACTCGTCCTCGTCCGAGGGCGTCATCACGACCATGTTCGGGATGCAGCGCAGGTAGGTGAGGTCGAACGCCCCCTGGTGGGTCGCGCCGTCGCCGCCGACGAATCCGCCGCGGTCCACGGCGAAGACGACGGGCAGGTTCTGCAGGGCGACGTCGTGGATGAGCTGGTCGTAGGCGCGCTGCAGGAAGGTCGAGTAGATCGCCACCACGGGCTTCTGGCCGTCGCAGGCGAGGCCGGCGGCGAGCGTCACCGCGTGCTGTTCGGCGATGGCCACGTCGAAATAGCGCTCCGGGAAGCGGCGCTCGAACTCGACCATCCCCGAGCCCTCGCGCATCGCCGGCGTGATGCCGACGATCCGGGGGTCGGCCTCGGCCATGTCGCACAGCCACTGGCCGAAGACCTGCGAGTAGGCCGGGCCGCCGGCCGACTCCTTGCGCATCAGGCCGCTCGCCGGGTCGAACGGTCCCGGGCCGTGCCAGAGGATCGGGTCGGCCTCGGCCGGCGCGTAGCCCTTGCCCTTCTGGGTCACGATGTGCAGGAACTGCGGGCCCTTGAGCTGGCGCATGTTGCGCAGCGTTTCCGCCAGCAGGTTCACGTCGTGGCCGTCGATCGGGCCGACGTAGTTGAAGCCGAGTTCCTCGAAGACGGTGCTGGGCAGGATCATGCCCTTGGCGTGCACCTCGGACCGGCGCACCAGCTCCCAGGCCACCGGCATCTTGCGCAGGACCTTCTTGGAGTTCTCGCGCAGGTGGTCGTAGGTGCGGCCCGAGAGCAGGCGGGCGAAGTAGTTCGACAGCGCGCCCACGTTGCGCGAGATCGACATGTCGTTGTCGTTCAGGACGACCAGAAGGTCGTTGTCGAGGCTGCCGGCGTGGTTCATGGCTTCCCAGGCCATGCCCGCGCTGATGGCGCCGTCGCCGATCACGGCGACGACCCGGCGGTTGCCGCCGCTGCGCTCGTTCGCGATCGCCATGCCCAGCGCCGCGCTGATCGAGGTGCTCGAGTGGCCGACGCCGAACGTGTCGTACTCGCTCTCCCGCCGGCAGGGGAAGGGCGCGAGGCCGTCCTTCAGCTTGATGGTGGCGAGCCGGTCGCGGCGGCCGGTCAGGACCTTGTGGGGGTAGGCCTGGTGGCCCACGTCCCAGACGATGCGGTCGTGCGGCGTGTCGTAGACGTAGTGGAGGGCGACGGTGAGCTCGACCGTGCCGAGGCCGGCCGCGAAGTGGCCGCCCATGCGCGCGACCGTCTGCACGAGGTACTCGCGCAGCTCGGCGGCAACCGCGGGCAGTTCCGACGCCGGCAGGCGGCGCAGGTCCTCGGGCGAGGCGATCGTGCTGAGCCTCGGGTAGGTGTCGTCGGCCATCCGCGAAGTCTAACCGAGTCGGCCCGGGAGGGGCCTAGTGGCGGCGGGTGGCCACGTAGCGGGCGAGCTCGCGCAGGCCGTCCGCCTCCGGGCCGAAGCCCCCGAGGGCGTCGAGCGACTCGGCGCACAGGGCATCCACGCGCGCGTGGGCGGCGGCCACGCCCGCCATGGCGGGAAAGGTCGGCTTGTCCGAGGCCGCGTCGGCGCGCACCGGCTTGCCGACGACGTCCGCCTCCCCCTCGACGTCGAGCAGGTCGTCCACGATCTGGAAGCTGAGCCCGAGCGCGGCGGCGTAGCGGGCCAGCGCATTGCGACGCTCCGCCGGCAGCCCGGGCCGCGAGTCCGCCGCCATCAGGACGCTGGCTTCGATCAGGGCGCCGGTCTTGCGCCGGTGCATCTCCTCGACTTCGGCCAGGCTCAGCCGGCCGCCGACGGCGGCGAGGTCGATCGCCTGGCCGCCGGCCATGCCCCCGGTGCCGCTGGCCGCCGCCAGGACCCGGATGACCGCGAGGCGCGCCGCGGCCGACTCGACCATCGCCGGGTCGGTCGCGAGGATCTCGAAGGCCAGGACCTGCAGCGCGTCGCCCGCCAGGATCGCCGTGGCCTCGTCGAACGCGCGGTGGGTCGTGGGCCGCCCCCGCCGCAGGTCGTCGTCGTCCATCGCCGGCAGGTCGTCGTGCACCAGCGAGTAGGCGTGGATGATCTCGATCGCGGCCGCCGGCCCGTCGAGCCGGACGGGCTCGACTCCGACGGCTTCGCCGGTGAGGTAGCACAGGACGGGACGGACCCGCTTGCCCGGGCCGAGCACGGCGTAGCGCATCGCCTCGTGGAGCCGCACGGGCGGCTGCGAGGCCGACGGCAGGAAGCGGTCGAGCGCGGCCTCGACGCGCACCCGGTAGCGCTCCACGCGCTGGTGGAGATCCTCGCTCACGGCTGCCACGGCGGGGTTCAGGCCTCGTCCCCGTCTTCGGGCTCTAAGTCCTCGAGCTCGGGCTCTGCGCCCGGTCGCTGGCTCAGCACCCTGACTTTCTGCTCCGCCTGCTTCAGAGCGGCTTCGCAGCTGCGCGTGAGGGCGACCCCGCGCTCGAACTGGCGCAGGGATTCCTCGAGCGGCAGGTCGCCCTGCTCGAGGCGCTCGACGATCTGCTCGAGCTCGGCCATGGAGGCCTCGAAATCGGTCGTGCGGGGCTTGCGGGACACGGTTTGTCGCGATTCGGCTTCCGGTGTATCCCCGTAACTTTTACAGGTCGGGTGCGGCCGGTCAACGCGTTCCGGCGCCGTCCGCGTGGGGGCGTGGGGCACGGGCTGCGCGGTTGACTTGGCCGCAGGCGCGTCCGAATATCCCTGCCAGTGTTAGACCGTGTCTAAAGGCGGTGCGGCACCCGAAAGTCCACACCCGTGTCACGAGCCGAGGAGGAAGTCGCAGTGAACCTCAAGGGCAGCAAGACCGAGAACAACCTGAAGGAAGCGTTCGCCGGCGAGTCGCAGGCGAACCGCCGGTACCTGTACTTCGCCCAGAAGGCGGATGTGGAGGGTTACAACGACGTCGCGGCCGTCTTCCGCTCGACGGCGGAGGGCGAGACAGGCCACGCCCACGGCCACCTCGAGTACCTCGAGCAGGTGGGCGATCCGGCGACGGGTCTGCCGATCGGCGGGACGTCGGACAACCTCAAGGCGGCGATCGCCGGCGAGACCCACGAGTACACCGACATGTACCCGGGCATGGCCAGGACCGCGCGCGACGAGGGCTTCCACGAGATCGCGGACTGGTTCGAGACGCTGGCCAAGGCCGAGCGCTCGCACGCCAACCGTTTCCAGAAGGCGCTGGACCAGCTCGCCTGAGCCCGTCCCGGCCGGAAGCGAGGCAGGTCCGACGGGGCGGGCGCCACCACGCCCGCCCCGTCGGCCTTTCGACGCATTGAAAGGCGGACGCGCATGAGCGAACAGACCCCTTCCTCGCGCGAAGGCAGCCTCGAGGCACCGACGCGCCATCCCCTGGACTGGAAGACTCCGGACTTCTGGAACGAGGACTCGCTGTTCAGGGAGCTCGAGCGCGTCTACGACATCTGCCACGGCTGCCGCCGCTGCGTCAGCCTCTGCAATTCGTTCCCGGTGCTCTTCGACCACGTGGACAACTCGCCGAGCGGCGAGCTCGACGGCGTGCCCAAGTCGGCCTACTGGCAGGTCGTGGATCACTGCTACCTCTGCGACATGTGCTACCTGTCGAAGTGCCCGTACGTGCCGCCGCACCCGTGGAACCTGGACTTCCCGCACCTGATGCTGCGGGCGAAGGCGATCAGGTTCCGCAAGGAAGGCGCGAGCCTGCGCGACAAGGTGCTGACCTCCACCGACCTCGTCGGCTCGATCGCCGGCATTCCCGTGGTCTCCGGCGTCGTCAACGCCGCGAACCGCAGCAAGGGCGCGCGCAGGCTGCTGGACAAGGTGCTCGGCGTGCATCCCGAGGCGCCGGTTCCCGAGTATCACTCCGCCTCCTTCCGCGGGCGCGAGGCGCGCCGACGCAAGCCGGCGATGGAGGCGGTCGCGACGGCCGAAACGCGCGGCAAGGTGGCGCTGTACGCCACCTGCTACGGCAACCGCAACCTGCCGCAGATGGACGAGGACCTGGTCGCGGTGTTCGAGCACAACGGCATCCCGGTCACGACGATCGCCAAGGAGAGGTGCTGCGGCATGCCCAAGCTCGAGCTCGGCGACCTCGAGGCGGTCGAGAAGCTCAAGGACCACAACATCCCGCAGCTGGCGCGGATGGTGGACGAGGGTTTCGACATCGTCGTGCCGGTGCCGTCCTGCGCGCTGATGTTCAAGCAGGAGCTGCCGCTGATGTTTCCCGGCGACGAGGCGGTGAAGAAGGTCCAGTCGCGAACCTTCGATCCCTTCGAGTACCTGATGCTGCGCCACAAGGCGGGCAGGCTCAGCACTGGGTTCAGGAACCCGCTGGGCAAGGTGTCCTACCACGTGCCCTGCCACCTGCGGGTGCAGCGCATCGGCCTGAAGACCCGCGACGCGCTGAAGCTCGTGCCCGGCACCACGATCGAGGTGATCGAGCGCTGCTCGGGCCACAACGGCACCTACGCCGTGAAGCGCGAGTTCCACGAGAACTCGGTGAAGATCGGGCGGCCCGTGGTCCAGCGCGTGTCTGGCGCCGGCGCGGACCACTACTCGAGCGACTGCCCGATGGCCGGCGAGCAGATCGCCCACGGCCTCGCCGACAAGGGCAGGGGCCCCGAGCACCCGATGAGCCTGCTGCGGCAGGCCTATGGAATCTGAGAGGAGTCGGCCGACCATGACCAGCCCCGCCATCGTGCTGCGCGGCCCGCTGCGGCCGCAGGACCTGTTCAGCCTCGAGCAGTACGCGCGTCAGCGCGGCGACTTCCGCAGCCGCGTTCTGGCGCACAAGAAGCCCCGCACGGTCGCGGTCGGCCCCCACTGCACCTGGGTGTTCGAGGACCGGCTGACGATCCAGTACCAGGTGCAGGAGATGCTGCGCGTGGAGCGCATCTTCGAGCCCGAGGGTATCCAGGGCGAGCTCGACGCCTACCACCCGCTGATTCCCGACGGCGGCAACTGGAAGGCGACGATGATGATCGAGTTCCCGGACGCGGATGAGCGCAAGGCGGCGCTCTCCCGCATGAAGGGCGTCGAAACGCGCTGCTACGTCCAGGTGGCGGGCTTCGAGCGGGTCTGGGCCATCGCCGACGAGGACCTCGAGCGCGAGAACGAGCAGAAAACCTCGTCCGTCCACTGGCTGCGCTTCGAGCTGACCCCCGCGATGCGCGCGGCGGTCAGGTCCGGGTCGCAGGTCAGCCTCGGCGTGGATCACCCCGCCTACGACCACGCCGTGAGCCTCGGCGACGAGTCGCGGCAGGCGCTGGCACGGGACCTCGATTGAGCCGATGCCGGACCCGGCCCGGCGGCCTGATATAGAATGCGCCCGCCTCAGGCGGGCGCTTTTTTCAGTTGGTGCATTCACAGGGGCCTTCACCGCGCGATGACGCAGTCCTACACCGCTTCCGACATCGAGGTCCTGACCGGCCTCGAGCCCGTGCGCCGCCGCCCGGGGATGTACACCGACACCCGTAACCCGAACCACCTGGCCCATGAGGTCGTGGACAACAGCGTGGACGAGGCGCTGGCCGGCTATTGCCGGCTGATCGCCGTCACGGTGCACGCCGACGGTTCCCTGGCCGTGGAGGACGATGGCCGGGGCATGCCGGTGGACATCCACCCCAGGGAGAAGATGCCCGGGGTCGAGCTCATCCTCACGCGCCTGCACGCGGGCGGGAAGTTCTCGGAGAAGGCCTACCAGCAGTCGGGCGGCCTGCACGGCGTGGGCGTCTCGGTGGTCAACGCGCTGTCGCGCAACCTCGAGTGCTGGGTCCGCCGCGACGGCCGCGAGTACAACATCTCGTTCAAGGACGGCAAGACGGCCTCGAAGCTCGAGGAGGTCGGCACCGTCAAGCGCGGCGTGACCGGCACCACGGTGCGCTTCTGGCCGGACCCGCAGTTCTTCGACTCCGCAGGCTTCTCGGTCCCGCGCCTGCGCCACATGCTGCGCGCCAAGGCCGTGCTGTGCCCGGGCCTCAGGGTCCGGCTCGCGATCGAGGCGACCGGCGAGGTGGAGGAGTGGTTCCACAGCGGCAACCTGGCCGACTACCTGCTCACGCAGCTCGGCGGCGCGAAGACGCTGCCGTCCGAGCCCTTCGCGGGCAACCTCAAGGGCGGCGACGAGGCGGCCGACTGGGCGTTCTGCTGGGTGCCCGACGCCCCGGCCCAGGTCGCCGAGAGCTACGTCAACCTGATCCCGACGCCGGAGGGCGGCACGCACGTCAACGGCCTGCGGGCCGGGGCGACCGAGGCGGTGCGCGAGTTCTGCGAGTTCCGCAACCTGCTGCCGCGCGGCCTCAAGCTGGCGCCGGAGGACGTCTGGCAGAGCGTGAACTTCGTGCTCTCCGTGCGCATGCGCGACCCGCAGTTCGCCGGCCAGACCAAGGAGAAGCTCGCCTCGCGGGAGTCCGCCGCGTTCGTCTCGGGCGTGGTGAAGGACGCCTTCGCGCTGTGGCTCAACCAGCACCCGGACGCCGGCGAGAAGATCGCGCAGTTCGCGATCGGCAACGCGCAGGAGCGGCTGCGCGCGGCGCAGAAGGTGAGCCGCAAGCGCGTGGTCAGCGGCCCGGCCCTGCCGGGCAAGCTCGCCGACTGCACGCTGCAGGATCCCGCCCGCTGCGAGATTTTCCTGGTCGAGGGCGACTCGGCCGGCGGCTCGGCCAAGCAGGCGCGCGACCGCGAGTTCCAGGCCGTGATGCCGCTGCGGGGAAAGATCCTGAACACCTGGGAGGTGGACGCAGCCGGCGTGCTGCAGTCGCAGGAGGTCGCGGACATCTCGACGGCGCTCGGCGTGGACCCGGGCTCCGCCGATCTCGCGCGGCTGCGCTACCACAAGGTCTGCATCCTCGCCGACGCCGACTCCGACGGCGCGCACATCGCGACGCTGCTGTGCGCGCTGTTCCTGCGGCACTTCCGCCCGCTGGTGACGGCGGGGCACGTCTACGTCGCCATGCCGCCGCTCTTCCGGGTCGACGTGGGCAAGCAGGTGTTCTACGCGCTCGGCGAGCAGGACCGGCAGGGCATCCTCGACCGCCTCGTCGCCGAGGGTGTGCGCGGCAGGCCGGTGGTCACGCGCTTCAAGGGCCTCGGCGAGATGAGCCCGCTGCAGCTGCGCGAGACGACCATGGCGCGCGAGACGCGCCGCCTCGTGCAGCTGACGGTGGACGCCCAGGACGAGGCCGACCGGCTGCTCGACATGCTGCTGGCGAAGAAGCGCGCCGCCGACCGCCGCGAGTGGCTGGAGAGGAACGGCAACCTGGCCGAGGTCTAGCGAACCATGCAATCCCAGGAACTGGATTTCGAGGGCATCGAGCAGCGTCCGCTGACGGCCTTCACCGAGAAGGCGTACCTCGACTACTCGATGTACGTCATCCTCGACCGCGCCCTGCCGCAGCTCGCCGACGGCCTCAAGCCCGTGCAGCGCCGCATCATCTACGCGATGAGCGAGCTCGGCCTGTCCGCGGCCTCGAAGCACAAGAAGTCGGCGCGCACGGTGGGCGACGTCATCGGCAAGTTCCACCCGCACGGCGACTCGGCCTGCTACGAGGCCATGGTGCACATGGCCCAGCCGTTCTCCTTCCGCTACCCGCTGGTGGACGGGCAGGGCAACTGGGGCTCGACCGACGACCCGAAGTCCTTCGCCGCGATGCGCTACACGGAAGCGCGGCTCCACGCGTACTCGCAGGTGCTGCTCACCGAGCTCGGCCAGGGCACGGTGGAGTGGCAGCCGAACTTCGACGGCACGCTCGACGAGCCGAAGCTGCTGCCGGCGCGTCTGCCGAACGTGCTCCTGAACGGCGGCTCTGGCATCGCGGTCGGCATGGCGACCGACATCCCGCCGCACAACCTGCGCGAGGTTGCCGCGGCCTGCATCCACCTCCTGGACGATCCCGAGGCCGACGTACGCGACCTGTGCAAGCACGTGCGCGGGCCGGACTTCCCGACCGGGGCGGAGATCGTCACGCCCAGGGCGGAGCTGCGGGCGATGTACGAGACCGGCAACGGCTCGTTCCGCGCGCGCGCCGTCTACGAGGTGGAGGAGGGCGAGGTGGTCGTCACCGCCTTGCCCTTCCAGGTGTCGGGCTCGAAGATCCTCGAGCAGATCGCGGCGCAGATGCGCGCCAAGAAGCTGCCGATGGTGGAGGACCTCCGCGACGAGAGCGACCACGAGCACCCGGTGCGCCTCGTCATCACGCCGCGCTCGAACCGCGTGGACGTCGAGCAGCTCATGGCTCACCTGTTCGCCACCACCGACCTCGAGCGCAGCTACCGCGTCAACATGAACGTGATCGGGCTCGACGGCCGGCCTCGGGTCATGGGCCTCAAGCCCATGCTGCTCGAGTGGCTCCAGTTCCGCCAGGCTACGGTGCGCCGGCGCCTCGAGTGGCGCCTGGGCAAGGTGGACGCCCGCCTGCACGTGCTCGACGGCCTGCTCATCGCGTTCCTGAACCTCGACGAGGTGATCCGCATCGTGCGCACCGAGGACGAGCCGAAGCCGGTGCTGATGCGCCGCTTCGACCTGTCGGACGTGCAGGCCGAGGCGATCCTCGAGACCAAGCTGCGGCACCTCGCGCGCCTGGAGGAGATGAAGATCCGCGGCGAGCAGGCCGAGCTCGCCGCCGAGAAGGCCGAGCTCGAGAAGACGCTCGCCAGCGATGCGCGGCTGCGAAAGCTGGTTCGCGCCGAACTCGAGCGCGACGCGGAGCAGTTCGGCGACGCCCGCCGCACGAAGATCGTCGAGCGCGCGGCCGCGCAGGCGATCGACGAGGCAGAGCTGGTCGCCAGCGAGCCGGTGACCGTGGTGCTGTCCACCGCCGGATGGGTGCGCTCGGCGAAGGGCCACGACATCGACCCGCGCCAGCTCTCCTACAAGACCGGCGACGGGTTCCAGGCGGCGGCGCGCGGCCGCAGCACGCAGCAGGCGGTGTTCCTCGACTCGACCGGCCGTGCCTACAGCCTGCCGGCGCTGGGCCTTCCGAGCGCCCGCGGCCAGGGCGAGCCGCTCTCGGGCCGCCTCGACCCGCCCGACGGCGCGAGTTTCGCCGCCGTGATGCTCGGCGAGCCGGCCGAGCGCTGGCTGCTCGCCTGCGACAGCGGCCACGGCTTCGTCGCGAGGCTCGAGTCGCTGCAGTCGCGCAACCGCGCCGGCAAGGCGGTGTTCAACCTGCCGGAGTCGGCGCAGGTGCTGCCCGCCTGCCCGCTGCCGGCGGAGGGAGCAGCGCTCGTATGCGCGGTGAGCAGCGACGGCCGGCTGCTGGTGTTCCCGGCCGCGGACGTGCCGGAGATGGACAAGGGCCGCGGCAACCTGCTGTTCGGCATCCCGGGCAAGAAGGCGCGCGCCCGCGAGGAACTGATGACGTCGGTCGCGCTCGTGCCGGAGGACGGCAAGCTGGCCGTCTGGTGCGGCGACCGGCGCATGACGCTCTCGGCGAAGGACCTCGAGGCCTACCGCGGCGAGCGCGGGCAGCGCGGCGCGCTGCTGCCGCGCGGGTGGCGCAAGGTGGATCGCGTCGAGGCGGAGTGACGCCCGCGAGGGACTGTCCGGCGTAGTGCCTGCGCCGCAGCAGAGACTGGAACCGGGACCAGGACCAGGACTGTGCCTCGCGCGCCGGCGGGATCCGCGAGTGGTGCCTGCGCCGCGACCGGGATCCGGCGGGGGGCACTCCTCGCCTCGCTGCGGTGCTCGCCGAGCCTCGCACCGCTCTACGCTCGGCTGTGGGGCCCCCTCGCCACCTCGGTCGCGGCGCGAAGCGCTGAGCCCGAACCGGGCAGTGCCGAATCAGGCGCAGCGTCACGCGCGCGCCGGCGAGGTGGCCGGTGGCCCCCGAGAGCGAGCGCGTTTGTCTGCGCGAGCGACGTGAGGCCCGGCCGGATCCCGCCCGCGCGTGGGACGCGAGGAACCAGCGACAGTTCGCTAGCCGAGCGTCACCGCCTCCGGCGCGTTGACGAAGTAGCCCTGGATGTACTCGACGCCGAGCTGCCACAGCACCGCCATGGTGTTGGCATCCTCGACGCGCTCGGCGATCGTGACCGCCTTGGAGCCGCGCGCGAGGTCGAGCAGCTGCTTCACCCGCTGCTGGTTTTCCTGGTCCAGGGCGAGGCCCTGCATCAGCCCGCCGTGCACCTTCACGAAGTCCGGCTTCAGGTGCGCGAGCAGGCGCGCCGTGTCCCGTCCGCTGCCGAAACCCTCGAGCGCGAAGCGGAAGCCAAGCCCATGCAGCCGCTGCTGCAGTTCGCTGGCTTCCTTGACCTGGCCCGCGGCCACCGATTCGCCCACCTGGAAGACCAGGCGCTGCGGCTCGATCTTGACCGCCTTGAGCTGGTTCCCGAGCCAGACGGGCAGCGATGCGTCGCCGACCGAGTCGGCCGACAGGCGCACGAACATCGCGCCCGGCTTGCGCGTGGCGCAGAAGCGCATCGAGGCGCCGATGACCCAGCGGTCGATGCTCTTCGCCAGGTCGTTGCGCTCGGCGACCGGGATGAACTCTGAAGGCAGCACCTCGTCACCCGCCTCGTCGACCATCCGGACCAGGACGTCGAACATGGCGCGGTCGTCGCCGAGCAGGCTCGCGATGGGCTGCTGGACGAGCCGGAAGCGGTTCTCCATCAGCGCGGCCTTGATCCGGCGCACCCAGAGCTTCTCCGAGTCCGACAGGCGGATCATTGTGTCGGTCTGGTCGTTCGTGTGCACGCGGTTGCCGCCGGAGTCGCGGCCGCGGCGCTGGGCGTTGAATGCGTCGGAGGCGGGGCCGGCCGGGTCCGCGAGCGACGCCGGGACCTGGGCCAGGCCGATGGTGCAGGTGCTGGAGATGGACCGGTTGCCCATCTCGAACACCTGCTGGGCGATCCTGCGCACCACGTGGTCGCACCAGCCCTCCACGTCCCGGAGGTTGCCGCGCTCCAGCAGGATCATGAAACCGTTGCCGGCGAAGCGGCCGGCGATGTCGCCGGCCTGGAGGTGTTCGCGCAGCACGCGCGCGAACTCGACCAGGAAGTCCTCGCCGATGAGGACGCCGAGCTCCGACAGGATCGCGTCGTACTTGTCGGGCTCGACGTAGACCATGTGACGCAGCCCCGCGCGCGGCGGCTCCACGAGGCGCTTGCGGATCTCCTCGAGGAAGAACCGGCGGTGCAGGAAGCCGGTGGCCGGGTCGCGCTGCACCGCGTCCGCCAGCTGCTCCTCGATCTGGCGCACGTCGCCGCGGCCGGCCGCGACCACGAGGCGCACGCAAGGCTCGCCCTCGTACTCGCCCCGCGCGACCCTGAGCTCCACGCCGAGCGTCCCGCCGTCGGGCAGCAGCGCATCCGCCTTGAGGCCGTGGTCCTGCCAGCGTCCCTGAAGGCAGGCCACCAGGGCGCCCTTGAGCGCGGCGTGCGAGTCCTGGTCGAAGGCGTCCATCAGCGGCGTGCCGACGGGCGAGTCGGACTCGTCGCGGCCGAAGAGTTCGAGCCAGGCCGGGTTGGCGTCCACCAGGATGCCCTCCTGGACCTGCGCGATGGCGTCGTTCGACCCCTTCAGGAAGTCGTTGAGCTGCTTCTGGTACTCCCGGGCGCTGGCCACGGTCGACTTGAGGGACCGGCTCAGCCGGTAGGTGGCGAGCTCGCGGCCGGCCACCAGGGCGAGGCGGGGCAGGTTCGAGAGGGTGACGGCATCCTGGGCCCCGAGATCGAGGACTGCGGCGATCGAGGCCTCGTCCACGGCGTCCCTGGCCACCAGCACGGGGACCTCGGGCGCGAGCCGCCGGCGGAACTCCATCGCGACCGGCAGGTCCACGATGCCCTCGTCGGCGAACATGATCAGCATGTGCGGGACGATCTGCGTGAGCGCGTCGCCGAGGTCGGCCGCGTTCGGCAGCCAGTGCAGGTGCACGGCGTGACCGGCGTTGCGCAGGGTCCTGTTGATGGTCTCGACGTGGTCCTGGTGGCGGGTCAGGACGATCATCGGCACCGCGGCGGTCGCGTTCAAACAGGCCTCCGGGCAGGGGACTTCCGTCGCATCGCGGGGGATCTTAGCACCCGACTTTCTGTCAACTATGCGACGGGCGTCTTGCTTCCGGCCCCGGGCTCCTCGCGAACCAGCCGGGGCACGAGGTAGCCGGGAAGGCGCCTGCGCAGCTCGTCCACGAGGGCGACCGCCACCGTCTCGGGCACCTCGAAGTGCGCCGCGCCCCGCACCCGGTCCAGCAGGTGCAGGTAGTAGGGCAGGACCCTGGCCTGCGCCAGGCGCTCGCTCAGGTCCGCCAGAGCCTCGACCGAGTCGTTCACGCCGGCGAGCAGCACGCCCTGGTTGAGCAGCATCGCGCCGCGCCCCGACAGCGCGGCGAGCGCCGATGCGACGGTCCCGTCGATCTCGGCGGCATGGTTGGCGTGGACGACGACCACGGTGGCCAGGCGGGTGCGACCCAGCAGCGCGAGCAGGCCTTCGTCCACGCGCTCGGGCAGGACGATCGGCTGCCGCGTGTGGATGCGCAGGCGCCGCAGGTGGGGAACCGCCTCCAGCGCCTCGACCAGCGCGGCGAGGCGGGCATTGCCGAGCGACAGCGGGTCGCCGCCGCTCAGGATCGCCTCGTGGATGGAAGGGTCCGCGGCGATCGCCGCCACCGCCTCGCGCCAGCGGCCGCCGCCTGCGCCATGGTCGGCGTAGGGATATTCGCGCCGGAAGCAGTAGCGGCAGTGCACCCCGCAGGCGCCGGTGGTCACGAGCAGCGCGCGGCCCTGGTACTTGTGCAGCAGCCCTGGCGCCGTTTCGCTCGGGAGGTCGCCCACGGGGTCCGTGACGAAGCCAGGCGCCTCGTCGAGTTCGGCGCCGAGCGGCAGCACCTGGCGCAACAGCGGGTCGCCGGGGTCGCCGCGGCGCATGCGCGCCACGAAGCCACGCGGCACCTTGAGGCCGAACCGGGCCGCGGCCCGCCGGGCGGGCGCAAGGAGGCCCGGGTCCAGGCCGAGCAGGGCGATGAGTTCGGCCGGGTCGGTCACGGCCTCGGCCAGGACGCTCTGCCAGCGCTCGGGGTGGTCGGACAACGGGCTAGCGGCTATCATATGCGGCTATTTTCAATACCTTAGGGCCGCCATTGTGCGGCCAATCACGGCGGAAGCAATGTCGACCTACAGCACCAACGAATTCAAGTCCGGCCTCAAGATCCTGCTCGACAGCGATCCCTACGTCATCGTCGAGAACGAGTTCGTCAAGCCGGGCAAGGGCCAGGCCTTCAGTCGCGTGAAGATCCGCAACCTGAAGACCGGCAGGACCATCGAGCGCACGTTCAAGTCGGGAGACACCGTCGAGGGCGCCGACGTCGTGGACGTGGACATGGAGTTCTCCTACAACGAGGGCGACTTCTACCACTTCATGCAGGCCGAGACCTACGAGCAGCACACCGCCGGCAAGGCGGCCGTCGGCGACGCGGCGCAGTGGCTCAAGCCCGGACTCACCTGCATCGTGACGCTCTGGAACGGCCAGCCGCTGTCGGTCGCGCCGCCTGCGCACGTCGAGCTGAAGATCATCGAGACCGACCCCGGCATGAAGGGCGACACGGTCACCGGGGGCACGAAGCCCGCCAAGCTCGAGACCGGCGCGATCGTGAAGGTGCCGCTGTTCGTCAACGAGGGCGAGGTCATCCGGGTGGATACGCGCAGCGCCGCGTACATCGCCCGCGCCAAGTGATCGGCGGGCCGGCGTCCCGCCGCGGGGCGCCGGCCTCCCCGGTTCAGCTGCCGTAGCCGTCGATTCCGGCCTTCGTCCAGTCGCAGCCCGCCGCCAGCAGGCTGGCGAGATGCTCCAGTCCCGCCGCATCCACGTCGCCGAAGCGGCCGGTCGCCGGGCTGTCGAGGTCGAGCACGCCCACGAGCCGCCCGCCGTCGAGGATGGGCACCACGATCTCCGAGTTCGAGGCCGCGTCGCAGGCGATGTGCCCGGGAAAGGCATGGACGTCCGGAACCACGACGGTGCTCCGCCCGGCGGCCGCGGTGCCGCACACGCCGCGGCCCAGCGCGATGCGCACGCAGGCCGGCTTGCCCTGGAAGGGGCCGACGACCAGTTCGCCGCCGCGCAGGAAATAGAAGCCCGCCCAGTTGAGGCCCGGCAGCAGCGCGAAGACGAGCGCGGCGACGTTGGCCGTGTTGGCCCAGGGGTCGCGCTCGCCGGACAGCAGGCCCGCGGCCTGCGCCACGAGGGTGTCGTAGAGGGCGGCCGGGTCGAGGCCCGCCGTGTCGGGTGCCGTGTAGCTCATGTTTTCCTCCTCAGGCGCGGTCCGCGGGAAACGCCATGGCTGCAGCCAGCGACTCGAGGCCCAGCGCGACCATGACCAGCCGGTCGAACCCCAGCGCCACGCCCGAGCAGTCGGGTATCCCCGACTCGAGCGCCGCCAGGAAACGCTCGTCCACCGGCGGGGCCGGCAGGCGGCGCCGCGTGCGCTCGGCGAGGTCTGCCGCGAAACGGGCGCGCTGCTCGCGCGCGTCGGCGAGCTCGTGGAAGCCGTTGGCCAGCTCGATGCCGTCGAGGTACAGCTCGAAGCGCTCGGCCACCGTCGGGTCGGAAGGCTTCAGGCGCGCCAGCGCCGCCTGCGAGGCCGGGTAGTCGCAGACGAAAGTGCCGCCGGCGCGGCCGAGCGCAGGCCCGACCACGGCCGAGACCAGCAGGTCGAGCAGCTCGTCCCGCTCCGCCTGCGGCGCCTCGATGCCGTGGCGCGCGAGCGCCGCGGCGACGTCCCCGGGCCGGGCGTCGAGAGGATCCACGCCGCCGTGGCGGCGCACCGCGTCGCGGTACGTGACACGTTCGAACGGCGCGAGTGCCCGCTGCGGCGCGAGCGCCGAGCGCACGAGCGCCTCGACGTCGTCCATCAGCGCCGCGGCGCCGAAACCGACCCGGTACCACTCCACCATCGTGAACTCAGGGTTGTGCCAGCGACCCGCCTCGCCGTCGCGGTACACCCGGCACACCTGGAAGCAGTCGCCGACCCCGGCCGCGAGGAGGCGCTTCATCGCGTATTCGGGCGAGGTGTGCAGGTACATGCGCCCCAGGCCCGCGACCTCGGCCGGCACCGAGGCGAGGTGCACGTCCGTCACCGCGGCCCGGGAGAGCGTCGGCGTCTCGACCTCGAGCACGCCCGCGGCGGCGAAGTGCGCGCGGATCCGCGCGAGCATCGCGGCGCGCGCCCGCAGCACGCCGGGCGGCGCGGTGGGGCGCCAGCCGGCGGTCACGGCGTAACCGTGGCCAGCCGCTGCCCGAAGCGCACCGCCGAGCCCGGCAGCAGGCCCGGCGCGAGCCGCGCGCGGCCGCGCGCGAACATCACGATGACCGTCGAGCCCATGTTGAAGCGGCCGAGTTCAGCACCCTTGTCGAGGGCCACGATCGGGTCGGTCACGGGCAGGTCGCGCAGGGTCCGGGTGCGCTCGGCCGTGACCTCGCCCGCGAAGGACAGCGACATGCTGCCGACGAACAGCGCGCCGACCAGAACCACCGCCATGGGGCCGGCGGCCGTGTCGAAGACGCAGGCGATGCGCTCGTTGCGCGTGAACAGGCCGGGCACCCCGGCGGCCGTCGCGGCGTTGACGCTGAACAGGTCGCCGCCCACGTAGCGGGCGCGCCGCAGCGTGCCGGCGAGCGGCATGTGGATGCGGTGGTAGTTGAAGGGCGCGAGGTAGATCGTGGCGAAGCTGCCGCCCTCGAATTCCCGCGCCAGGGCCTCGTCCCCGCCGAGGAGCGCGGCGGCCGTGTAGTCGATGCCCTTCGCCTGCAGGAGCCGGTCCCCGCGGATGTCGCCCGCCTGGCTGATCGCGCCGTCCACCGGGCAGGCGACCGCGTCCGGCGCGGGGTCCACCGTCCGGGCGCCGGGCTTCAGGGAGCGCGTGAAGAAGTCGTTGAAGGACTCGTACGACTTCGGATCGGAGCGCTCGGCCTCGGCCATGTTGACCGTGTAGTGGCGCAGGAAGGTCCCGATGAAGAGGTTCTTGACGGGCGCGACGCGCACGCGGGCGAGGGCGTGCATGCCGCGCGACAGCGCAAGCTGCGGCAGCAGGTGCTGCAGGCCGACGAACAGCCGATCGTGGGTGGAGCTCACGACGCGACCCCCTTCGAAACCAGGATCCGGCGGTAGTCGTGGGCGATCCCGTCGGGCGTGTGCGGCGTGCTGAAGATGCCGACCAGCGCGCCGTCGGGGTCCACGAGGAACAGCGCCGCGGTGTGGTCCACGGTGTAGTTGCCGAATTCGTCGCGCGCGCCCTGGCGCACGGCCACGCCCATCTGCGCGGTCAGCGAGGCGATCGCGTCGGGCGTGCCGGTCACGCCGGCGAAGGCCGGATCGAAGAAGGCGACGTAGGCCTTGAGTTTCTCGGCGGTGTCGCGCTCGGGGTCCACCGTGACCAGTACCACCCGTGGCTGCGCGGCCTCGGGCAGGTCGGCCAGCTCGCGCCGGGCGGCTGCGAGCGTGGCGAGCGTGGCGGGGCAGACGTCGGGGCAGTGCGTGAAGCCGAAGAACAGGATGCTCCAGCGTCCCTCGAGCTCCGCCGGCCCGAAAGGACGGCCTTCCTGGTCGGTGAGGGAGAAGGCCGGCAATGCGCGCGGGGTCGCGAACAGCGTCGCGCGCTCGAGCTGCGGCACGGGCGCCTCGGCAGGACCGCGGCCGACGAGGTAACCGGCGGCGAGGCCGGCCGCCGCGACCGCGGCGACGAGCAGGATCTGGAGAGGTCGGGACATTTTTTAATTATCCCACAGGGCCGACAGCCGCGCCGGCTCAGCCGCTAGAATCGCCGTGCCGCGTCCGCGGCTGTCGAGAGGAAGTGGCCGGTGGCACAGGGTCGGGAACCGACGCACGTCGGCGAGGTGGTCGAGCAGGCCGCGCTGCGCCTCGCCGCGGCGCCGCTCGCCTACGGCCACGGCACCGACAACCCGCTGGACGAGGCCGCCGCGCTGGTGTTCCATGCGCTCGGCATCCCGCACTCGGCGGCGCCCGCGGCCTACGGGTGGGCCGTGGACGCCGCGGGGCTCGCCCGCGCGCGGCGCCTCGTCGAGCGGCGCATCCGCGAGCGCGTGCCCTTCGCCTACCTCACGGGCCTCACGTGGTTCGCGGGCCTCGAGATCGAGGTGACGCCCGACGTGCTGGTGCCGCGCTCGCCGATCGCCGAGCTGTGCGAGCGGCGCTTCGAGCCCTGGGTGCGGCCGGAGGCGGTTCGAAGGGTGGTGGACATCGGCACGGGCTCGGGCTGCATCGCCATCGCCTGCGCGCGGGCCTTTCCCTCGGCGCGGGTGGATGCTGCGGACGTGTCGCACCGCGCGCTCGAGGTGGCGACGCGCAACATCCGCCGCCACCGGCTCGAGCATCGCGTCCGGCCCGTGCTGTCGGACGTCTACGGCGGCCTCGGCGATGCGCGCTACGATATCATCGTGAGCAACCCGCCCTACGTGCCCGTGCGCGAGGTGGACCGGCTGCCGGCGGAGTACCGCCGCGAGCCCAGGCTGGGCCTCGCCGCCGGACACGATGGACTCGAAGTGGTGGCACGCATCCTGGACGGCGCCGCCGGGCATCTCGCCGGCGACGGAATCCTCGTGGTCGAGGTCGGCGACTCGCAGCCCGCGGTCGAGCGCCGCTGGCCGACAGTGCCGTTCACATGGCTCGAGTTCGAGCGCGGCGGGGGCGGGGTGCTGCTGCTCACCGCCGGACAGGTCAGGACGCACCGCCGCGCGCTTGGCCTCGCGTCGCGCCCTCAATAGGAACCCCCGTGTCAGGCAATACCCTCGGAACGCTGTTCACCGTCACGACCTTCGGCGAGAGCCACGGGCCCGCGCTCGGGGCGATCGTGGACGGCTGCCCGCCGGGGCTCGAGATCTTCGAGGCCGACCTGCAGGCGGACGTGGACCGCCGCCGCACGGGCACCTCGCACTTCACCAGCCAGCGGCGCGAGGAGGACCGCGTGCGGCTGCTGTCGGGCGTCTTCGAGGGCCGGACCACCGGCGCCGCGATCGGCCTCGTGATCGAGAACACCGACCAGCGCTCGCGCGACTACGACAAGATCAAGGACCGCTTCCGGCCCGGGCACGCCGACTACGCCTACCAGCAGAAGTACGGCTTCCGCGACTACCGCGGCGGCGGGCGTTCCTCGGCGCGCATCACCGTGGCGACCGTCGCGGCCGCGGCCATCGCGCGGAAGTACCTGCGCGAGCAGTTCGGCATCGCGGTGCGGGGCTGGCTGTCGAAGATGGGGCCGCTCGACCTCGCGCCGGTGGATCCGGACGGCGCCGACGGCAACCCCTTCTTCAGCCCCGACCCCGCGCGGCTGGCTGAACTCGAGGCCTACATGTGGGACCTGCGCCGCAAGGGCGACTCGGTCGGCGCCCGCGTCACCGCCGTCGCCCGGAACGTCCCGCCGGGGCTGGGCGAGCCGATGTTCGACCGGATCGACGCGGATCTCGCGCACGCCCTGATGGGCATCAACGCGGCAAAGGCGGTCGAGATCGGCGACGGCGTGGCGGTGGCGGCGCAGCTCGGCAGCGAGCATCGGGACGAGCTGACGCCGGGCGGATTCCGCTCCAACCACGCGGGCGGCACGCTCGGCGGCATCACCACGGGGCAGGACCTCGTCGTGCACGTGTCGCTCAAGCCCACCTCCAGCATCCAGGTGCCCGGCTGGACCATCGACGTGGCCGGGAACCCGGTCGAGGTCGTCACCACCGGGCGCCACGATCCCTGCGTCGGCCTGCGCGCCGTGCCCATCGTCGAGGCGATGGTGCTGCTCGTGCTGATGGATCATGCGCTGCGCCACCGCGCGCAGTGCGCCGGCGTGACCTCGCCCACGCCGGACATCACCCGCCCGCGCTGACTTGGCCGCATCCCGCGCGAGGCTCGCGGCCGGTTTCTTCTGGTATTTCGCCGCGCTCGGCCTGTTCGTCCCGTACTGGCCGGTCTACCTCGACGCGCGCGGCTTCGACGCGCTGCAGATCGGGATCCTGATGAGCGTGTTCGCGGCGCTGCGCATCGTCGGCGCTCCCGCCTACGCCCATTGGGCCGACACCTCGGGCCGGCCGCTCGCGCTGCTGCGCATGGCCGCCGCGTCGTGCCTCGCCTGCGCGCTCGCGTTCCCCTGGCTCGAGTCGCTCGTCGCGGTCGCCCTGGTGCTCGCGCTGTACAGCGCGCTGTGGAACGGCATCGTGTCCGTCTACGACGCGCACGTGCTGGAAGCGCTCGGCGCCGAGTCGGGGCGCTACGGCTCGCTCAGGCTGTGGGGCTCGGTGGGGTTCATCGCGACCTCCGTCGCCGCCGGCGCCGCGCTCACCGGCGAGCGGCTCGTGGCGATGCCCTGGCTGCTCGCGGCGCTCATCGGCTGCACCTGGCTCGCGCTGGCCGGCCTCGGCGCCGGCGCCGGAGGCGGCCCGCGCCGCGAGGCGGCGCCGCTCGGCCCGGCCCTGCGGGACCGGCGCGTGCTCGCGTTCCTGCTGGTGTCGTTCCTGATGCTGCTGAGCCACGGCGCCTACTACAGCTTCCTGTCGCTGTACCTCGGGCAGCACGGTTACTCGCGGCTGGCGATCGGGCTGCTGTGGGCCTGGGCGGTGGCCGCCGAGATCGCCGTGTTCCTCCTGGGCCGGCAGCTGCTGGCGCGCTTCAGCCTGCAGGGCCTGGTGGTGGCGGCCGTCGCGGCGACCACGTTGCGCTGGCTGCTGATCGCCGCGTTCCCTGGTCAGCTGGCCGTGATGCTGGTCGCCCAGGCCGGTCACATGGCGAGCTTCGGCCTCTTTCACCTCTGCGCGGTCGAGGTGGCCCGTCGGCTGTTTCCGTCCGGGGCGGCCGCGCGCGCGCAGGCGCTGCACAGCAGCATCGGCTTCGGGCTCGGGGGCACGGTGGGGGCGCTCGTCGCCGGCTGGACCTGGGAGCGCTTCGGGCCGTCCATGGCCTTTTATGTCGCGGCCGCCGCGGCCGCGCTCGCGACGCTGGTGGCCGTCCTGGGGTTGCGCGGCCTGCCCGCAGAGCGTGACGGGCATCCAGATTTTGGTAAATCGCGCGTGTAAGCTATAGTCCGAGCGATCCGCGACTTGTGATTGATTTCACACCGATTTCGGCCGCCGGAGCCGATGCTTCTGGCAATGGGGACGGCCGCTTGGGAGTCAAGATGAGCTGGAAATTGCGCGCCGCCATGTCGGCGCTGCTGCTTGTGCCGCAGGCTGCATGGGCGCTGGGACTGGGCGACATCCGCCTGAATTCCTCGCTGAACGAACCCCTTTCGGCCGAAATCGACCTCGTGGCCCCGACGGCCGACGAGCTCGGCAGCCTCTCGGCACAGCTCGCTTCGCGCGACCTGTTCCTGCGCTACGGCCTCGACCGTCCCGCCTACCTCGACTCCGTCCGCTTCAGCGTGGGCCGGGGACGAGATGGGCGCAACGTGCTCATCGTTTCCTCGAGCACCCCGATCGCAGAGCCCTTCGTCACCTTCCTGGTGGAGGTGAACTGGCCGCGCGGCCGCCTGCTGCGTGAGTACACCGTCCTGCTCGACCCGCCGGTGTTCGCAGCCGAGCCCGCCGCCCCGCCGGCGCCGGTGGCTGCGGCGCGCGTGCCTGCAACCGCGGTGGCCCAGCCGTCGGCACCCGCGCCGCGTCCGGCGCCGGACGCCCCGGGCCAGTCCCAGATGCCGGCGGCGGTCGGTCCTGGCGGCACCTACGAGGTGCGCTCGGGGGATACGCTGTCCGGCATCGCGGCCCGCCTCGGCGACGGTGGCCAGGCCTCCACGAACCGCATGATGATCGCGCTCTTCCGCGCGAACCCCGAGGCTTTCGCCGGAAACATCAACGTCCTGAAGGCAGGCGCCACGTTGCGCGTGCCGGGCCCCGAGGAGCTGCAGTCGGTCAGTGCCGCGGAGGCCGCGAGCGAGATCGGCCGCCAGATGGGCGCCTGGCAGGCGGGCGCGGGCTCCGAGACGCCCGCCCGGCTCAGGCTGGTCACGCCCGAGGAGGCGCCCGTCGAGGCGCTGCCGGCGGACGCCGGCGCGAGCGAGGTGGAGGCGCGAATCGATGGTCTGACCCGCGACATCGGCGAATCCCAGCGGCTGCTGGAGCTCAAGAACGCCGAGCTGGCCGAGCTGCAGGCGCGCCTGGCGCGCGAGCGTGCGTCCGAGGCGGCCGCGCCCGGGACGGCCGCGCCGCCCGCGCCGGAGGCCGCTGCGCCGGAAGCGGAAGCGCCGGCCGCCGGGGATGAGGGTGCGGCTGCTCCGCCGCCAGCCGTCGAGCCGCCGCCGCGACCGGAGGCCGAGCAGCCCCCGCGCGTCGAGGTGCCGCCGCCGTCGCCGAGCTTCGTCGACAGCCTGACCGACAACTGGACCTACATGCTCGGCGCGGCCGTGCTGCTGCTGGGCGGCGGCCTGGCCTACGGTTACGTGCGCCGGCGGCGCGAGGAGGACCTCGACGAGGCGCTGCGCAGCTTCGAGCCGGCCCCGAGCGCACCGATCCCGACCGAGACGGCCCGGCTGCGCGCGCTTGCGCTCGGCGAAGAGCCGGAGGCGGACGAGCGGCCGCTGTCCTCGATGCAGGTCGAGGAGAGCCCGGCACCGCTGTCGCGGCCGGCGGCCGCGCGCCCGGCACCTCGTCCCGACGAGACCGTGAGCGCCGAGGCTCCGCTCGAGTTCGACCAGGCCGACCCGCTGGCCGAGGCCGACTTCCACATGGCCTACGGCCTGTACGACCAGGCGGCCGACATCGTCAAGCTGGCTCAGAGCCGCGAGCCGGGACGCGGCGACCTGAAGATGAAGCTGCTGGAGATCTACTTCGTCTCCGGCAACAAGCAGCGCTTCCTGGATGCCGCCCGCCAGTTCGACAAGGAGCGCGCGCCTGCCGATGCCGCGGACTGGGACCGCGTGGTCATCATGGGCCGGCAGATCGCGCCGGCCGACCCGCTGTTCGTCGCCGGTCGTGCCGCAGCCGCGGCGGCGGGCGTCGACCTCAACCTCGAGGGCGGCGAGAGCCGCGTGGACCTCGAGCTGCTCGGCCCGCCGGTGGGCGACGAGGAAGTGGACCTCGACCTGGGCCAGGCGCTCGCCGGCATGAGCGGCGGCGCCGAGACCGGCGAGAACGAGGCGATCGACTTCGACCTGAGCGACACGGAGATGCCGACGGCCGAGATGCCGCGCGCCGACGGCACGGCCGAGGTCCCGACCGTGGAGATCCTGTCGAGCGACGCGCCGACGATCGAGGCCACGCGCCTCGACCTCGGCCAGGACGACACGCTGCGCTCCAAGATCGAGCGCGCCGGCGAGACCCTCGTGCAGCCCTCGGGCGATTCGACGGCCGAGATGGCGATGGACGACCTCGGCATCGATCTCGCGGAGTTCGGCTCGCTGCCCGAGATCCCGGACGAAGACGACGTGACCCTCGTCGCCGGCGCGGGCGAAGGCCTGCGCGGCGGGGATGGCCTCGACCTGGGCACCGCGGAATTGCCGGAGCTCAGCGAGGCCAGCTCGCAGAACACGGAGCTGCTGCCGGCGCTCGCGGACGGAATGGACTTCGACCTCGGCGACCTCGCCGAGGCACCGTCGAGCCGGGCCGCTGCCCTCGACGAACCCGGCGTGGACCTGGACGTCGGCGCGGACTTCCCCCCGCGCGCGGACGACCGGTCCGTGACCGAGCGCATGCCGTTCGACGAGTTGCCCGGCATGTCCGAGCTCGAGCCGGTCACGATGAGCGAGGTGGGGACCAAGCTGGACCTCGCCCGCGCGTACGTGGACATGGGCGACCCGGACGGCGCGCGCAGCATCCTCGAGGAGGTGCTCAAGGAAGGCAGCGTCTCGCAGCGCCAGGAGGCGCAGCGCCTGATCGACGGCCTGCCCGGCGCCTGACGCGCGCCGCGCGGCGGCGCAGTTCGCGAGCCGCGGGAGGAGGGCGTGCGCATCGCCGTCGGCATCGAGTATGACGGCAGCCGCTATCGGGGCTGGCAGCGCCAGTCGTGCGCGCCGAGCGTGCAGGGCGAGGTGGAGCGGGCGCTGGCCTTCGTGGCCGATCACCCGGTCGAGGCGACCTGCGCGGGCCGCACCGATGCCGGCGTGCACGCCCTCGCGCAGGTCGCCCACTTCGACACGTCCGCCGAACGCAGCCCGCGCAGCTGGGTTCTCGGCGCCAACACCAGGCTCCCCCGCGACATCGCGATCCTGTGGGCCTCGCCCGTGGATCCCGGCTTCCACGCGCGCTATGCGGCGCTGTCCCGCAGCTACCGCTACCTGATCCACAACCGGCTGTCCCGCCCGGCGCTCCTGCGACGGCGCGTGTGCTGGGTGCACGAGCCGCTCGACGAGGTTGCGATGCACGCGGCGGCACAGGCGCTGGTTGGCGAGCATGACTTCTCGGCCTTCCGCGCGGCGGAGTGCCAGTCGCGGACGCCGCTCCGGCGGATCGAGCGCATCGAGGTTTCGCGGCGGGGGGAGAGCATCGCGCTGCGCGTGACCGCCAATGCCTTCCTGCACCACATGGTGCGCAACATCGCCGGCACGCTGATCGCGGTGGGCCGCGGCGACCGCCCCGCGGGGTGGGTGCGCGAGGTGCTGGAATCGCGTGACCGCCGCGCGGCCGGGCACACGGCCGATGCGGGCGGCCTGTACCTCGCGGGGGTGGCCTATCCCGCCGATGCCGGGGTTCCGGTGGCGGAACCGGCGCCATGGGCTATGATCGCGGGCGCATGACCCCGCGTTAACAGGCTCCGCCAATGACCTGGTTCGAGAAGATCATCCCGTCGCGCATCAAGACCGAGCGCCGCACGCGCTCGGTGCCGGAAGGCCTCTGGATGAAGTGCCCGACCTGCGATTCCGTGCTGTACCGGCCGGAAGTCGAGCGCAACCTGCAGGTTTGCCCGAAGTGCTCGCACCACATGCGGGTCGGCGCGCGCGACCGCCTGCTGAGCTTCCTCGACCCGGAGGACGTGGAGGAACTGGGCGCCGCGGTGATGCCCGAGGACCCGCTCAAGTTCCGCGACTCCAAGAAGTACCGCGACCGCCTGAACGCCGCCCAGAAGGCCACGGGCGAGGGCGACGCGCTCATCGTCATGGCCGGCAAGCTGAAGGGCGAGGGGATCGTGGCGGCCGCCTTCGAGTTCAGCTTCCTCGGCGGCTCGATGGGATCGGTGGTCGGCGAGCGCTTCGTGCGCGGCGTGGACCACTGCCTGCGCCACCGGCTGCCCTTCGTGTGTTTCTCGGCGAGCGGCGGCGCGCGCATGCAGGAGGGCCTCCTGTCGCTGCTGCAGATGGCCAAGACCAGCGCGGCGCTCGCGGCCCTCGCCCGCGAACGGCTGCCCTTCATCTCGGTGCTGACGGACCCGACCACCGGCGGCGTGTCGGCGAGCCTGGCCATGCTGGGCGACGTCAACATCGCCGAGCCGAAGGCGCTGATCGGCTTCGCGGGCCCCCGGGTCATCCAGCAGACGGTTCGGGAGACGCTGCCCGAGGGCTTCCAGCGCAGCGAGTTCCTCCTGGAGCACGGCGCCATCGACATGATCGTGGACCGCCGCGACCTTCGCGATCGCATCGCGTCGCTGCTCGCGATCCTGATGCGGCGATCCCCCGCCGCCGCGGACCGGCCCGCGGAGTGAGGTTCAGCACGCTGCAGGGCTGGCTGGACTGGCAGCAGGGCCTGCACCCATCGGCGATCGACCTCGGCCTCGACCGGGTCAGGACCGTGCTCGCGGCGCTCGCGCCCGCGCGTCCGCGGCAGGTGCTCACCGTCGGCGGCACCAACGGCAAGGGCTCGGTCTGCGCGATGCTCGACGCGATTCTGCGCGCGGCCGGCTATGACGTGGGCTGCTTCACCTCGCCCCACCTGCGGCGCTACAACGAGCGCATCCGCATCGGCGGCGGGGAGGTCGAGGACGGGGCGCTGATGGAAGCCTTCGACCGCATCGATCGCGCCCGCGGCGAGACCAGCCTCACCTTCTTCGAGTGGAACGCCCTGGCCGCGCTGCTCGCGTTCGAGCGGGCGGGCGTGGACGTCGCCGTGCTCGAGGTCGGGCTCGGCGGCCGCCTCGATGCCGTCAACGCGGTGGATGCGGACGTGGCGGCGGTTGTGTCGGTCGGGCTCGACCACATGGACTGGCTGGGCCCGACCGTCGAGCACATCGGCCGCGAGAAAGCCGGGATCTTCAGGCCCGGGCGCGTGGCCGTCTACGGTTCCCGCCGGACCCCGGACTCGATCGGCGAGACGGCCACGCGCATCGGCGCGCGGCTGCGGCGCCTCGGGGCCGACTTCGACTTCGTGGAGCGTCCGGACGGCTGGGATTACGTCTCGACCCGCGCGCGCCGCTCGGACCTGCCGCTGCCCGCCATCCCGGGCGCGGCGCAGCTCGGCAATGCCGCCACGGCGCTCGCCGTGCTGGAGGCTGCGGAGCCGGCGCTGCTGGTGCCGGACGACGCGGTACGGACCGGCCTGCAGCGGGTGCGCCTGGCCGGGCGATTCCAGGTCGTGGAGGGCCAGCCGGAGTGGGTCCTCGACGTGGCCCACAATCCCGACGCGGCGCGGGTCCTCAGGGAAGGCCTCCTGGCGCGGCCGGTCGCCGGCCTGACCCGCGCCGTGTGCGGCGTCCTGGGCGACAAGGACGTGGCGGGCATCGGCGCCGCCCTGGCAGGCGCGGTGGACGACTGGTGCGCGGTGCGCCTCGACGGCCCCCGGGCGCTGCCCGAGGCCGAACTGGCGGGCCGGCTCGAGGCGGCGGTCGGGCGCTCCGTCGTCCAGGCGCCGTCGGTGGCCGCCGGCTGCGCGACGACGCTCGCGCGGTCCGGGCCCGGCGACCGCATTCTGGTCTTCGGCTCCTTCCTGACGGTCGGCGCCGCGCTGGAGTGGCTCGACCTGCCGACCTGACCGCGGCCGCGAGGTACAATGCCGGCCCTCCGAGGGCGTGCTGGCGGGCCCTCGCGTGCCCCGGGGTTCACGATTCGATGGAGAGAGCGACCCAGGAACGTCTGGTCGGCGCCGTGATCCTCGTGGTCGCGGTCGTCGCCATCGTGCCCGCGGTCCTGACCGGCCCCAAGTCCCCGCCCGAGCCTGCGTCGCGCGAGACGGCCATGAAGAGCCTCGAAATCGAGCTCGCGCCCACGCCCCCGCGCGACGACGTGCTGGTGCCCGAACCGGTCGCACCCACGCAGGGTCCGGCACCCGAGGCCGGAGCGGTGCCGCCGGCGCCGACGGGGCTGCCGCCCGCCGAGGCGCCCGCAGCGTCGTCTCCGCCGACCGAGGTGGCCCGCTCCGCACCGGACGCGACCGCGCCTGGCGCCACCCCGCCGCCCGCGCCGCCCGCGCCGCGAGCGGCCGCGCCCGCGCCGGATCCGAACGCGGCCTGGGCCGTGCAGCTGGGCGCCTTCTCCTCACGCGGGGCGGCCGACAAGCTCGTGGCCGACCTGCGACGCCGTGGCTATCCGGCCTTCATCGTCGAGTACCGTGCCGAGGGCAAGGTGCTGCACCGCGTCCGCGTCGGGCCGGAGCAGGACCGGGCACGCGCCGATGCGCTCGCCGCGCGCCTCGACAAGGACGGGTTCAAGGGCAACGTGGCGCGGCATCCCTGATGCCGGGCTTGCGGTCGACCGGTTCCCGTTTCCGCGTTCGGGTAGAATCGCGGCCTGCCGTCGGGGTGTCCTGCGCATGAACGGTGCCGACTACCTTTTCGTCGCGATCCTGCTGTTCTCGGTGACGGCCGGCGCCATCCGTGGCTTCCTGCGCGAGGCGATCCTGCTGCTCGCGTGGCTCGCCGGCCTGTGGGTGGCCTGGCACTACGCGCACATTCTCGGCCCCTACCTCGGGGGCGCGCTCGACTCGCCGGTGCTGCGCGAGTGGGCCGGGCGCATCATCCTGCTGGTCGCGATCGTCTTTTCCGGGTCCATCCTCGCCAGCTTCGTGGCGTGGCTGCTGCAGCGCTCGAGCGGGCTGGCCGCCACGGACCGCCTCATGGGCGCGCTCTTCGGCCTAGTCAGGGCGCTGGTGATCATCGGCGTCTTCGTGCTGGCGGGCCGCGGCCTCGACATGCAGGGCGAGGACTGGTGGAGCAGTTCGAAGTTCATGGTCTACGCCGAGCACGCGGCCAACTGGATCGAGCGCTACGCCGAGCCGGCCGTGAAGCCGCTCCTCGGTTCATGGGTCGGATCGCTGCGCGGGTGATGCCATGTGCGGAATCGTCGGAATCGTCGGCACGTCCCCGGTCAACCAGCGCATCTACGATGCCCTGACGGTCCTGCAGCACCGCGGCCAGGATGCGGCCGGCATCATGACCATGCTCGACGACGGGCTGTTCGTCCGCAAGGACACCGGCCTGGTGCGCGACGTGTTCCACCAGCGCCACATGCTGCAGCTCGCCGGCAACGCGGGCATCGGGCACGTGCGCTACCCGACGGCCGGCTGCGACAGCGCCGACGAGGCGCAGCCTTTCTACGTGAACTCGCCCTTCGGCATCGGCCTCGCCCACAACGGCAACCTGACGAACGTCGCCGACCTCACCACCGCGCTCGTGCGCGGCGACCGCCGCCACCTCAACACCAGCTCGGACTCCGAGGTGCTGCTGAACGTCCTCGCGAGCGAACTGCAGAAGAACACGGCCGCGCACCTCGCGCCCAACGACATCTTCACCGCCCTCGAGGCCGTCTTCAGGCGCTGCCGAGGCGGCTTCGCCGTCGTCACGCTCATCGTCGGCCATGGCGTGGTCGGCTTCCGCGACCCGAACGGGATCAGGCCGCTGGTGCTCGGCAAGCGCGAGTCCGCGCGCGGCTCGGAGTGGATGCTGGCCTCCGAGAGCGTCGCGCTCGACATGCTCGATTTCCGCCTGGTGCGCGACGTGAACCCCGGCGAGGCCGTTTTCATCGACCGCCAGGGCCGGATGTTCAGCCACCAGTGCGCACCGGCCGCGCGGCACACGCCGTGCATCTTCGAGTACGTCTATTTCGCGCGCCCCGACACCATCATCGACAACATCTCCGTGCACAAGGCGCGCATGCGCATGGGCGAGCGCCTCGCGGACAAGATCCGCCGCCTGCGCCCCGGACACGACATCGACGTGGTCATCCCGATTCCCGACACGAGCCGCACCAGCGCGATGCAGCTCGCGGCCTCGCTGGGCGTCAAGTACCGCGAGGGCTTCGTCAAGAACCGCTACATCGGGCGCACCTTCATCATGCCGGGGCAGGAGATGCGGCAGAAGTCGGTGCGCGGCAAGCTCAACGCCATCGACCTCGAGTTCCGCAACCGCAACGTCCTGCTCGTGGACGATTCGATCGTGCGCGGCACGACCTCGGCGCAGATCATCGAGGTCGCGCGCGAGGCCGGCGCGCGCAAGGTGTACTTCGCCTCCGCGGCGCCGCCGGTCCGCTTCCCGAACGTGTACGGCATCGACATGCCGGTCGCGGCGGAGCTGGTGGCCGCCGGCCGCAGCGACGAGGAGGTCGCGCGCATCATCGGAGCGGACTGGCTCGTGTACCAGGACCTCGGCGACCTGGTCGCCGCCTGCCGGCACGACAACGCGCGCATCGAGGAATTCGACACCTCCTGCTTCTCGGGCGAGTACGTCACGGGCGACGTGAACGACGAGTACCTTGGCCGGCTGGTGCGCGAGCGCGCCGACGAGGTCAAGGCGCTGCGTCGCGAGGATCCCGACGGCCGGCGTCCCGTCCGCGCCGTCTGACGCCGGCCGCGGCGCCGGCGCCCGCCCGATGCCCGACGCGGATCCCCGGCGCCGCTTCCTGCTGGACCTGTTCGCCCGCGGCCTCGCCGCGGTAGGCGGCCGCGCCCGCATGCGGGCGGCCCTGTCCGCCTCGCCGGCGGACCCCGATACCTGGATTCTCGCCGTCGGCAAGGCTGCCGCCGCGATGACCCTCGGGGCGCTCGATGCAATGCCCGGCTGGGGCGGGCGGGCCCTGGTGATCTCGCGCAGCGGGCACTTCGACCCCCAGCTCGAGGGCTGGCCCGGCGTGACCTGCCTCGCCGCCGGCCACCCGGTGCCGGACGAGCGAAGCCTCGCGGCGGGAGCGGCGGCGCTCGGCTTCGCGGCGGCGGTGCCGCCGGGGGCGCGGGTGCTGCTCCTGGTCTCGGGCGGCGCCTCGAGCCTGCTCGAGGTGCCCGCCACGGGCGTGGCGCTCGACGACCTGCGCCGCTTCAATGCCTGGGCGCTCGCCTCCGGCCGGTCCATCGCCGAGGTCAACGCGCTGCGCCGGCGTCTCTCCGCGGTGAAGGGCGGGCGACTGCTTGAGCGACTCGCGCGGGCGGTCGTCGAGGGTTATGCGATCTCGGACGTGCCGGGCGACGACCCGGCCGTGATCGGCTCGGGCCTGCTCGCCTCGGCGCCCGCGGAGGCGCTCCCGGGAGACCTGCCGGGCTGGCTGCAGGATCTCCTCGGGCGCGCAGGCGGGTCCGCACCCGCGCACGCCGCGTGCCGGGTGACGCTCGTGGGCCGGCTCGAGGAAGCGCTCGATGCGATCGAGCGGGCGGCCGGGGCCGCCGGCGTCCGGGTGGTCCGGGCGCGGGAGCGCCTGGCCGGCGATGCCGCGGCGGCCGCGGCCGCGGCCGTGGACGCGCTGCGCGACGGCGGCGACCGGCTATACCTCGCGGGAGGCGAGACCACGGTTCGGCTGCCGCCCGGCCCCGGCCGGGGCGGGCGCAACCAGCACCTGGCGCTGGAGGCGGCCCTGCGCATGGAGGGCGACGGGGCGCTCCTGCTGCTCGCGGCCGGCACCGACGGTACCGATGGCAACACCGACGACGCCGGAGCGCTGGTGGATGGCGCGACGGCGGCGCGCGCCGCCGCGCTCGGCCTCGATGCGTCCGATTGCCTCGCGCGGGCCGACAGCGGCCGCCTGCTCGACGCGACCGGCGACCTCGTGCACACGGGCGCGACGGGCACGAACGTCGGCGACGTGCTTCTCGCCCTGCGCTGCGCACCCGGTCACAGACCGGGCGCGGGATGCAACATGTAAAATCGGGCGCATGAGCCTGCGCGTCCTGATCATCGACGACGAGCCGATCTACAGGAAGCTCCTCGCGCAGCACATCGCGACGGGCTTCGAAGGCCCGCTGGTGAGCGAGTTCGATCCGGCCGGCTTCGAGGACCCGCCGCAGGTGATGCCCGCGCAGCCCTGCGACGTGGTGCTGCTCGACGACACCCCGGGCGCCGGCGCCGGCCTCGAATGGCTCAGGGACCTCAGCCAGCGGCCCGGCTTCCCGCCGGTGGTGTACCTGCTGTCCGCCCGCACGGCCGATGCGGAGGCGGAAGCGCTGGCCGCCGGGGCGCACGCCTGCCTGTCGAAGCGCAGGATCGCGCACCAGCGGCTCGTCGAGGCGCTGCGCTCGGCCCAGGCCGCGCGCCGGCAGGCGATCGAGCTGGCGGAGGGGGGGCGGGACGAGAAGTGGGATTCCCGCTCGCGCTTCGGCGAGCACGTCATCCGCGGCTACCACTTCGTCCGCAAGCTGGCGCAAAGCCCGATGGCGAGCGTCTTCGTGGGCCGCAAGGCTGCGACCGGCGAGGAAGTGGTCCTCAAGGTGCTGCGCTATGCGCCGGATGCCGGGGCCCGCGGCGAGACCTTCGACCGCTTCCTCCGCGAGTACCAGATCGCCTCCGCGCTCAGGCACCCGAAGGTCGCGCACATCTTCGACTTCGGGGCCAGCGACGACTACGCGTTCATCGCCATGGAGTACTTCCGCTGCGGGGACCTTCGCGCGCGCATGCGCGGGGGCCTCGGGCCGTCCGAGGCGCTGCACCTGCTGCGCGACATGGCGGAAGCGCTGCGCGTCCTGCACGACGCCGGCGTGCTGCACCGCGACCTGAAGCCGGGCAACGTGATGCTGCGCGAGGACGGCAGCGTCGCGCTCATCGACTTCGGCATGGCCAAGCAGCTCGACATCGACGCCGGGCTCACCATGGGCGGCGAGATCTTCGGCACGCCCTACTACATGAGCCCTGAGCAGGGACACGGACGCGACACGGACGCGCGCAGCGACCTCTACAGCCTCGGGGTGATCTTCTTCGAGATGCTGACGGGCCGTAAGCCCTACGGGGCGGACACGCCGATGAAGGTGATCTGGCAGCACGCCCACGCGCCGCTGCCGGGGCTCCCGGCGGAGCTCGGGCACCTCGAGGCGCTGCTGCACCGCTGCCTGGCCAAGGACCCGGCCGATCGCTTCGGTTCCGCCGCGAAGCTCCTGGAGGCGATCGAGGCCCTCGAACGGCCCGCACCGGTTCCAGCGCCGCGCCGGCTGTCCGAGGCGGCAAGCCCGCTCGAGCTGCTGCTGGCGCCGACGCCGCCGGCGTGGTTCGACGCCGCGGCCGCCCACCGCGACGCGCTCCTCGTCGATCATGCCAACTGCGAGAAGAAAGCCGCCTCGAGCGCGCTTGCGCTCATGTTCGCCTATGCGGACGACATGATGCTGGCCCGGCAACTGTCGCGACTCGCGCGCGAGGAGCTGAGGCATTTCGAGCAGGTGCAGCGGCACATGGAGCTGCTCGGCGTGCCGGTGGCTCGGCAGCGCCCCGGCCGCTACGCCGAGGGATTGCGGCGCGCCACGGCGAGCGGCGAGCCCGGGCGCCGGCTCGACCTGCTGCTCTGCGGCGCGCTGATCGAGGCGCGCTCCTGCGAGCGCTTCGCGGGGCTGTGGCCCCGGCTCGACGAGCCGCTGGCTACCTTCTACCGCGGCCTCGAGGCTTCGGAGTCGCGCCACTTCCGGGTCTACCTCGACCTCGCGCGCGACTACGCGGCCGCTGCCGGCCTCGAGATCGAGCCCCGCCTCGCGGCGCTCGCCGCCGTCGAGGCCGGGCTCGCGACGAGCCCGGACACCGAGTTCCGGTTCCACTCCGGCCCGCCGGCGTAGCGCAGGACAGAGGGGACGGTCCTCGTCTTGCTCAGCCGCGCGGGAGCGTCACGAGCTCGAAGCCGCGCGCGTCCCAGCGCAGGTAGCTGCCCCCGGCGTGCCAGTCGCCGAGCACGATCCGCGTGCAGCGCCGGCCGTCCACCGCGAGCGCGTGGGTTCCAGGCCTGTGGGTGTGGCCGTGCAGCAGCACGTCCACGCCGGCCTCGCGCAGCACCGCCTCGACGGACGACGGCTCCACGTCGGTGATGTACTGGCCCGCCTCGGCGAGGTGGGCACGGCTGCCCGCGCGGGCCTCGGTGGCGAGCGCGCGGCGCGCGCCGGCGGGCAGGGACAGGAAGGCGCGCTGAACCCGCGGGTCGCGCACGAGCGAGCGCAGCCGCTGGTAGGCGCCGTCGGCCGTGCACAGCGCGTCGCCGTGCGTGACGAGCGCCCGCCCGCCGGCGTGGCTGACGATGACCGGATCGGGCAGGAGCGTGGCGCCCGCGCGGGCGCAGAAGCCGTCGCCCAGCAGGAAGTCGCGGTTGCCCTGCATGACGTAGACGGCGGTGCCCCGCGCGGACACCGCGGAGAGCGCGTTGGCCACCTCCGCGCCGAGCGGGTCCGGCACGTCGTCGCCGAGCCAGGCCTCGAAAATGTCGCCCAGCAGGTAGAGCGCCGCCGCCTCGGGGACGGGGCCGGCGAGGAACTCCAGGAACTGCCGCGTGATTTCCGGCCGGCCCGGCTCGAGGTGGAGGTCGGAGGCGAACAGCGCCGTCACGGCTGGGGTGCGGGCTCCGGCGCGCCGTCCGTCGGCGGTTCGCCGGGCGGGGCTTCCGCGCCGGCCTCGGACTCCGCTACGGCCGGCGCCTGCGGCTCCGTCGGCGGTTCGGGCGCGGGCGGCGCCGTGTCCTCGCCGATCACCGTCGCCCGCCGGAGCACCACCGGCGTGAGCGGCGCCTCGGCGCCGAAAGGCCCGACCGCGCCCGTGGGCATCAGCGAGATCCGGTCCACGACCTCCATGCCCTCGATCACCTGGCCGAAGACCGCGTAGCCCCAGCGCGTCGGCAGCGGGTTCAGGCCAACGTTGTCCATGAGGTTGACGTAGAACTGCGAGGTGCCCGAGTGCGGCGAGTCGCCCCGCGCGAGCCCGACCCAGCCGCGACGGTTCGAGAGGCCGTTGCCCGACTCGTTGGGGACGGGGCCCGCGGTGGGCTTCAGCGCGTAGGCGCGGTCGAAGCCGCCTCCCTGCACGACGAAGCCCTCGACGACGCGGTGGAAGACCGTCCCGTCGTAGAAACCGTCGCGCACGTAGCGCAGGAAGTTCTGGGCCGTGAGCGGCGCCCGCACGGTGTCGAGCTGGATCACGAAATCGCCCGCGCTCGTTTCGACGCGCACCCGGGGGGCGAGCGGGTCGGAGGCGGCCATGCCGGCAATGGGCAGCAGCGCGAGGAGGAAGATCAGTCGCTTCATGCGCCACAGTCTAGCGCAACCGCCGCCGTGAGCCGCCGCCGGCCATGCCGTAGACTGTGCGGCCCATGTCACGCGCGCTCACCACCCGCTTCGCGCCGAGTCCGACCGGCCGCCTGCACCTCGGCAACGCCCGGACCGCGCTGTTCGCCTTCCTGCTGGCGCGGGCCGCCGGCGGTCGCTTCGTGCTGCGCGTCGAGGACACGGATTCGGAGCGCAGCTCGGAGGCTTTCCTCGAGGCCCAGCTCGCCGACCTGCGCTGGCTCGGCCTCGACTGGGACGCGGGGCCTGGCCGGGAGGATGCGGCAGGCCCCTACCGCCAGTCGCAGCGCGGCGCCATCTACGCGGAGCACTACGACCGCCTCGAGCGCGAGGGGCACGCCTATCCTTGCTATTGCTCCCAGGAGACGCTTGCCGTCGCCCGGCGCACCCAGCTCGCCCGCGGCGAGCCGCCGCGCTATCCGGGCACCTGCCGCGAACTCGGCGCTTTAGGGCGCGCTGCCCACGAGGCGGCCGGGCGTCGGCCGGTGCTGCGTTTCCGGGTGCCGCCCGGGCAGTCGCTCGAGTTCGACGACCTGGTGCGCGGCCCGCAGCGGTTCGCGACCGACGACATCGGCGACTTCGTGCTGCGGCGCGCCGACGGCGTGCCGGTGTTCTTCTTCTGCAACGCCCTCGACGACGCGCTCATGGGCGTCACCCACGTGCTGCGCGGCGAGGACCACCTCGCCAACACGCCGCGCCAGCGGCTGCTGCTCGAGGCGCTCGGCCTCGAGGCGCCTGCCTACGGGCACCTGCCGCTCCTCGTCGGCGCCGACGGCGCGCCGCTCTCCAAGCGCCGCGGCGCGGCGAGCCTCGGCGAGCTGCGCGAGCGCGGCTACCTGCCGGGCGCGATCGCGAACTACCTGCTGCGGCTCGGCCATGCGGGCGCCCCGGACGGCTGGGTCGAGCCCGCGGCGCTCGCCGGGCACTTCGCGCTCGATCGCGTGGGCCGCGCGCCGGCGCACTTCGACGAGTCGCAGCTCCTGCACTGGCAGCGCGAGGCCGTGAAGCACCTGGACGAGGCGGCCTGCGCGGACTGGCTCGGCCCGGCGCTGCCGCCCGATCCCGGCGCCGGAGCGCGGGCGACCCTCGTGCGGCTGCTGCGTCACAACGTCCTGTTCCCGCTGGAAGCCGCGCCCTGGGCGGCGGTGCTGTTCGGCGACCTGCCGGCGCCTTCGGGTGACGCCGAAGCGCAGCTCCACGAGGCCGGGCCGGGCTTCTTCGCCGCGGCGCGCGCCGCGCTCGAGCTCGCCGGTCCCGACCTGCCGGCGCTCGCTCGCGAGATCCGCGCGCGCACGGGCCGCAGGGGCGCCGATCTCTACCGGCCCCTCAGGGCGGCGCTGACCGGGCGCTGCGACGGGCCCGAGCTCGGCCCCTTGCTCGCGGCGCTGCCGCTCGACACCATCCGCTCGCGGCTCGAAGCCGCCGAAGTCGCCACGGGAAGGGCCTGATGCTGCGCATCCACGATTCCATGACCGGGGACAAGGTCCCCTTCGAGCCGCTCGAGCCCGGCCACGTGCGCATGTACGTCTGCGGCATCACCGTCTACGACTACTGCCACGTCGGCCACGCCCGCTCGCAGATCGTCTTCGACGTGGTGCGCCGCTGGCTGCTCGCGAGCGGCTACCGGGTCACCTACGTGCGCAACATCACCGACGTGGACGACAAGATCATCCAGCGCGCCGCGGAGCGCGGCGAGCCGATCGACGCGCTGACCGAGCGCTTCATCGCGGCGATGCACGAGGACTTCGACTCCCTCGGCATCGCGCGGCCGGATGCCGAGCCGCGCGCGACGGAGTACATGCCGCAGATCATCGGGATGATCGCGACGCTGGTGGAGAAGGGCTATGCCTACGTCGCCGACGGCGACGTGCTCTACGCGGTGGCGAAGTTCGCGCCCTACGGGCGGCTGTCGGGCAAGCGGCTCGCGGACCTCCGGGCCGGCGCCCGCGTCGAGATCGGCGAGCACAAGCGCGACCCCCTCGACTTCGTGCTGTGGAAGGCCGCCAAGCCGGGCGAGCCGGCCTGGGACTCGCCCTGGGGAGCCGGGCGTCCGGGCTGGCACATCGAGTGCTCGGCGATGTCGACCGCGCTGCTCGGGACGCACTTCGACATCCACGGCGGCGGCATGGACCTCAAGTTCCCGCACCACGAGAACGAGATCGCGCAGACCTGCGCGGCCTGCGACGCGCCGTTCGTGCACGTCTGGATGCACAACGGCTTCCTCAACGTGAACGACGAGAAGATGTCGAAGTCGCTAACTTCTTCACGGTTCGCGAGGTGCTGCCGAAGCTGCGACCGGAGGTGCTGCGCGCCTTCGTGCTCGCGAGCCACTACCGCGGCCCGGTGAACTACGCGGAGGAGAACCTGCTGCAGGCCGACGCGGCGCTGTCGCGGCTGTACCTGGCGCTGCGCGACGTGGCGCCGGCCGGGGCGGCGCCACGCACGGAGTGGACCGGCCGCTTCGCCGCGGCGATGGACGACGACTTCAACACGCCGGAGGCGCTCGCGGTGCTGCAGCAGCTCGCCCGCGAGCTGAACACGGCCAAGGCCGGCGGCGAGGCCGCGCGCGCGGCCCTGCTCGGCGCCGAGCTGCGCGCGCTTGGCGCGATCCTGGGCCTGCTGCGGCACGACCCGGCGGGCTGGCTCGCCACGCCGTCGCAGCTCACCTCGGGCGCGGCCGAGGGCGCGCCCACGCTGTCCGACGCGGACGTGGAGGCGCGCATCGAGGCGCGCACGGCGGCGCGCAGGGCTAAGCAGTGGGCGGAGTCGGACCGCATCCGCGACGAGCTCGCCGCGGCCGGAATCATCCTCGAGGACGGCGCGGGCGGCACGCGCTGGCGGCGGAAGTAGCCGCGCCGAGTCCTGATTGCGGCTCAGGCAGTGCCTGGCGCGCGGGCGGGATCCGGAACTGGTGCCTGCGCCGCAGCCGGGATCCGGCGGGGGGCACTCCTCGCCTCGCTGCGGCGCTCGCCGAGCCTCGCGCCGCTCTACGCTCGGCTGTGGGGCCCCCTCGCCACCTCGGCTGCGGCGCGAAGCGCTGAGCTCGAATCGGGCAGTGCCGAATCAGGCGTTGCCTCACACGCGCGCCGGCGAGGTGGCCAGTGGCCCCCCGGAGCGAGCGAGTTTTCTTCCCGAGCGAGCGAAGTGGGGGCCCGGCCGGATCCCGCCGGCGCGCGAGG
>JALORP010000103.1 GCA_025458865.1 Steroidobacteraceae bacterium | reverse complement strand
GTGTGGGCTGGCCGGCCGGCTGGGGGGGCACGGCGCCGAAGGGAAGGCCGAATCCACCCGCCCGCCCTCGCGAATCGGGAGAGAGCGGCGCGCCGGGTACGCCGGGGGCGAAGGGCCCCCAGGGCTGGCTCGTGCCACCGGGAGGGCCCGCGAAGCCGCCGCCCGCAGGCGCGGCCCCGCTGCCGCCGGGCGCGGCGGAGGGTGCCGACACAGCCGGGGCCTCAAGCTGCGCGAGGGCAGGAAATCCGAGGAAAACAGTAAGATAGAATGCCCCGGCGACGCGCGCCCCAGCCGCGATCCTAAGTCATTGGCCGTCAGCACCGCACGGTTGAGGACGAGTTGCAGCGTTGGACAAGAATCTACCATATCGAGCGCGGCCTCAACCTCGCTTCTCTGGGTTCTCTCCGCCTCGACCACCATCAGCACCTGTCCCGCGATCGGTGCAAGGGCGCCCGGGTCGCTCGTCGAGAGGCAGGGCGGCGTGTCGAGCACGATCAGGTGGTCGGGCAGGGCGGCGGCCAGCCGCAAGAGCGCCGCCGTCACCAGCTGGCCGGGCGGAATGCCCGGAAGCGAGGGTGGCAGCGGCCCATAGGTCAGCAGCGACAGGCGCTTGATCGCCGTCGGCACCAGCATCGAGGTCGGCGCGCGCGCGGGCTCGGCGGCGAGGATCCTGATCCCCGGCGTCTGGGCATGGCCGAGCAGCTCGCTGATCGAGCCGATCTTGCCGTCGACATCCACCAGCACGACGGACCGCGTGCCGCTGTTGGCAAGGCTCGCGGCTAGGTTGAGTGACATGAAGGTCTTGCCTTCGCCAGGCCGCGCGGAGGTGACCATGACGATGCGCGGGCAGCGCCCGTCGGTCGCGCGCGTGGCCTTGAGCGTGCGCAGCACCGCGTGCTGCACCACCGCGATCTCCTCCGACAGCCGTGACCGCACCGTGCCGCTGGGCGCGACGACGAGGCCGGCGGCGCCGAGCGTCTCGACGCTGATCGGCTCGAGGCCGACCGGAGCGGGGGCGGGTTGTGGCGCCCCACCGCCCATACCGCCACTGCTCCCGCCCGTCGGCGGGCCTGGCGGCGGCGGGGGGGGTGGCGTGAAGCCGCCTGAAGGCGGGGGGGCGGGCGGTGGCGCCAGCGGAGCGGGTGGCGGCGGCAGCGTCTGCCCGCCCATCGCCTCGACGGCACGCTCGACCAGGTGGGCGCGTGAGCGTGGGCCTGCGTTCATGTGATGAACCTCGCCACCAGGCCCGGCATCTTCGCCACCAGCGTCTCGCCACGCGTCAGCATCGCGCCGAAGACGAGCAGCAGCATCGCCAGCCCGCCTGCGAAGGTGATCGCGCCGGCCGCCTGGCCGCGTGGCGGCACGGCGGAGGAGACGCCGCCGAGCACGGGCAGGCCGAGCCCGCGCAGGTCATGGATCGTGTAGAAGCCGCGGTCGAGCTGGATCAGCAGCAGCACCAGGGCGGCCCCCGCGCCGAGCCCGGCCACCAGCACGCCGGCGGCGAAGATGAGCCGGTTCGGCCCGCTCGCGACGGTGGGCACGATCGGCGGCTCGATCACCTCGATGCGCATCCGATCGGACTCGTTGCGCGCGGCGCCGGCGATCTCGAGCGCCTCGCGCCGCTGCAGCAGCGTCTCGTAGTTCTTTAGGATGATGTCGTAGTCGCGGTCCATGTTCTGGAGCTCGGCCGCGACCTGCGGCGCCGTGCGGGCGAGGCGATCGAGACGCTCGTTCTCGGCGGTCTCGTCGCGGATCTGGCGTTCGAGAGAGGCGATCAGCCCGTCCTGGTCGACGAGGCGGAGGCGGATCTGCTCGTAGAGCGGGTTGGGCAGGCCGCCGCGCGGGGCTGCCTGCGGCCGCGCGGCCGTGCCGCCGCCCCCGCCGCCGCCACTGGCGCGGAGCTCAGCGATGATCGCCCGCTGCATCACCACGTCGGGGTGCTGGTCGGTCAGGCGGAGGCGGAGCTCGCGCAGCTGCTGCTCTGCCTGGGCGAGCCGCGGGTTGCCGCCGCCCCCGCCGCCGCCGGCGGCCTGCAGCTCGGCGAGGGTGGCCGGCGTGGCGTCGAGCTGCTGGCGCAGCACGTCGCGGCGGAGATTGGCGTCCTGGAGGTTGCCGCGCAGCTCGGTGAGCTTCTGGCGCGACTGCTCGAGCTTGCTCGCCCCGCCGCCGGCCGAGGGCAGGATCTCGAAATAGCGGCCCATGAAGTCGGCCCGCCGCATCTCGGCCTCGCGCAGCTGCGTTTCGTGGCTCGCGATCTGCTGGTTGAGGAAGACACGGGCCGACTGCACCTGCTGGCGGTCGCTGCTCGCGGCGGCCTCGAGGAACAGCGTCACCACTGTCTGCACCACCGAGTGGGCGAGCCTGGGGTCGTGGTCGGTGTACTCGATGCGGAAGAGCTGGCGCGTCTGCGGCGTGATCCTGATGCTGCGGCTGAGGCCCTCGATCAGCGCATCGCGGCTCGCGACGTCATGGACGCGGAGGTCGAGGTCGGTGCGCGCGATCACCCGCTCGAGATTGGGGCGGGAGAGCAGCGTCCTCTGCAGCATGTCGATCTGGCTGGCCTGGGTGCTGTCGGCGGCGAGCCCGCGCAGCAGCGTGCCGAGCAGGGCCTCGGGGTCCGCGTAGATGCGGGCGTTGGACTGGTACTGGCTCGGCAGGGAGTAGACCAACACCCAGCCCGGCAGGCAGATCAGCCAGGCCAGCAGCAGCGCCTTCCAGCGGTGCCGCCAGCCTGCCGCTGCGTAGCGTCGGGCGAGGGCGGGCAGGTTCATCGGCTCAGAACCAGCCCTGCGGGATGATCAGCGTATCGCCCGGGCGCATCTGCACGTCCTGGGTGATGTCGCCGTCGCGGATCAGGTCGTTGAGCCTGAC
>JALORP010000082.1 GCA_025458865.1 Steroidobacteraceae bacterium | reverse complement strand
CGGTCGAGCCCTTGAGCGCGGTCACCGACGACTGGCCGCCCTGGATGACGGTTGTGACGTCGTCGAAGTAGCCCGTGCCGACTTCCTGCTGGTGCGACACGAAGGTGTAGCCACGGTCGCGCGCCGCGAACTCCGGTTCCTGGACCTTCTCGACGTAGGCCGTCATGCCGTCCTTCGCGTAGGCCTGCGCGAGGTCGAACATGTTGAACCACATGGAGTGGATGCCGGCCAGCGTGATGAACTGGTACTTGTAGCCCATCGCGCCCAGCTCCCGCTGGAACTTCGCGATCGTCGCATCGTCGAGGTTCTTCTTCCAGTTGAACGACGGCGAGCAGTTGTAGGCGAGCAGCTTGCCCGGATACTGCTTGCGGATCGCCTCGGCGAACTGGCGCGCGAACCCGAGGTCCGGCGTGCCCGTCTCGCACCACACCATGTCGGCGTAGGGCGCGTAGGCCAGTCCGCGGGAGATCGCCTGCCCGATGCCCTTCTTCGTCTTGTAGAAGCCTTCCGCCGTGCGCTCGCCGGTCAGGAACGGCTTGTCGTTCTCGTCCACGTCGCTCGTCAGGAGGTCGGCCGCCTCGGCGTCGGTGCGCGCGAGAATCACTGTCGGGACGCCCATCACGTCGGCCGCGAGGCGCGCCGCGACCAGCTTCTGCACCGCCTCCTGCGATGGCACCAGGACCTTGCCGCCCATGTGGCCGCACTTCTTCACGGACGCGAGCTGGTCCTCGAAGTGCACGCCGCCCGCGCCGGCGCCGATCATCGACTTCATCAGCTCGAAGGCGTTCAGCACGCCGCCGAAGCCGGCCTCGGCGTCCGCGACGATGGGCGCGAAGTAGTCCACGTAGCCGGGGCTGCCGGGGCCGATGCCGCGCGCGCACTGGATTTCGTCGGCGCGCTTGAAGGCGTTGTTGATGCGCTCGACCACGGCCGGCACCGAGTTGACCGGATACAGCGACTGGTCCGGATACATGGACATGTAGCTGTTGTTGTCGGCGGCCACCTGCCAGCCCGACAGGTAGATGGCCTTGATCCCGGCCTTGACCTGCTGCATCGCCTGGCCACCCGTCAGGGCGCCGAGACAGTTGATGTACGGCTCCGTGTTGACGAGCCTCCACAGCTTCTCCGCGCCGAGGCGCGCGAGGGTGTGCTCGATGTGGAGGCTGCCCCGCAGGCGCACCACGTCCTCGGCGGTGTAGGCGCGGGTGACGCCCTTCCAGCGCGGATCGTCGTTCCATTCCTTGCGAAGCTGCTCGGCGGTCTTCAGGGTCATGGCGGTTTCCTTGGGGTGGAGGCCCCGGCAGCGGGGCCCGGGAGGGGTCATTCGATTTCGCGATAGGCCGTGAGGGTGAGGAAGGTCTCGAAGCGCGGCTTGGCGGTCAGCTCGTCCACGAGGCGCGCGGCGTGCTCGTAGTGCCCGGCCGCGAAGGCGGAATCACCCACCTCCCGGCGGATCTTGTCGAGTTCCTCGCGCGTGACGGCGCGCACCAGCTCCAGCGTGACGCTGCGCCCGTCGGCCAGCTTCGAGCCGTGGTGGACCCACTGCCACAGCTGCGCGCGGGAAATCTCGGCGGTCGCCGCGTCCTCCATCAGGTTGTGGATGGGCACGCAGCCGTTGCCGCCCAGCCACGCGGCCATGTAGCGGATGCTGACGTCCACGTTGTTTCGCAATCCGCCTTCGGTGATCTCGCCCTTCGGCACGGCGAGCAGGTCCGCCGCGCCTGCCTTCACGTCCTCGCGCAGGCGGTGCAGGTTGTTCGGCGCCGGCATCAGCCGGTCGAAGACCTCCATGGCGACCGGCACGAGGCCCGGGTGCGCGACCCAGGTGCCGTCGTGGCCGTCACCAGCCTCGCGTTCCTTGTCCGCCCGTACCTTTCCTATGGCCTGCTCGTTCGCGGCCGCGTCGCCCTTGATCGGGATCTGCGCGGCCATGCCGCCCATCGCGAAGGCGCCGCGGCGGTGGCAGGTCTTGATCACGAGCTGCGAGTACGAGCGGAGGAAGTGCGTCGTCATCGTCACCTGCCCGCGGTCGGGCAGCACGAAGTCGGGCCGGTGGCTGAACTTCTTGATGAAGCTGAAGATGTAATCCCAGCGGCCGCAGTTGAGCCCGACGATGTAGTCGCGCAGCTCCCACAGGATCTCGTCCATCTCGAATGCGGCGAGGATGGTCTCGATGAGGACCGTCGCCTTGACCGTGCCGTGGGCGATGCCGAGGCGCTCCTCGGAGAACGCGATGACGTCGTTCCACAGCCGTGCCTCGAGGTGGCTCTCGAGCTTGGGCAGGTAGAAGTATGGTCCCGTGCCGCGCGCCTTGAGCTCGGCCGCGTTGTGGAAGAGGTAGAGCCCGAAGTCCACGAAGGCGCCCGGCACGGGGCTGCCGTCGAGCAGCCAGTGTTTCTCGTACAGATGCCAGCCGCGGGGCCGCACGAGCAGGACGGCGGTCCGCTCGTTCAGGCGATACTGCTTGCCATCGGGGCTCGCGAAGGAGATGGTGCGACGCACGGCGTCATACAGGTTCACCTGTCCCTGGATGACGTTGAACCAGTTCGGGCAGAGCGAGTCCTCGCAGTCCGCCATGAAGACCTTCGCGCCGGAATTGAGCGCGTTGATCACCATCTTGCGGTCGGTGGGGCCGGTGATCTCGACGCGCCGGTCCAGCAGGTCCGCCGGGATGCCCGCAATCTTCCACTCCGATTCCCGGACGCCGCGCGTCCCCGGCAGGAAATCCGGCAGCGTGCCGGCGTCGATCTCGGCCTGCCGCTGTTCGCGGCGCTGGAGCAACTCGGTGACGCGGGGACCGAACCGGCGCGCGAGCTCGTTCACGAACTCGATCGCCGGTCCGCTCAGGACCGTCTCCCAGCCGGCTTCGACCGGGGCCGAAAAGCTAGTGCCGGCGGGCAACGCGATCACAGACTGGGTGGGCACTTCTAAGTACCTGTATTGTGAGGTTTAACTGATGTCCGAAATCGTATGCAACGGGTGACCGTGGCGCATCCGGGAAGGTCCCAAGGCTGGCCGGTCTTTTTGCAACGCGGCAGGATATCAGCACCGCGCCGGGCCGCAAGTTCAACTAAGGTCGCGGCACCGGGAGGTCCGCCAGAGGCCGGGCGCCGCTCCATGACGACCCTGATCTTCAACAAGCCCTATGGGGTCCTGACCAAGTTCACCGACCCCGCCGGCCGGCCCACCCTCGCCGACGGGATCCCGCTCCCGGGCGTCTACCCGGCCGGTCGCCTGGACCAGGACAGCGAGGGGCTCGTAGTCCTGACGAGCGACGGGCGGCTCCAGGCGCGCATCGCGCACCCGCGGCATCACTGGCCCAAGACCTACTGGGCCCAGGTTGAGGGCCTCCCGACGGAGGGGGCGTTGGAACCGCTGCGCCGGGGGCTGCGACTGAAGGACGGCCCGACGCTTCCCGCGCAGGCAGAAAACATGGCCGAACCGCCGGGCCTGTGGCCGCGTGACCCGCCTATCCGTTACCGGCGGAACATCCCCACGTCCTGGATCAGGATCACGCTCCGTGAGGGCCGCAACCGGCAGGTCCGGCGCATGACGGCGGCCGTCGGTCTCCCGACGCTGCGGCTGGTGCGGTGGTCGGTCGGTCCCTGGACGCTGGAGGACCTTCGGCCCGGCCAGTGGCGCGAGGTGGATCCAGCCGAGGCCATCCGGGCTCAGGGCCGGCGCTGACTCCCGATGAGCATGGCGAGTTCGAGCGCCTGCTCGTAGTTGAGCCTCGGATCCACGGTGGTGCGGTAGGCGCGCGCGAGGTCGACGTCGGCGAGCCCTCGCGCGCCGCCGGTGCACTCGGTCACGTCGTCGCCGGTCAGCTCGCAGTGCACGCCTCCCAGCACAGAGCCCATCTCGTGATGGACGCGAAACGCCGCCTGCACCTCGCTCAGGATGTTCTCGAACCTTCGCGTCTTGATGCCGCTCGCGGTCGTCTCGGTGTTGCCGTGCATGGGGTCGCACACCCAGAGCACGCGCCGGCCCGTGCGGCGCACGGCCTCGACCATGCGCGGCAGCGCCCGCTCGATGTCCTTCGCGCCGAGGCGGTGGATGAGGGTCAGTCGGCCCGGCTCGTTGTCGGGATTCAGGGTCTCGACCAGCGCCTGCAGCCAGGCGTCGTCCATCGAGGCCCCGACCTTCACGGCTACCGGGTTCGAGATGCCGCGGAAGTACTCGACGTGCGCCCCGTCGATCGCCGCGGTGCGCATGCCGATCCAGGGGAAGTGGGTGGACAGGTTGTACCAGCGGTTGCGGCGGGGGATGAAGCGCGTCTGGGACTGCTCGTAGAGCAGCAGCAGCCCCTCGTGGCTGGAGTAGAAGCGCGCCTGCGAGGTTTCGTGGATCGGCCCGCCCGAGATCGCCTCGAAGAAATCCAGCGCGTCGGAGATGGAGTCGACGATCTTCTGGTAGGCCTCGCGCGAGGGCGCGTGCTGCATGAAGTTGAGGTCCCAGTACTCCGGGTGGTGCAGGTCGGCGAAACCGCCATCCACCAGCGCACGGACGAAGTTGAGCGTCAGCGCGGCGCGCTCGTAGCCGCGCAGCAGGAGCTCCGGGTCAGGCTCCCGCTCCAGCGGCGTGAATCCCGCGTGGTTGACGTTGTCGCCCCGGTAGCACGGCAGCGTGATGCCGTCGCGGGTCTCGGTGTCCGCCGACCGCGGCTTCGCGTACTGCCCGGCCATCCGCCCGACGCGTATGACCGGTTTCTTCAGGCCGTGCAGCAGCACGAGGCTCATCTGCAGCAGGATTTTGAGCTGCTTGGCGATGCGCGAGGACTCGCAGTCCGAGAAGCTCTCGGCGCAGTCGCCGCCCTGCAGCAGGAAGCGCTTGCCCTCCTCCGCCTCGGCGAGCTGCCGGCGCAGCGCGTCCACTTCCCAGGAAACGACGATCGGCGGGAGCGCCCCGAGCTGGGCCAGAACGCGCTCGAGCTTCGCCGGATCGGCGTAGCGCGGCTGCTGGGCCGCCGGCCGGCTTTGCCAGCTCGTCGGCGACCACGTTTCCAGAGGCAGTGCGGTGTTCATGCGTGGCGATGCTACACCGTTCCGCTGCACCGCAAAACGTGGCGCGATCGGTGGTGTATACCGTCTCCGCTTGGCAGAATGCCGGCCCTTCATCGCGGCCCGGGGCCGCCGTGGCTCCGGGGGGATCCATGCATCGCGTACTCGTCCTGGGCGCCGGCAAGATCGGTGCACTCATTTCGGGCCTGCTTGCGGAGTCCGGCGACTACAGCGTCGACCTCGCGGACGTGGATGGCGCCGCGGCGGCCGCCGTCGCGGCCGCCCATGGCCTGCCCGACGTCACGGCCTTCGCGGTGGATGCCCGCGACCGGGGGGGGCTGGCCGCGCAGCTCGACCAGCGCCCGGTGGACGCCGTCATTTCCTCGCTCCCGTACTACTGCAATGTCGGCGTGGCGGAGGCCGCGCGGACCGCGGGCATCCATTACTTCGACCTGACCGAGGACGTCGCAGTCACGCGCCGCGTGCGGGAGATCGCGTCCGGCGCCGCCACCGCCTTCGTGCCCCAATGCGGCCTCGCCCCGGGTTTCGTCTCCATCGCGGCGAATGAGCTGATGGGCCACTTCGACCGGCTGCGCTCGGCCAAGCTGCGCGTGGGGGCGCTGCCGCAGCATCCGAACAACGTCCTGAAGTACTCGCTGACCTGGTCCACCGAGGGACTCATCAACGAATACGGCAACCCCTGCCTGGCCGTGGACGACGGCCGCGTCGTCGACGTGGCGCCGCTCGAGGGGCTCGAGGAGATCGAGATCGACGGCAAGCCCTACGAGGCCTTCAACACCTCCGGCGGCCTCGGGTCGCTCGCCGAGACCTGGGCAGGACGCTGCGAGCAGATGAACTACAAGACCATGCGCTACCCGGGACACTGCGAGCGCATGCGCCTGCTCATGAACGACCTCAAGCTCAACGAGGACCGGGACACGCTGAAGCGCATCCTCGAGAGCGCCGTTCCCCAGACGCTGCAGGACGTGGTGATCATCTACGTCGCGGTCACCGGGTGGCAGGGCGGCGAGCTGCGCGAGGAGAACTACGTGAGCCGCATCTACCCGCAGGAGATCGGGCGCCGGCTGTGGTCCGCCATCCAGGTGACGACGGCCGCCGGCATCACGGCCGTCGTGGACACGGTGCTGTCGGACCCGGGCGCGTATCGGGGCTTCGTCGCCCAGGAGCATTTCCGCCTGCCGCATATCCTCGCCAACCGCTTCGGCCGCTGGTACGTGCTCGGGACCGACAAGTCCGTCTCGGGCCGCGTCGTGGTCGAGGGCCGCGCCGCGCTGCAGCGTCGGGCCGGGGGACGCTGATCATGGACAACGCCGCCCTGCTCGCCCGCCTCGGCCTCGCAGAGACCAACCCCGGTGCCTGGACGGGTGACGGTGGCTGGTGCGCCGACGCGTCCCTTCCGCCGATCGAGTCCGTCAGCCCCTCGACCGGGACGGTGATCGCGCGCGTCCAGCCCGGCGGCCCGGCGGAGCTCGAGCGCGTGCTCGCTTCCGCGGCCGAGGCATTCCGCGGGTGGCGCCAGGTGCCGGCGCCCCGTCGCGGCGAGGCGGTCCGACTCATGGGCGAGGCGCTGCGCGCGCACAAGAACGACCTCGGCACGCTGGTCACGCTCGAGATGGGCAAGATCAAGGCCGAGGGCGACGGCGAGGTGCAGGAGATGATAGACATCGCCGACTTCGCCGTCGGCCAGTCGCGCATGCTCTACGGCCTGACCATGCACTCGGAACGGGCGCAGCACCGCATGTACGAGCAGTGGCACCCGCTCGGCGTAGTCGGCATCCTGACCGCGTTCAACTTCCCCGTGGCCGTCTGGGCGTGGAACGCGTTCCTCGCCGCCGTCTGCGGCGACAGCTGCGTCTGGAAGCCCTCGCCCAAGGCGCCCCTGACCGCGCTGGCCGTGCACCGTCTCTGCGCCGGCGTGCTGGCCAACCTCGGGCTGCCGCCCGTGTTCCAGCTTTTCATCACTGCCGACAACGCGCTGGCGGAACGGTTCGTGGACGACAGGCGGGTCGCGCTGGTGAGTTTCACCGGTTCGACCCAGGTGGGACGACAGGTCGCCGTTCGCGTCGCGCAGCGCCTCGGGAAGAGCCTGCTGGAGCTGGGCGGCAACAACGCGATCATCGTGGACGAGACGGCGAACCTCGACCTGGTCGTGCCTTCGGTGCTCTTCGGCGCCATCGGGACCGCTGGGCAGCGCTGCACCACGACGCGCCGGCTGCTTGTCCACCGCTCGCGCCAGGCGGAGCTCGAGCGGCGGCTCGTCGCGGCCTACGCGCAGGTGCGCATCGGCGACCCGCTCGACCCCTCGATCCTCATGGGCCCGCTCGTGGACGCCGCCGCCGTCGCACGCTACGAGGCGACCCTCGCACAGGCTCTCGACGCCGGCTGCGAGAAGCTCCGCGGTGGCCGCGTGCTGCCAGGGCCTGGGTTTTACGTCGAGCCTGCACTCCTGCGCGCGCGCAACGACATGACCGTCGTGCAGCACGAGACCTTCGCGCCGATCCTGTACCTGATCCCCTTCGACACGCTCGAGGAGGCGATCGCGATGCAGAACGACAGCGCCTACGGACTCTCGTCCGCGATCTTCACCGATCGGCTTCAGCACGCCGAGCGGTTCCTCTCCGCCGCCGGCAGCGACTGCGGCATCGCGAACGTCAACATCGGCACCTCGGGCGCCGAAATCGGCGGCGCCTTCGGCGGCGAGAAGGACACCGGCGGCGGCCGCGAGTCGGGCTCGGACGTCTGGAAGGCCTACATGCGGCGGCAGACCAACACGATCAACTGGGGCAGCGACCTGCCGCTGGCGCAGGGCATCCGGTTCGACGTCTCGGGCTGAGCCTGGCAGCACGGCCGCCAGTGCTCGCGCAGCGACGGGGATTCGGGACGTGCCTCGCGCGCGGGCGGGATCCGGCGGCCGTGCCTGGGCCGCGACCGGGATCCGGCGGGGGGCACTCCTCGCCTCGCTGCGGCGCTCGCCGAGCCTCGCGCCGCTCTACGCTCGGCTGTGGGGCCCCCTCGCCACC
>JALORP010000043.1 GCA_025458865.1 Steroidobacteraceae bacterium | reverse complement strand
CTCACCGAGCAGATCGCGCACTTCTTCCAGCACTACAAGGACCTGGAGAAGGGCAAGTGGGTGACCATCGTGAACTGGGTCGGCCCGCAGCACGCCGAGAGGATGATCGAGAACGGGATCCGCCGTGCGGCGGAGGCGGGCGACGACGTGGCTGCGCACCTGATCGCCGGGCGCGCGATGAGCGCCCGGGCCGCCAAGAAGAAGCGCAAGGCGCCGGCCGAGGAGGAGTGACCGCCGGCGGAGGTCTGCACGAGGCTTCGGAACCGGATCTCCTCCACCGGCGTCCGGGTCCGGCGCGATGCGCGTGTACCGTCCCGCTCCGATCATAATGCGCGGCCTCCCGCCGCCCCGAGTTCGTCCGTGACGCAGACCCCGGGCGCCGTCGCGCCGCCCCCGCCCGACGACCCGCTGCGCGCCGCCGCGTTCCGCGAGGGCCTGCGCGACATGGCGCCGGCCGTGCCGGGCGTGTTCGCCTGGGGCCTCGTCACCGGCGTTGCGATGGTGCAGTCGGGCCTCACCCTCTGGCAGGCGCTGGGCCTGTCGGCCTTCGCCTATGCCGGCTCGGCCCAGCTCGCCGCGCTGCCGCTGCTGGTCGGCGGCTCGCCGGTGTGGGTGATCTTCCTCACGGCGCTGATGGTGAACCTGCGCTTCGTGATCTACGCCGCGGCGCTTCGCAAGCCGCTTGGCCACCTGCCGTGGCAGCGCCGCCTGTGGCTCGGCTACGTGACGGGCGACATCACCTTCGTGATCTTCATGCGCCGGCAGCAGCAGGTGCCCGACTGGCCCCAGCGCGACAGCTACTTCCTCGGCCTCGCCATGGCGAACTGGGCGGCGTGGCACGCGGCCTCGATCGCCGGCATCCTGCTGGCCGCGCGCATCCCGCTGGAGTGGGGCCTGGGCCTCGCCGGCACGCTCGCGCTGGTGGCGTTGCTCATCCCGTTCTGCCTGCGCCGCGCGGCGGCCGCCGGCGTGGCCGTGGCGGCGGTCGTCGCGCTCGCAACGCACGGCTGGCCGCTTCGCACCGGGCTCCTCGCCGCCATCGCCTGCGGTGTCACCGCGGCGCTCTTCGCCGAGCGTTTCCAGGGACGCAGGATCGGGGAGGGCGCGGCGTGAGCGAGCTCTGGACGTGGCTCGCCATCGCGGGCGTGACGCTCTCGACTTTCGTCACGCGCGCCGGTCTGCTGCTCCTCGGCGAGCGGGTGCGGTTGCCTGCCATCGTGGATCAGGCGCTCGCCTACGCGCCGGCCTGCGCGCTCGCGGCAATCGTCGTCCCCGACCTCGCCATCGCGGGCGGCGAGGTCCGCCTCGACCCTGGCAACTTCCGGCTGGTGGGCGCGCTGGCCGCGGCCGCGGTCTACGTGGCGACGCGCAGCTTCGTCGCCACGATCGCGGCGGGCATGGCCGTGTTCACGGCGCTCAGGCTCCTGGCCTGAGGCGCGCCGAGGGGCTCAGGCGGCCGCCTTGGCCTGCTTCCTGAGCTCGTCGCGCAGCTCGCGGCGCAGGATCTTGCCGACGTTGGTCTTCGGCAGCTCGTCGCGGAAGTACACGGCGCGCGGCACCTTGTAGCCGGTGAGCTCCTTCTTGCAGAAGGCGATCACCTGCTCCGCGCTGAGGCTTGGGTCCTTCTTGACCACGAAAAGCGCCACCACCTCGCCCGACTTGTCGTCGTCCTGTGCGACCGCGGCGACCTCGAGCACCTCCGGCATGTTCGCCACCACGCCCTCGACCTCGTTCGGGTACACGTTGAAGCCGGACACGAGGATCATGTCCTTCTTGCGGTCCTCGATGTAGACGAGGCCCATCTCGTCCATTCGGCCGATGTCGCCGGTGCGCAGGAAGCCGTTCGGCATGATCACCTTGGCGGTTTCCTCGGGGCGGTTCCAGTAGCCGCGCATCACCTGCGGGCCCCGCACGCAGATCTCGCCCTGTGCGCCGACCGGCAGCTGGTTGCCGTCGTCATCGAAGATGCCGATCTCGGTGGAGGGCACCGGGTAGCCGATGGCGCCGGTGAAGCGCGTCTCGTCGTAGCGGTTGGCTGTCGCGACGGGCGAGGTCTCCGTGAGGCCCCAGCCCTGACAGATGTCGCGGTCGGTGAGCTTGCGCCAGCGCTCCGACACCGCCGCCTGCACCGCCATGCCGCCGCCCATCGCCACCTTCAGGGAGCTGAAATCCAGCCTTTCGAAGCCGGGCGTATTGAGCAGGCCGTTGTAGAGCGTGTTCACGCCGGTGATGAAGGTGAACTTGACCTTGGAGAGTTCCTCGACGAAGGCCTTCATGTCGCGCGGGTTGGTGATGAGCACGTTCTGCCCGCCCACGTAGGTGAACACCAGGCAGTTCGTGGTCAGCGCGAAGATGTGGTAGAGCGGCAGCGCCGTGATCACGACGGGGTTGTCGAGGTTCTCGATCTCCGGCATCCACGAGACCACCTGGATGGTGTTCGCGACCAGGTTGCGGTGCGTGAGCACGGCGCCCTTGGCCACGCCGGTCGTGCCGCCGGTGTACTGCAGGAAGGCGATGTCCTCGGGGCCGACCTCCACCGGGTCGAGCGTGAGCGACGCGCCCTTCGAGATGACGTCGTTGAAGCGCACCGAGCCCGGCAGGCTCCAGGCCGGCACCATCTTCTTGACGTGCCGCAGGACGAAATTGACGAGGGCGCCTTTCGGGAAGCCGAGGAGGTCGCCGACGCCGGTGACGATGACCTTCCTGACCGGGGTCTTCGCGATCACCTGCTGCAGCGTCGCGCAGGCGTTCTCGTAGATCAGCATCACGGTCGCGCCGGAGTCGTTGAGCTGGTGCTCGACCTCGCGCGGCGTGTACAGCGGGTTGGTGTTGACCACTGTCAGCCCCGCCCGCAGCGCGCCGATGATGGCGATCGGGTACTGCAGGAGGTTCGGCATCATGATGGCGATGCGATCGCCCTTCTTGAGCCCCGCTTCCTTCTGCAGCCAGGCGCCGAAGCGGCGCGACAGCTCGTCCATCTCGGCGTAGGTCAGCGTGCGGTCCATGTTCGTGAAGGCCGGCTTGGCCGCATGGCGCCGGCAGGCTTCCTCGAACAGGTGCTTGAGGGAGGGATACTCCTCGGGGTTGATTTCCGCCGGCACGCCGGCCGGGTAGTTCTTCAGCCAGATCTTTTCCACGACACCCCTCCGCGGCGCTCTGTAAGTCTTTGTTGCGCCGCAAAATTCATGCCCGACACGAGCCTGTGGTCGTTATAACCCGGCCCTTGTTCGCCGACAACGGTGGGCACCGGCGCATCCGCCGCAGCGCTCTGCGCGAAACGAACATCATCGCTCGAGCAGCGGCTCGAGCACGGGCCAGAGGTTCGCCAGCAGGATGGGCTGGGCCTCGACGTTCGGGTGGATGCCGTCGTCCTGGAACAGGTCGTCGCGCAGCGCGACGCCTTCGAGGAAGAACGGCACCAGCGCGACGCGCTCGGCCCTGGCCAGTTCGGCGTACACGGCGAAGAACTTTTCGGTGTACTGCGGGCCATAGTTTGTCGGGATGCGCATGCCGGCGAGCACGACCCGGGCGCCGGCGGCGCGGCTCTGGCGGATCATGGATTCGAGATTGCCGCGCAGCTCGGCGACCGGCAGGCCGCGCAGCCCGTCGTTGCCGCCGAGCGCGATGACGACGATCGCCGGGCGGTGTCGCTCGAGCGCGCGCGGAAGGCGTGCCAGGCCGCCGCCGGTGGTCTCACCCGACACGCTGGCGTTGACCAGGCGGTAACCGTACCCTTGCGCGGCCAGCCGGCGCTGCAGGAGCGACACCCAGCCCTGCTCGACCTTGAGGCCATAGCCGGCCGAAAGCGAGTCGCCGAGCACGAGGATCGCGGGACGCTCCGCCGGGGCACCCGCCGCGGGCGGAGTCGCGGCGAGGCCGAGCAGAAGCAGGCAACAGGAGAGCCACGGGGCGATTCGCATGGACAGGAAGACAGTTCTCGAGGCACGAAAGTTGCGCAAGGAGGTTAGCAGTCCCGAGGGAACGCTGACCATCCTCGACGGCGTGGACCTTGCGGTCTCGGGCGGCGAGACCCTCGCCATCGTGGGTGCCTCGGGCGCCGGCAAGTCGACCCTGCTCGCGCTCCTCGCCGGCCTGGACGAGCCCAGCGCCGGCCAGGTGTTCCTCGACGGGCAGGAGCTGTCCGCGCTCGACGAGGACGGCCGCGCCGCGATGCGCGCGAGCCACGTCGGGTTCGTGTTCCAGTCCTTCCACCTCGTGCCCTCGCTCACCGCCCTCGAGAACGTGATGCTGCCGCTCGAGCTTGCCGGCCGGCGGGACGCGCGCGCCGCGGCCCGCGGGGTGCTGGAGAAGGTCGGGCTGGGTTCACGCCTTGGACACTATCCGCGCCAGCTCTCCGGCGGTGAGCAGCAGCGCGTCGCGATCGCGCGCGCCTTCGTGACCGAGCCGACGGTGCTCTTCGCCGACGAGCCCACCGGCAACCTCGACACGGCGACCGGGGAGCGCATCACCCAGCTGCTGTTCGACCTGAACGCCGCCACCGGCACGACGCTGGTGCTCGTCACCCACGACCGCGGGCTCGCGGCCCGCTGCGGCCGCATGGTGGAGATCGACGCCGGCCGGCTGGTGGCCTGACATGCGCTCCCTGCGCTTCGCGCTGCTGGCCCTCGCCCGCGACTGGAGATCCGGCGAGCTCGCGGTGCTGCTCGCGTCGCTCGTCGTGGCGGTCACCGCGCTCACCGCGGTCGGGTTTTTCACCGACCGCATCGGGCAGGCGGTCGCACAGCAGGCCGCGGAGGTCATCGCCGCCGACCTGCGCCTGCGCTCGACCCAGGAACCCTCCGCCGAGTACGTCCAGGCCGCCCAGGCGCAGGGGCTTTCGACCGCACGCACGCTCTCATTCCCGAGCGTGGTCTTCTTCGGGGATGACTCCTCGCTCTCGGCGATCCGCGCGGTCAGCGAGGGCTACCCGCTGCGCGGCGCGGTGCGCATCTCGGACGAGCCTTTTGGCCCGGGCCGGGTCACGCGCGGGATTCCCGGCCGCGGCGAGGCCTGGCTCGATTCGCGCCTCATGGCGCGGCTCGGCGTGCGCGTCGGCGACACGGTCAGCATCGGCGCTGCGCAGTTCCGGGTGACGCAGGTGCTCGACTACCGGCCCGACCAGGGCTCGGCCTTCGTGGACCTCGCCGCGTCGCTGCTGATGAACATCGAGGACATCCCGTCCACGCAGCTGCTGCAGCCGGGCAGCCGGGCGACCCACGCCATCCTCTTCGCGGGTCGTCCCGCGGACGTGCGCGCGTTCAAGACGGAGCTCGAGGCGCGCAAGCTGAAGGGCGAGCGCATCGTCGACGCCGCCGAGGAAAGCCCGCAGATCCAGGCCGCGGCGGAGCGGGCCGGGCGGTTCCTCAACCTCTCGGCCCTCATCACGGTGCTGCTCGCCGCGGTGGCCGTGGCCATGGCGGCGCGCCGCTACGTGCGCCGCCACCTCGACAACGTCGCGCTCATGAAGTGCATGGGCGCCTCGCAGGGCTTCGTCCTGCGCGTCGTGGTGCTCGAGCTGACCTTCCTGGCCCTGCTGGCGGCCGCAGTGGGCGCGGCGCTTGGCTTCCTTGCGCAGGCGGGGCTCGCGGCGCTGCTGCGCGAGCTGATCCGGGGCGAGCTGCCGCCGCCGACCCTGGCCCCGGCCCTGCTGGGCCTCGCCACGGCGGCGATCATCCTGGTGGGCTTCGCCCTGCCGCCGCTGCTGCAGCTCAAGCGCGTGCCGCCGGCGCGGGTGCTGCGCCGCAACCTCGAGCCGCCGCCGTTGCGCTACGCGGCCGCCTACCTTTTCGCGCTCGGCGGGCTGTGCGCCCTGCTGTTCGCGCTGGTGCGGGATGCGCGCCTCGTCGCCTACGTCGCCATCGGCACCGCCGTCACGGTCGCGGTGCTCTACGGCGCTGGCTGGCTGCTGGTGCGCGCGGCGGGCCGGCTTCGCGGCGGCGTGGGCATTTCCTGGCGCTACGGCCTCGCGAACCTCTCGCGCCGCGGCACCGAGAGCATCGCGCAGGTGGTCGCTTTCGGCCTGGGCCTGATGGTCCTGCTGCTGCTCGCGGTCGTGCGCAACGACCTCGTCGAGGACTGGCAGAGGAGCCTGCCGGCCGACACGCCGAATCACTTCCTGATCAACATTCCCGCCGCGGGAACCGGGGACTTCGAGCGCTTCTTCGTGGAGCGCGGCATGGACGAGCCGAACCTGTACCCGATGATCCGCGCGCGGCTGACGTCCATCAACGGCCGGCCCGTGTCGGAGCTGACGCTGGCCTCCGACCGGGCGCGCGGATTCGCCGAGCGTGAGCAGAACCTGACTTGGTCGGAGACCCTCAGCCCCGGCAACAAGCTCGTCGGCGGGCGCTGGTGGAGCGAGGCAGACCGCGGGCGCGCGCTGGTGTCGGTCGCGAGCGATTACCGTGACGAGATGGGGCTCAAGCTGGGCGACCAGCTCGCCTTCGACGTCGCGGGGGAGCCGCTGGAGGCGGAGGTTTCGAGCTTCCGCGAGGTCCAGTGGGACTCGTTCCAGCCGAACTTCTTCCTCGTGTTCTCGCCCGGCACGCTCGACGGTATGGTCGGCACGTGGCTCACGGCCGTGCGGCTCACGCCGGAGCAGAAGCCGCTGCTGACGGATCTCGTGCGGCAGTTCCCGAGCGTGTCGGTGTTCGATGTCGAGGCCATCCTCACGCAGGTGCGCGAGGTGATGGACCGGGCGTCGCTCGCGGTGCAGTACGTGTTCGTGTTCACGCTGGCCGCGGGCGTGATGGTGCTGCTCGCGGCCATCCAGTCCACGCGCGACGAGCGTCGCTACGAGAGCGCGATGCTGCGCACCCTCGGCGCGAGCCGGCGCGTGGTGCTGAAGGGCGTGGCCGCGGAGTTCGTCGCGTTGGGACTGCTGGCGGGGCTGCTCGCGGCTTTCGGCGCGACCGTCGGCGGCTGGATCATCGCGACCGAGCTGTTCAACCTCGACTACCAGTTCGACCCTGACGTGTGGGTCGTCGGTCTCGCGCTGGGCGTGGCGCTGGTCGGCGGCGCCGGCACCTTCGCGGCCCGCAGCGTCGTGAATCACCCGCCGATTGCCACCCTTCGGCAGTAACGGTGATTGGACGGACGATGGGTCCCGTCCCCATCGTCCGTCCGGATCAGGCGGTTACTTCTTCGCTTCGACGGAGATGGCGAGGGCCTGCGTATAGGTCGCCTCGACCTGGTCGCCCACTTCCACGAGCTTGAACTGCTCCGGATCCTGCAGCTTCAGCTCCACCGTGCGCTGCGGGCCCTCGACCGTGATGGTCTGCGTGGCGGCATCCACGGCGACCACGTTGCCGATGGCGTGCACTTCGCGAGCGACGCCGGCGGCCGGCTTCTGGCCCAGCTCGGCCGCGCCGCCACCCGCGGAGTCCTGGCGCTGCACCGGCGCCTGGTGGCCCTTCAGCAGCTGCAGCTCGAGCGACTCGAGGTAGTTGACCGTCACGATGTCGCCCACGGCGATCTGGTCGAAGTTCCTGACCTCCGGGCCGGCCGTCACGGTCGAGGCCTTGCCCTTGGCGTCCTCCAGCGTGATGTCCCGCGTCGCCTTGTCGATGGCCTTGACAGTTGCGCTGACCTCGACGGTGGCTACGGCGATCGCCCTGCCCGGCTCGGTTGCCACGGCGAGGGTGCCCTCGGCGGCAGGCGCCTGGGCGTTGGCGGGCAGCGCAACCGAGGCGAGCAGCCCGGCGGCGATCAGGGTGGCGATACGCATCTGGAAACTCCTGGAGGACTCGAGGGTAGGGGCGCCGGCCTGCCGGCGAGCGCGGCATTATAGGAAACTCCAGTAACAACAACTGAGTCGATCGCCTTGCGGCTTGCCACGACTGGGCGGCGGTCCTGTGCGCCCCTACACTGCGGTCGGTGGCCCGGCCGAACGCGCGATCGGGCACCCATTCGTGTTCGTCATGACTTGACACACCCACCCACCTCGTACCCCGGCCCGATGGCAGGGGTACTTATGGAGATTTCCATGAAGAGCTTTGTGAAGGGCGCCTGCCTGCTGGCGCTGATGGCCCCTATGGCGACGCTGGCAGCGGACGAGCCGCCGAAGAGCGCTAGCTGCTACCAGCTTCGCTACAGCGACGAGATCCTCGATCGCTACCCGATGGCGCCAGCGATCTGCGAAGAGGTTGTCGTGAAGGACGGCGTGAGATACGCGCGGATGGACGGCACGGTCGTCGGGCGGGACAAGGACGTCATCACCGTCGGCTTCAAGAATGTTTTCGGCACCAAGGTCATGGATCTCGCTGTCCAGCCGGCTCCCGACTCGACGCTGACCATGAACGGCAAGGAAATCAAGTGGGCGGGCGTCAAGCGCGGCGACTCGATCACGTTCTACCTGCCCGAGCGCGCGTTTGGTTTCGTGACCTCGCCCGGCATCGATGAGCCGTTGAAGCCGGTCCCGCTGAAGAGCAAGTAAGCCGTTCGTCCCGCGGCCGCGGGATGCTCGCTCGCAGGGCTCGCGCCCTTCCCGGTCGGCAATGGCCGGTCGGGGAGGGCGCTTCGTCACCGGCGTAGCGCGATGCGCCCGGCGGGCACGGTCTCGCCCCGCCAGGTAAAGCCCTCCACGCGCAACGAGTAGCTGCCCTTCGGCAGCAGGCTCGTGTTGAGCGCGAGCCGCAGCTCCCCATTCGTATCGCGCTGCAGGCGGTCCACCTGGATCACCTCCGTGCCGTCGTCACGGGCGATGGCGACGCGAAACACGTTGAACCGGTTGCCGCGGGCGGCGATGCGCAGCTCGACGCGCTCGGGCAGGTCGCCGCCGCCCAGGGCGACCGTGGCGGGGGACTCCAGGTTCGCGCGCACCGTGCGGCTGGACGAGGGAGGCCTAAGGAAGCCCTGCTCGGCCTGGCGCTCCAGCAGCAGGCGCCGGTCTTCGGCGATGTCGAGCCGGATCGCGAGCCAGGCGCAGGCGGCTGCCAGGAGGACGATCGCCGCCGCGGCGCCGAGCGCCACCCGCTGCTGCTGCCACCACGCCGGCGCTGCGTCGTCGGGTCCGTCGAGGTCTTGCATTTCATCCCCCTGATACCAGGCCCCATCCGCCATCTTAGAGTCGTTCCACCCCGCGTGGCCTGCCGGGTAGCGGAACCGCTCGAGGCCCGTCTGCGTCTATGCTACGTGGCATCCGCCACGAGGAGATTGCCCATGCTTTCCTTCCGCCGACCGGCCGCCCTCCTCGCCGGGATCGCCTTCGCGCTGCCCGCGCTCGCCGCCGAGCCGCAGACCAGCTTGACCGTCTACAGCTCGGCCCAGCCCGGCGCGGTCCCGGCCGACTGGTACCGGCCGCTGCCCGGCCAGGGCACGCCGCCGGCGAGCCAGCTGCCGGGCTATGCCGTGGTGCGCGTGGACCGCGACATCGAGCTCCCGCGGGGCCGCTCGCAGCTCAAGTTCACCGACGTCGCGGCCCTCATCGACCCGACGACGGTAGCCTTCACCTCGCTGACCGATCCAGCCGGCACGCGCGTGCTGGAGCAGAACTTCCAGTTCGACCTGGTGAGCACGCAGAAGCTGCTGTCGCGCTACGTGGACCGGCCTGTGACTGTCGAGACGCCGCAGGGTGACGGCGTGGCGGTGATCAACGGCTCCCTGCTCTCGTCCTGGGACGGCCTCGTGTTGCGCGGCGACGACGGGCGCATCCACGCGCTTCGGCAGTGGAACGGCATCCGCGTCGGCGAGCTGCCGGGCGGGCTCATCACGCGCCCGACCCTCGAGTGGGACGTCAGCGCCGCGAAGGCCGGCACGCACCGTGCGCGCGTCGCCTACCAGACCGGCGGCATCACCTGGTGGGCCGACTACAACCTCCTGTTCACGCCGGGCGCGGACGCCAATTCCGGCTTCCTCGACGTCGGCGCCTGGGTCAGCATCATCAACCAGTCGGGCGCATCCTACGAGGACGCGAAGCTCAAGCTGGTGGCCGGCGAGGTGAATCGCGCCCAGCCAGCGCCGATGCCGCGGCAGAAGGGTGCGATGGTGGCCATGTCCATGGAGGCGGATGCGGGCTTCGAGGAAAAAGCGTTCTTCGAGTACCACCTGTACACGCTCGGCCGTCCCACGACGCTGCCGAACAACTCCACCAAGCAGCTGGAGCTGTTCGATGCCGCGAAGCGGGTGCCGGCGCGCAAGAAGCTCGTGTACTACGGCGCGCAGGGCTTCGGCTACGGCGGTGGACCTGTCATCGACCGGGAGTTCCTGCCGGCGTCGAACCGCAAGGTGGATGTCTGGCTGGAGTTCAGGAACGACCAGAAGTCGGGCCTCGGCGTGCCCCTCCCGGCCGGCCGCGTGCGGGTTTCGCAGCTCGATCCGGCGGACGGAAGCCTGGAGTTCGTGGGCGAGGACGCGATCGGCCACACGCCCAAGGAGGAGGACGTGCGCGTCAAGCTCGGCACGGCCTTCGACGTGGTGGGCGAACGGCGCCAGACCGATTTCTCGATCGACAGCCGCGGGCGCGTGATGGAAGAGGCCTTCGAGATCAAGGTCCGCAACCACAAGGCGGAGCCGGTCGAGGTGCTGGTGCGCGAGAGCCTCTACCGCTGGAACAACTGGAAGGTGCTGTCGAGCTCGATGGCTTACGAGAAGAAGGACGCCGGGACCATCGAGTTCCCGGTCCGAGTGCCGAAGGACGGCGAGGTGGTGGTGACCTACCGGGTCCGCTACACCTGGTAGCGGGCGCTGAAATGCGCGAGGGGCGGCTTTGGCCGCCCCTCGCAGCACGGATTCAACTGAAGGTCACTTCCACTCGACCCGGCGGAAATCCATCTCGCCGTGAAACGTGCGGAACTCGTTGTAGCCTTCCACGAGCTTGTCCTGCGTATCCTCGGCGAGCTTCTTGCGGAACTCCTGCATGTACGCCTTGTAGCGGGCCTCGTCGGGCTCGCGCATGGCGCCGCTCGTGTACTTCTGCACGAGCAACACGTTGAAGGGCCCGGAGGCGTTGTTTTCCGCGACGTAGATGAAGCAGTCCTCGAGCACGCCTTGCTTCTTGCTGATCTCGCAGCCGTCGACCCAGCTCTTCTTCAGGCCCATCAGGTAGTCGTCGATCTTGTTCGGCTGGACCGTGACCATGGTCAGGTTCCACACCGCCTTGCTCGGCGCGTAGTCCTTCCAGATCTCCGCCTGCGCGGACGTGGCAAAGCCGAAAGCCGCCAGCGCGGCCAGCGTTGCTGCAATACGCATCTTTTGATTCCCCTCGATGATATGAACGGGCGTCATGCCCGGAATCGTTCTTCGTGTCTGCCGGCAGCGGCCCCAAGGGACAGCTGTCCGGCGTGCGGACACGCTACGCCCCTGGCAGGGGCTTTGCAAACACTCCGCGGCAGGGGCGGCGAAGCGGCGTACCGGAACGACGAGGGAGCGGACCCTGTCGGGCCCGCCCCGATGTGTCAGGTCTTGGAAGCCTGGTAGATGCTCTCGATCGCCGCATCCAGCGCGGCGTCGAACTCGGCGTCGGTCTGCTGCGCGCTCAGGCCCTCGGTGAGCGCGCGCGAGAAGCTCGCGACCATGTCGTGCTGGCGGGCGAGGCGTTTGTTGGCCTCGTCGCGCGAGTACCCACCGGACAGCGCCACGACCTTGAGCACGCGCGGGTGCCTGATGCACTCGGCGTAGAGGTTGTCCTGCTCGGGCAGGGTGAGCTTGAGCATCACGAGCTGGCCCTCGGGCAGCTTGTCCAGCTCGCTCAGGATCGCGGCCTTGAGCAGGTCCTCGGCCTTCGCCTTGTCCGGGCACTTGATGTCCACTTCGGGCTCGATGATCGGCACGAGCCCCGCGGCGATGATCTGCCGGCCGACCGTGAACTGCTGGTCCACCACGGCCTTGATGCCGGCCGGGTTGGCCTGCTTGATCACCGAGCGCATCTTGGTGCCGAAGATGCCCTTGGCCTTGGCCTTCGCCAGCAGCTTGTCGAGGTCGGGCATGGCCTTCATGAGCTGCACGCCGTCCGCCTCGTCGACGAGACCCTTGTCCACCTTGAGGATCGGGACGACTTTCTTGACCTCCCACAGGTACTCGGCCGTGGGCCGGCCCTTTATGTCGCGGTCCATCGTGGCCTCGAACAGGATGGCCGCGAGGATGCGGTTGCCGCCGAACGAGGGGCTCGTGATGATGCGGCTGCGCATCGCGTGGATGAGGTCCATCATCTCCGCGTCGTTGGACCAGTTGCCCTCCGGAATCCCGTAGAGTTTCAGGGCCTTCGGCGTGCTGCCGCCGCTCTGGTCCAGCGCGGCGATGAAACCGGCCTGGTTGCGGAACTTGGCTGTCTGCTGCTCGAAATTGCTCATGACCGGCCTCTTGGAAGCGGAACTCCGTATGCCGATTCTAGACGCCCCCGGCGCGGGGGAAATAGGGGACATTCGCTTCCAGTCCTTCGCGACCGGCGAAACGGGGGACATTCAACTGCATTTTGTCGCCATTCCGGCGGCTGGCGGCTGTAGCGGACCCCGTTCGCGTCAAACTCGCAGCGAATGTTCCCCATGAGTCCGCTGCTGACGCTGGGTGTCCACGAGGCGCTGCTCGCGGCCGCGCGTGCCGGCGGCGGCGCGGTCGAGTGTTCCCTCGATCTGCGGCGATCGAACACGGTGGTGGAGGTGGAGGCGACCGGCTGGCGCTGGCAGGGTAGCCGCTATCCCTACCTCGAGACCTGCCGGGACCGGACGATCTACCACTGGACGGGCGCCGGATTCGAGCCCGTCTCGCGCTACTCGGGTGCGCTGATCAAGCTGGTGCCGACCGAATGGGGACCGCCGACGTTCGAGATCGACGGCATCAAGATGCTGCCGACGGCCCAGGTCTCGCCCTGGGATGACGCCGGCGAGAAGGTCGCCCTCGTCGCGCCACGCGGCAAGGCCATCCTCGATACCTGCGGCGGCCTCGGCTACTTCGCGGCGTGGTGCCTGGCGGGTGGGGCGGCGTCCGTGCTGTCCCTCGAGAAAAACCCGGACGTGCTGTGGCTTCGGAGCCTCAACCCGTGGTCGCCCCGGCCCGGCGGCGCGCTGACGCTCGAGCAGGTGGACGGAACCGAGCGCGTCGCCACGCTTCCGGCCGCGAGCGTCGATGCCATCCTGCACGACCCGCCGCGTTTCGGCATTGCCGGCGAGCTCTACTCACAGGCGTTTTACGGGGAGCTGGCGCGCGTGCTCCAGCCCGGCGGGCGCCTCTTTCACTATGTCGGCGCGCCGAACCGCCTCACCAGCGGACGGGACGTGCCCGCGGAGGTCGCGCGCCGCCTGCGTCACGCAGGTTTCGACACCGCATCGCGCGGGGATGGCATCCTTGCCACCCGGCGCAGGGCCAAACGCGGTCACTGAGGCGACATGGAAGCCATTACCTGGATTCTCGCGGTCATCATGGTCGGGCTCGGAATTGCCGGCTCGGTGCTGCCCGCGCTGCCCGGCGTGCCGCTCGTCTTCGGCGGGCTGCTCCTCGCGGCCTGGGCCGATGACTTCCAGCGCGTCGGACCGCTGCCCCTCATCGTCCTCGGCCTCATGGTGGTCGTGTCCTTCGCGATCGACTTCCTCGCGACCGTGCTCGGCGCGAAGCGCGTCGGCGCCACCCGGCTCGCAATCCTCGGCGCCGCCATCGGCACGGTGATGGGCCTGTTCCTCGGGCTGCCGGGACTCATCCTTGGGCCGTTCGTGGGCGCGGTCGTGGGCGAGCTCGTCTCCCACGGCAAGGTCGAGCAGGCCGCGCGCGCCGGCGTCGCGACCTGGATCGGGCTCTTGTTCGGGACGCTGGCCAAGCTCGCGCTGATCTTCACGATGCTCGGCGTGTTCGCGGCGGCTTACTTCCTCTGATCGGGCGGCCCGGTCCCGGTATCATTCGCGACCATGAAAGCCCGCTACGACTGCTCGAAGTGTCCCGGCTACTGCTGTTCCTACCCGCGGATCGGGGTCACGGAGCGCGACATCGCGCGCCTCGCCCGGCACTTCGAAATCCCGGTCGAGCGCGCCCGCGAGAGATTCACCTACCGCTACGCGTCGGACGGCAAGGAGGAGCGCATCCTCCGGCACCGCAAGGACGACGTGTTCGCCTCGGTGTGCCGCTTCCTCGACCCGAAGACCCGCCGCTGCGGCGTGTACGAAGCGCGGCCCACGGTCTGCCGCCAGTATCCGCACGGCTCGCGCTGCGGTTACTACGAGTTCCTCAAGTTCGAGCGCGTCCAGCAGGGCGACGACGAGTTCATTCCGAGCGCTTGACGGCCTTGCCGGGCGCAGCCGGGGGCCGGCCGGCGCTCCGCGGTGCCTGCTTCAGCGCAAAGTCGTGGCTTCCGTAGTGCAGGTAGTTCGCCCAGTCACCGGAGCGCGAGGCGCGCACCGCTCCGCGCGCTGCCCGCACGGCCTCGCCGACCGTCCCGCCCTCCAGCAGCGCGCCGTAAAGGCTCTCTGCGAAGCGTGCGGCCGCGTCGTCCGACACCGGCCACCAGGTGCCGATGAAGCTCGCCACGCCGCCACGCAGGAAGGCCTCCGCGAACCCCGTGCTGCGGCCGAGCGAGCGGCTCACCTGGGGTCCGCGCCGGACGCGGCCCGACTCGCAGGCGTTGAAGCACACGAGCGCCGGCACTGCATCGAGCGAGGCCAGGTCGGCGCCCGAGAGCACGCGCCCTCCGGCGCAGAGGATGCCGCTCGAGGCGGGTGCGGAGGAGTCGAAGTAGGCGTGCCCGGCGTAGTGGATCGCGTCGAAGCGGCCGGACCGGAAAGCCTCGAGCAGCCGGGCGCGGGTCGCCTCGCCGCGCTGGAGCACGGTGAGCTCGGCGTCGGCCAGGCTTTCGAACAGGCTGCGCACCCGTTCGCCTTCGTCCTCGGCCCCGGCGAGATCGCCCGTGGGATTGACCACCAGCAGCACGCTGAGCGTCCGGTCGAGCCGCCGCTCCTCGCGCCACTTGGCGACCGACATGCCCTCGGCGGCGTAGCGGCGGCTCAGTCCCGCCTCCGCGGCGGGAGACCAGCCGCCGACATGCAGCGTCTCCCAGGGCCAGCGTGCGGCGGGAGCGTCGTGCACGACGACGATTGGCGCATGCCGCACGGCCGGCAGCGCCTCGCGCGTCGCCTCGGGCAGCAGCAGCTCACCAAGGCGTTCGCCGAAGCTGGCCAGCGACCGTATGCCGATGCCTTCCTCGAGTGAGCCCAGGTGCTTTTCCAGCTCGCGGGCCTCGAGGGGGCGCGTCGCCGCAAGCGCCGTGCCCTTGGCGCTCGTGCCGAGCAGCGCCACGCGCAGCTCCCCGCCGCCCTCCTGCACGAACAGGTAGGACTGCGGCGTGACCGCGGGCAGCGCTGCCGCCGCCCGCCTCGCGGCACGCGCGGGCAGGGCGCCGAGGCGGACCAGGCCGGCGCGCGGGTACTCCGAGAGCACTGCGGCCATCGCATGTCGGGCCTCGCCGAGACGGACGGCGCTGCGCGACACCAGGGTGACGCGCTGCGGACGGTCCCGCGGCCGCAGGCCGACGAGCGCGTCGAGAATTCCATTGAGCTGCGCCGCGGCGGCCGGGCCCGGCTCGAGGCCCGACGCGGTGCCCCAGGGCACCAGCGCCCAGTCGCGGATGCCCGCGATGGCGAGCGTGCGCGTGACGTTGGCCGCGGCGAGGCGCTGCACCTCGGGGCCGTAGCGCGAGAAGTCGCCGAGGCCGGCGAACACGACGTGGCGTGACGGCAACCTGCTCCCCGCCGCCGGCAGGATGAACACGCCGCCCGCCTGCGTTGCGAGCGCCCGCCGGCGCGTGAGGTCGCGGATGGCGCCGCCGAGGCGCGCGTCCACGGCAAGCGCCGCGCCGGCCGGATCGACGTTCTCGAACAGGCCGAGCACGATGGCCTCGGCGCGCGTCTTCGCGATGTCGCCGGTGGCGAAGGCGAGAATCGTTGCCGGGGAAGTTGCTTTGCGTCCGCGCTGGGCCTCCTTGGTGCCTCGCGCCGGCTGATCGGCGGGGGCGCCCCCTCGCGTCGCGCTTCGCCGGTTGCTCCGCGAGGGGGCATCCCCCGCCTGCGCCGGCGCGCGCAAGGCCGCTGCCGGTTTCGCACCCCCGCCGGCCAACCGACGCGAGGCACGCCCCTTCTCCGGGGCGCGAGATGCTGTGCCGGGCTCAGGCGCCGCGGCCGCGTCGCTGATCAGGGCGGGCGGCTCGTCGGCGGCGTCGAACTCGTGCAGGAACTCGCGCCGCTCGTCCCAGCTGAGGTCGTCCCAGAACACCTTCGGCTCGGGTACGGCCGGCGCGAGGTCGGGCTCCCATCGCGCGCGTCGCCTCGCGCCGGACCATTCCGCCGGCAGCTCCGCCGTGGCGCCGCGCTCGAGGATCTCGAGCGTCGCCCGGGTCGCCTGCTCGTCGCCGGGCAGGCGGCCGTGCTCGGCGCCGCTGTACCAGGTGGAGAGCCCCGGCACGCGCGCGAGCGCGAGCGGCACCGTGCCGTCGCCTTCGGGTCCGCGGCGGAGCTCGAGCCGCCCCTCGTGCAGGCGCAGGCCCGTGATGGTCTCGCGGCCGACCCCGGCGATCAGGGCGAAGCGCCCGTCGGGTGCGGGCAGCGCGAGGCGCGCACGCAGGGCCGCCTTCAGCAGGCCCGCCGACGGCTTCGGGCCCGCGGGCCACTGGTTGGCTGAATGAGGGTCGAAGCTGGTGCAGTCCGCCGCGAGCGGCAGCAGTTCGGCGATGCCGGGCAACGTGACGAACACCTTGCGGGCCAGCTCCTCGGGCCCGTGCAGCAGGTCGAGCCGCGCGAGGCGGCGCACCAGCGGGTAGGTCCCGCGCAGCGCCTGCAGGGCGGCGTAGGCCCCGCCGTTGGGCGTGCCGAGCTGCACGACGCGGCCGATCGCGGCCGACTCGGGGTGAGCGAGCAGCGCGCGCGCCACGAGTCCGCCCATGCTGTGGGCCACGAGGTGGACCTGCGGGCGGCCTTCGCTGCGGATGCGCGTGGCCAGCAGCGTGGCCGCGTCGGTCACGCTCTTGCGCCAGTCGTAGGGATGGAAGTCGGCGTCGAACCCGCCCGCGCGCAGCGAGAGCTTGAGCCGCAGGTAGGTGTAGAGCAGCACGCCGAGCGGCTCGAACCGCCGCTTCGACGGCAGCGCGAGGTGGGTCAGCCGGCCGAGCGCGATCTCGACGGGGTCGAACCAGAGCACGTCCTCGCGGCCGGCGCGGCGCCGGCCGAGCGTGGAGCCCATGATGCCGGCCAGGATCAGGACCCGCAGCCCACCGCGGCGACGGCGGCCCTGTGCGGCGAGGCGGCGAAGCTCCTGGTGCGCCTCGGGGCCGAAGAGCGCATCGAGCGCAGGATCGGGCCGGCGCGCGGCGAGGCGCCTCTCCACGGCTTGCGGCCTGAGCGTCGGGTCCGCGGCCACTCGTCTCCCCGCATGTGCGGCGCGCGGCGCAACCGCGCGATGGAAGTGTATAGCACGGGAGGACGTCGGCCCTGGCGAGGGTAGAATCAGGCGATCCTCGCCAATGGATCGCACCGATGCGCCCAGTTTTTTTCCTGACCGCCCTGCTGGCCGCCTCGTCCGGCTGCCTGTCGTCGGTTGCCGCGGCGCAGGACGCCCCGGGTCTGGGGGCACGCGAGATCGTCGAGCGCGCGCACGCCGCCGCCGGCGGCGACGCCTGGCTGCATGCAGGCAGCAACATCATGCGAGGTCACGCGACGCTCTGCCGCGAAGGGCGCCCCGAGGCCTGCGTCACGGCCGATCGCTACGAGATGTACCGGGTCTATCCGACCGAGCTCGCCAAGGCACACGCGGGCAGCGGCAAGTTCCGCCTCGATGCTTTCGTCGGTGACCACGTTCTATTCCAGACCGCCTTCGACGGTGAGCGGTCCTACGACCAGAACGGCGTGGTGCCGGGCCCGCGCGCGCAGAGCGACGAGGGCTCCGGCTTCGGCTTCAGCGCCATCCGCTTCGCCCTCGAGGAGGGCTTCAGGCTCGAGCGGCTCACGGACGACCAGGTCGAGGGCCGGCCGTGCTTCTTCGTCCGCGTGACCGACCCCTCGGGCCAGACCACGCTGTTCGGCATCGACCATGAGGACTACAGCATCCGCTCGGCGGCATGGCAGTCGCCGCGCGGCTGGCACCAGCGGCTGTACTCGGAGTTCTACCGCGTCGGTGGCGAGTCGGGCTTCCTGCAGCCCGGCCGCGTGCGCCATTACTACGACGGCGTGAAGAGCGTGGACATCCGCTGGACCTCGGCCGAGCTCGGGACGAAGATTCCGGACGAGGTCTTCGTGCTCGGTCGCTGAGGAGGAGACGACATGTTTCGCCCGAGACTCATGGTCACGCTCGCGCTCGCCGCGGCGCTCACGGCCTGCGGCGTCAACCCCGTGACCGGCAAGAAGGAACTTCAATTCATCTCGGAAGCGCAGGAGGTGCAGATCGGCCAGCAGCACTACGCGCCGACCCGCCAGAGCCAGGGCGGCGACTTCGTGGTGTTGCCCGAGCTGACCGTCTACGTCAGCGAGGTGGGCCAGAAGCTGGCCGCCGTGGCGGAGCGGCCGCTCCCGTACGAGTTCGTGGTGCTCAACAGCTCGGTGCCGAATGCCTGGGCGCTGCCGGGCGGCAAGATCGCGGTCAACCGCGGCCTGCTGACCACGCTCGAGAACGAGGCCGAGCTCGCCGCCGTGCTCGGCCACGAAATCGTCCACGCCGCGGCGCGCCACGGGGCCCAGGCACAGGAGCGCGGCACGCTGCTGCAGGTCGGCATGGTCGCGGCGAGCGTCGGCGTGGCCATGAGCGACGTGGACCCTAACCTCGGCAACCTGATGGTCCAGGGCGCCGGCGTCGGCGCCCAGATGATTTCCATGCGCTACGGCCGCGAGGCGGAACTCGAGAGCGACCTCTACGGCATGCGCTATCTCGAGCGCGTCGGCTACGACCCGGCGGCGGCGGTGACGCTGCAGGAAAAATTCCTGAAGCTCTCGCAGCAGGATGGCGGATCGCTGAGCTGGCTCGAGGGGCTGTTCGCCTCGCACCCGCCGTCGGAAGAGCGCGTGGCGCGCAACCGCGCGACGGCCGCCGCGCTCGCCGCGGGTGGCGAACTCGGCGCAGAGCGCTACGCGCAGCGGATTGCGCCGCTGAAGGCGATCCAGCCGGCCTACGACCAGTATGACCAGGCAATCGTCGCGGCGAGGAAGAAGGACTTCGCGACCGCCCGGCGGCTCGGCCAGTCGGCCGCCGCGGCCGTGCCGCGCGAGGGCCGCTTCCAGCAGCTGCTCGGCGACCTCGCGATGGCCGAGAAGAAACCGGCGCAGGCGCTGCCCTACTACGAGAAGGCCGTGAGCCTCGATCCGGGCTACTTCGGTGCCTATCTCGGCGGCGGCATTGCGTATTTGGAGACGGGCGAGCGGGCGAAGGCCGAGGGCTGGCTCAAGCAGAGCGTGGAGCGGCTGCCCACCGCGCCGGCCATGTACTACCTCGGCACCCTCGCCAGGGACGCGGGCAACCCGGACCGCGCGCTCGAGTACTACCGCGCAGCGGCCGGCTCGCAGAGCGAGATCGGCCAGCGCGCGGCGGGCGAGTTCGCCGCGATCGACGTCGGCCGCAACCCGGCCCAGTACGTCGCGACGGCGGCGGGCGTGGACGCGCAGGGCCGCGTGCTGCTCAGGGTCCAGAACCGCGCGCCCATCCCGCTCGCGGACATCGCCGTCACGCCCGTGCGGGTGGATGCCTCCGGCCGCATCCTGCAGCAGGGTAACGCCCTGCGGCTGCGCCGGGCGCTCGAGCCCGGCGAGCAGCTGACGCTCGATGCCGGCGTCGGCGTCATTCCCGCGGAGCAGCTGCCCTCGATCCGTTTCCGGGTGGACCAGGCCCGCGCCGCGGGACGGTAGCTCCCGGGAGCGCGCTGACCGGTATCATCGCGGTCCATCCACGCCTGCGAGGACGACGCTCATGCATTTCGCCATTTCTTCGACCTGGGGGCCGACCGACCCGACCCGGGCACAGCTGCCCTTCATCTTCGCCTCGACCGCGCTGGCGGCCGGCGACTCCGTGACGCTGATGCTGTTCCACGACGCGGTGCACATGGCGACGCGGGGAACGGCGGCGAAGATCGTCCCCGTCGGTCCGCCGCAGCGCTATGAAGAGGTGGTCTCCCACCCGAACGCGACGGTGATCGCCTGCAAGCCCTGCGCGGAGGTGCGCCACATCGGCGAGGCGGCCCTCGACCCGCGCGTCACGATGGGCGGCATGGACCAGTTCCACGCGGCCGCGGCCCGGGAGAGCGCGCGCGTAATCACCTTCTGAGAGGGCCCGCAGGGCTGCCGGCCACCGCGCCTCGCCGGCCTTCCTGCCGCATCAGTTCAGGTAGCGGGCGTCCCCGCCTCGCGAGCTGCGAGCAGCCTGTCGCGCGATGACTCCGCCAGGCGCCGCAGGCGGGCCTCGTCCACTTTCACAAGCCGGCCATTCCACTTGCGGGCGCGTCCGGCCACGAACACGTGGCGCACGTTCGCCGTGTCCATGGACTGGACCACCGCGCCGCGGGGATCGTTGAGCGGCAGCACGTTGATCGTGCCGGGGTCGAGCACCACCAGGTCGGCCTGCTTGCCGGGCGTGAGCGAGCCGGTGCGGCCGGCGAGGTGGTTGACCCGCGCGCCGCCCAGCGTGGCGATGGAAAGCACCTCGCGCACGGTCATGAGCGGCGGGAGGTCTCGCTCGCCGCGCCGCGCGCGCTCGTGCAGGAGCATGCGCTGCAGCGCCAGCGCCATGCGCATCTGGCCGAAGAACTCGCCCGACACGCTGGTCTCCACGTCGTTGCCGAGGCCGAGGGGCACACGGTGATCGAGCGCCGCCTGGAAGGGCGGCACGCCATGGCCCATCTGCATCTCCACCGGACCCGCGATGGACACGCCGCCGCCCGTGTCGGCGATCAGGCGCCATTCCTCCGGCGTGAGTCTGCAGCAGTGAATGTAGGTATTGTCGGGGCCCATGTGTTCCGCGAGCGGCAGCAGCGTGCCCGTGCCATTGACGTGCGAGGTGATGGGTACCGCCGCTTCGCGCGCGAGCGCCCAGTCGGCGGGGTCGAGGCCGGCCGCGAGCGCCAGCGTGACCAGCCCGTCATCGGCGGGAATCTGCTCGCGCCGCAGGCGCAGCAGGTCCTTCGGCCAGGCGTGGGCCGGGCCCCGATGTCCCGTGCCGAAGGCGTAGATGGCGCGGATGCCGGACTCGCGCAGCCCCTCGAGGGCGGCATCGCTGTGGGCGGGCGAGTTGCCGGCGTGCGACCAGTCGAGCACGGTGGTGACGCCGGCGTGCAGCGCGCCGAGCGCCGACAGCAGGTTGCCGATGTAGACGTCCTCGGGCTCGAGGCGCGGTCGCACCTCGCCGATGATGCGCTGGAAGTACTGCTCGAGCGTGCCGTCCGGCAGGGCGTGACGCAGCACGCCCTGCCACAGGTGACGGTGGGTGTCCACGAACCCGGGGATCACGATCATGCCCCGTGCGTCCACCACGGTCGTGCCCTCGCCGGCCTCGAGCGATGCACCCACGGCGGCGATCCGCTCGCCCTCGATGAGCACGTCGCCCACCGGGAAGTCGCCGATGGCAGGGTCCTGGGTCAGGACCCGTGCGCCGCGCATCAGCACGCGGGTGCCCCGCGGAGGATCCACGGGTGCTTTCGCATCGGCCGGGGCGCCGATGGCTGCGGCGCCAATGAGCGTGGCCCCGGTGCCTGCCGCGATGAAGTTGCGCCGGCTGATGCTCATCGTCATGCATTCCTCCCTCGTGTCATTGCGCGGAATCGGTCAGAATCGTGGGACATGGCCAGTCACCTTTCGTTCCGGCGCGTGAGCCCCGCTCGCGTCCGCCTGTCCTCGATCGCGGCCTGCTGCGCGCTGCTCGTCGGGTGCCAGCCACAGGCGCTGCGCACGTCGGAGCCCGCCGCGGTGCCGTTCACCCTGCGCATCCTGCACGTCAATGACCACCACTCGCGGGTCGCGCCGGACGCGGGCGGCCAGCTGCTGCTCGACGGCGAGCCGACGCAGGTCAGCTTCGGCGGCTTCCCGCAGCTGGTGACGGCCTTCCGCGAGCTGGCCGAAGGCGCAGACCACGTGCTCAGGCTGCACGCGGGCGATGCGATCACCGGCGACCTGTACTTCACGCTGTTCAACGGCGAGGCGGACGCCGACCTGATGAACCAGGTCTGCTTCGACGCCTTCGCGGTCGGCAACCACGAGTTCGACGCAGGGGACGCGGGCCTCAAGCGCTTCCTCGACTACCTCAGCAAGCGCACCTGGGACTGCCGCATGCCCGCGCTCGGCGCGAACGTGGTGCCCGAGGTCGGGGACTCTCCGCTCGCGCGCTTCGCAGAGCGTGATTACCTGCTGCCGCAGGTCGTGCTCGAGCGCGGCGGCCGGCGCATCGGCATCGTCGGCATCGATATCGCCGGCAAGACCAAGGCCTCCTCGAACCCTGATCCCGGCACGCGCTTCCTCGACGAGGCCGAGACCGCGCAGGCGCAGGTGGACCTCCTGCGTGCGCAGGGCGTGGACATCATCGTGCTGCTGACTCACATCGGCTATCGGCGCGATCTCGAGCTGGCCGCTTCTCTCACCGGCGCGGACCTCATCGTCGGCGGCGACTCGCACACGCTGCTCGGCGAAGAATTCTCGGCCTTCGGACTGAGCCCCGCGGGGCCGTACCCGACCGAGGTCCGCAACCGGGACGGCGAGCGGGTCTGCGTGGCGCAGGCGTGGCAGTACACCTGGGCGATCGGGGTGCTGGATGCGACTTTCGACGCCGAGGGCCGGGTCACGAGCTGCGGCGGCCGGCCGGTGCTGCTCGTGGGGGACGACCTGCGCCGTGGCGGCGAGCCGCTCACCGGCGCGGCGCTCGAGCGCGCGCAGGCGGCGATTGCCGCGAGTCCGGCGCTGCGCGCGTTCCCACCCGATCCGCAGGCGCAGCGCGTGCTCGATGTCTATCGCGGCCAGATCGACCGCTTCGCCGGCGAGCAGGTCGCCGAGGTGCCCGAACGGCTGTGCCTGCGCCGCGTCCCGGGCAGCCACGACCGCAGCCGCGACGGCGCGCCCGGCTGCGCTGCGAGCACCGACCTCCAGGGCGGCCAGGTGCAGTCGCTGGTCGCGCATGCGTTCCTGGCGCAGGGCCAGCGCTTCGGCGGCGCCGACGTGGCGCTGCAGAATGGAGGCGGCGTGCGCAACGGACTCGCCGCGGGCGGCTTCACGGTCGGCGACGCCTACCTCGCGCTGCCGTACAAGAACCAGCTGGTGCGCCTGCAGATGACCGGCCGCGAGCTGCGTGCGACCCTGGAGGACGCGGTCGACTATTTCCTCGCCGACCTCAGCGCGAACAGCGGCGCATACCCCTACGCCGCGGGCCTGCGCTGGAACGTGGACCTGACGCGTTCGCGCGAGCAGGGCCGGCTGCACGACATCGAGTTCTGGGACGGCACGGCCTGGGTGCCGCTCGACGAGTCCCGGAGCTTCCGCGTGATCGCGAACGACTACATCGCCGGTGGGCGAGACGGCTACGCCAGTCTCGCGCAGATCGGCGGCGAGCGTCGAGAGGACACCTTCCTCGACTACGCCCAGGCGCTGGTGGACTACGCGCGCGCCGAGAAGGTGCTGCGTCGGCCCGAGCCGAACCGCATCAGCACGCAGCGATTCCGCGACGTCGACGGGCGCGTGTACGAGCCGCGCTGACGCGCCGGACGTTACGGCGCGCCTCTTGCCCGTGCCCTCAGGTAGTGCCGCAGCGTCTCGAGTTCCCCGGCCGTGAGCTCGCCGTAGCGCGGCATGCCGCGCAGCTCGAGGCTGCCCTGCTGCACCACCTGCGTGAAGGCCGCGCCGTCGAGCGGCACGCGCGATGCGCGCAGGTCGGGCGCATAGCCGGCCGCCACCGCACCGAGGCCGTGGCAGACGATGCAGCGCTGCGCGAACAGCACGCCGCCGGCCTGCGCTTTGCTGTCTTCGACGACGAAGTCGGGGTCGTCCACCGGTGTCACCATGACCGGCGGCGGAGTGGGCGGCAGGCTGGCCTTGCCGTCGATCACGAAGGTGAGCAGCCGGTGGGGGTGCACGCGCGCCTGCCAGCCGTGCTGGGCAGCGAGTGAGCCGAAGAACGCGGGAGCGGACCCGCCCCAGCCGGCGACGATACTGACGTACTGCCTGCCGCCGGCCGTGTACGTGATCGGCGCGCCGGTGATGCCCATCTGCGCGTCGAAGGACCAGAGCCGCTCGCCGGTTTGCGCGTCGTAGGCATTGAAGCGACCGTCCGACTGGCCCTGGAACACGAGTCCGCCGGCGGTGGTCATGGTGCCGCCGTTCCACAACCCTGGCGTCGGCACCTCCCACGCGGCCTTCTGCGCGCGCGGGTCCCAGGCGAGCAGCGCGCTCTTGCCGGCATCGGGCGGCGCGTCTCCGACCGGCATCACCAGCCCGACGTTAAGCTTCGTGCTCTGCATGCGGAAGGTCTTCGGGTCCACGCCGGTGTCGTCGAAGAGGCTCGCCATCTCGAGCGTCGGGATGTACACGAGCCCGGTCTGCGCGTTGTAGGACATCGGCTGCCAGTTGTGCACGCCCATGGTGGACGGCCAGATCAGCGCGGGTCCGTCCTCGTAGCGCGCGCCGGGCGCCTCGACCGGCCGGCCCGTCTCGAGGTCCACGCGCTCGGCCCAGGTGACCTTGCCGAACTTCTCGGCGGACAGGACCCTGCCGGTCTCGCGGTCGATCACGTAGAAAAAGCCGTTCTTGGGCGCGTGCAGGATCACCGGCCGCGGCTTGCCGTCGACCGGGAGCGTCGCGAGCGTGATGTCCATCGCCGAGTTGTAGTCCCAGGTCTCGCCCGGCGTGGTCTGGTAGTGCCAGGCGTACTCGCCGGTGTCGGCGTCAAGCGC
>JALORP010000081.1 GCA_025458865.1 Steroidobacteraceae bacterium | reverse complement strand
AGTGGTGTATTAGGCCAACTCACGTGGCGCTGCCCATGGAAACCGACAACTGGAACGAAAGCCAGCCCATCTACCGCCAGCTGCGGGACCGGGTCGTGGCGATGATCCTGGAGGGCGCGCTCGCCGACGGCGACCCGCTCCCCTCGGTTCGCAGCGTCGCTGCCGAGTACCGCCTGAACCCGCTTACCGTGCTCAAGGGCTACCAGCAGCTCGTGGACGAGCAGCTGGTCGAGAAGCGCCGGGGCCGCGGCATGTACGTCAGCGAAGGCGCCCGCAGGGCCCTGCTGAAAGGCGAGCGCCAGCGCTTCCTCGAGGAAGAGTGGCCGAAGGTCGCCGCCACCATCCAGCGCCTCGGCTTCGACATGTCCGAGCTGCTCGCGGCCGCCGCCAGCGCGCCGCCGGCCCAGCCGACCACGCTCGCCCCCACCCGCGCAGGGATCGCAGACGAGGAGAACCAGGGTGACTAACCTCATCGAGGCACGCGGCCTCGCCAAGCGCTTCGGCTCGACCCGCGCGCTCGAAGGCGTATCTTTCTCGGTGCCCGAGGGCCGCATCGTGGGCCTGATCGGCCCGAACGGCGCCGGCAAGACCACTGCGCTCAAGGCCATCCTCGGCCTGACGCGCTTCGAGGGCGAGCTTTCCGTCCTCGGCCAGGATCCCTACAGGCACCGGCACCGCGTGATGCAGGACGTCTGCTTCATCGCCGACGTCGCGGTGCTGCCGCGCTGGATGCGCGTGCGCCAGCTGCTGGATTTCATGGCCGCCACGCACCCGCGGTTCCGCCGCGAGGTCTGCGAGCAGTTCCTGTCCCGCACGGACATCAAGCGCGACAGCCGCGTCAAGGAGCTGTCGAAGGGCATGATCACCCAGCTGCACCTGTCGCTGGTGATGGCGGTGGACGCGAAGCTGCTGGTGCTCGACGAGCCGACGCTCGGCCTCGACCTCCTGATGCGCAAGCAGTTCTACGACACGCTGCTGTCGGAGTACTTCGACGGCCAGCGCACCATCGTGGTCACGACCCACCAGGTGGAGGAGATCGAGCACATCCTCACGGACCTCCTGTTCATCGACCGCGGCAGGATCGTCCTCGACGCGGCGATGGAGGACCTGCAGGAGCGCTACGTCCAGCTCGCCGTGCGGCCGGACAAGGTCGAGGCGGCACGGGCGCTCAAGCCCATCGCCGAGCGGGCGGGCCTAGGCCGCACGCAGATGCTGTTCCGCGACGTGCCCCGCGAGACACTCGCGGGCCTCGGCGACACCGGCGTCCCGTCGGTCGCCGACCTGTTCGTCGCCATCATCCAGGGAGCCCGGTCATGAACCGTTTCGTCTGGCTGATACGCCGCGAGCTCTGGGAGCATCGCGCGATCTGGATCGCCCCTGCCGTCGTGCTCGCACTGCTGGCGGTCGTGGCGGTCACCGGCAACATCAACCTCGGCGACGTCAACGTGGACTCCTCGCAGAAGATCAGCGAGCTCCCCGCCGAGAAGCGCGAGAAGCTGCGCATCGAGATCGAGAAGGAGTTCGGCGACCAGGCGGACGCCGCCATGGAGCGCCTCGAGCAAGGCGAGGGCGGCACGATGCTCTCCCTGCTGCCGGCGGAAAAACGCACTGCGCTGGTCGCCGTCGTGTACTCGATGCTCGGCGTGCTGATGTCCATCGTGCTGGGCTCCATCGCCTTCTTCTATGCGCTCGACGCGCTCTACGCGGACCGGCGCGACCGCAGCGTGCTGTTCTGGAAGTCGCTGCCGCTGTCGGACGCCGAGACCGTGCTGGCCAAGTTCGCGACGGCCGCGATCGTCATCCCGCTGGTCGCATTCTGCGCCACGCTGCTCGCGCAGCTGGTGGTCGCCACCGGCGGCTCGATCAAGCTCGCGCTGGCGGGCGATCCGGCCGGAATGATGTGGAACCCGCAGGCCCTGCTCGCCGGCGTGTCCACCGCGGCCCTGATCGTGGTGATCAGCGTCCTGTGGTACTCGCCTCTCGTCGCCTACCTGCTGCTCGCCTCGGCCTGGGCACCCAAGTCACCGTTCCTGTGGGCGGTCCTGCCGCCGGTGGCCGGCATGCTGGTCGAGCGCATCGTGATCGGCACCCGGCACATCGATTCGCTGCTCGCCTGGCGCGTGTTCGGTCCCTTCAAGGCGCTCGGCGGCGACGGGAGCGACGCCCCGGGCCTCGTGGTCGACTCCGCCAACCTGCCGGGCACCGCGACCGCCATGGTCGAGCGCCTCGTGGAGTTCATCGCATCGCCCGGCATGTTCATCGGCCTGCTGGTGGGGGCCGCCATGGTCGGCGCCGCCATCTCCCTGCGCCGCTACCGCGACGAGAACACGTGACCCGGGCTCTCCGGGCCCAGGAGGACCGCCAAATGACCGCAATCCGCATCCTTGCCGCGCCGCTGCTCTGCGCCGCCGCGCTGATCGCATTCGACGCCCACGCCGCCACGGCCACCGTCACCCGCGCCTGGCAGTTCAAGGCGGCGCCGGACGCCCGCCTGCAGGTGGACAACCTGATCGGCAGCGTCACGCTCGAGCCGGCCGCCGACGGCGCCTTCCACGTGACCGCAACGATCACCACCGAGGCTGATTCGGACGCCGCCGCCGCCACGCTGGCGCGCGCCGTGGATTTCCGCAGCGAGGACGCGGGCGCGAAATCCACGTTCCAGGCGCTGCTGCCCGAGGACCGCTTCCCGATCATCCACGACGAGCGCTCCCCGAAGCCGTCGTTCTTCGGTCGCACCTACGTGGACTACCTCGGCGAGCGCCGCCAGATCAGCAGCGATGCCCGCAAGGCGGTGAAGGTCCGGGTGGATCTCAAGGTCCGCGTGCCCGGGTCCGCGCGGCTGTCGGTCAACAACCGCCTCGGCCCGATCGAGGCGCACGGCGTGAACGCGGACCTCTCGCTCGACACCGCGCGCGGCAGCATCGCCTCGCGCGACGGCCGGGGTTCGCTCGAGGCGGACACCGGCGCCGGCGCCGTCGCCGTGGCGAGCCACGAGGGCGATGTGGACGCCGACACCGGCAGCGGCGAGATCAGCATCGTGGACTGCGCGTGCAGGATCAGCGCCGATACGGGCTCCGGGGCCGTGCGCGTCCTGCGCGGCCGCGGGTCGGTCGAGGCGGACACCGGCAGCGGCAATGTGGAGATCACGGACTTCGCCGGCTCGGTGAATGCCGACACGGGCTCCGGTGCCGTTGCCCTGAAGGGCCTGAGCGAAGTGCGCAGGCTCGAGGCCGATACCGGCTCGGGCGGCGTGACCGCGGAGGGCGACCTCTCCGGTCTAGAGCACCTCGACGTCGATACGGGCTCCGGCGGCGTGTCCATCACCGGCAGCGGCTGGCCGGACATGCGCATCTCGATGGACGTGGGCTCCGGCAGCATCGAGGCCGATGTGCCGGGCGGCGTGCTGACTCGCGACGGCCGCGGTTCGGCCAAGCTCGTCATCGGCGCCGGCACGCACCGCGGGCGGATCAGCACCGGTTCCGGCGGCATCACCGTTCGCGCGCCAGCCTCGGCGGACTGATCGACGGCGCGCCGGCGGGCCGGCCGCCGGCGCGGTTCAGCCGAGGCGGGAGCCAGTGACGACGGCGGCTGCGGCCTTGCGCGCCTTCGCGCGGGCCTCGTCCACGTCAGCGCCGAGCGCGAGCGTGACGCCCATGCGGCGCTTCCCCCGCACCTCCGGCTTGCCGAAGAGGCGCAGCGCGGTATCGGGCGCGACGAGCGCCGCCTCGAGGCCGCCGAAGCTGACGTTCGACGAATCGCCTTCGAGCAGGACCGCGCAGGATGCGGCCGGCCCATGGCGGCGGATCGCGGGGATCGGCAGGCCGAGGATCGCGCGCAGGTGCAGCGCGAACTCGCTGAGGTCCTGCGAGATGAGCGTGACGAGCCCTGTGTCGTGCGGCCGCGGGCTGACCTCGCTGAACCAGACCTCGTCGCCCCGCACGAACAGCTCCACGCCGAAGAGTCCGGCGCCGCCGAGCTCCGCCGTGACGGCGGCGGCGATGCGCTGCGACCCGGCGAGCGCCGCGGCGCTCATCGGCTGCGGCTGCCAGGACTCGCGGTAGTCGCCGTCCACCTGCAGGTGCCCGATGGGGTCGCAGAACGACGTGCCGCCCGCGTGGCGCACGGTGAGCAGCGTGATCTCGTAGTCGAAGGCGATGAAGCCCTCCACGATGACCCGGCCGGCGCCCGCGCGGCCGCCGGACTGCGCGTAGGCCCAGGCCTTCGCCACGTCGGCCTCGCTGCGCACGACGCTCTGGCCCTTGCCGGACGAGCTCATCACGGGCTTCACGACGCAGGGCAGCCCCAGTGCGCGCACCGCCTCGCGGTAGGAGGCCTCGTCGTCGGCGAAGCGGTAGGGCGACGTGGGCAGGCCGAGCTGCTCGGCAGCCAGGCGCCGGATGCCCTCGCGGTCCATGGTCAGGCGCGCGGCGCGCGCCGTGGGGATCACGCGCTGGCCCCCGGCCTCCAGCTTGACGAGTTCGGCGGTCGCGATTGCCTCGATCTCCGGCACGACCAGCGCCGGGCGCTCACGCTCGATGAGCGCGCGAAGCGCCTGCGGGTCGAGCATGTCGATCACGTACGCGCGGTGCGCCACCTGCATGGCGGGCGCGTTGGCGTAACGGTCCACCGCGATGACCTCGACGCCGAGTCGCTGCGCCTCGATGGCCACTTCCTTGCCGAGCTCGCCGCTGCCGAGGAGCATCAGGCGCGTCGCGCCGGGTGAGAGCGGGGTGCCGAGGGTGGTCATGGCGCGGCCGTGGGTGGAGCGGGAGGACCGACATCATGCATCATGGTGCCCCGCCCGCAAGCGGGTGGAGGGACGGAGGCGTCATGAGCGGGTTCTTCGACTTCGAGTTGTCTTCCCTCGACGGCAGGCCAGGCCTGCTCGGGGGTCTCGCGGGCAAGGTCGTACTGGCGATCAACGTCGCGAGCCGCTGCGGGCTGACGCCGCAGTACGCAGGCCTCGAGCGGCTGCACGAGGAACTCGCGGCCGAGGGCTTCGCCGTGGTCGGCTTTCCCTGCAACCAGTTCGGCGGCCAGGAGCCGGGCACGCCCGAGCAGATCCAGTCGTTCTGCTCGGCGACCTACGGGGTCACCTTCCCGATGAGCGAGAAGCTCGAAGTGAATGGCCCTGGCCGGCATCCGCTGTACGCGTGGCTCACGGACCCGGCCAACGGGTTTCCGGGCGACATCGGGTGGAACTTCGAGAAGTTCCTCGTCGGCCGCGACGGCCGCCTGCTGCGCCGCTATCCGCCCACGACCCGCCCGGAAGACAACGGCCTGAGGACCGACATCGCCGAGGCGCTGTGACCTACGGCGGCGCCGGCCGCGCGGGTGGAATTCTGCGGGACGTGACCGTAGTATTGCCGACCGCTTGCGCCCGGCCCCGGGCGCCCTTGCGACCGGAGAGCTCGTTCATGGCGTCGAATATCGCGGCAACCGGCCTGTCGGCCCTCATCCTGTCGGCCGCCTTCCTGCTTCCCGCGGCGGCCCAGGCCGAAGGTGACCCGGAGCGCGGACGCAAGCTCGCCTACACCTGCATGGGCTGCCACGGCATCGAGAACCACAAGAACGCATACCCGAACTACTCCGTGCCGAGGCTCGGCGGCCAGCACGCCGCCTACATGATGGCCGCCCTCGCGGAGTACGAGTCCAAGGCGCGCTGGCATCCCACCATGCGCGGCCTCGCGGCCACGCTGTCGGACCAGGACAAGGCCGACATCGCGGCCTATTTCGAGGGTCCCGCGCCGGTCACCTCGGGCGGCACGCCGGTGGGCACGATGCCGGCGGCCGGACAGGCCTGCATGGCCTGCCACGGCGCGGACGGCGTCGGCATCCTGCCGGAGTACCCGACGCTCGCGGGCCAGCACGAGGACTACCTCCGCCAGGCGCTGCGCGACTACCGCGCGGGCAAGCGGCAGAACGCCATCATGAACGGCTTCGCGGCGACGCTCACCGACGCGGACATCCGCCAGCTGGCCGCCTACTTCGCGCGCCAGCCGGGCCTGTACACGCCGCGCCTGCGCTGAGCACGGCGGCCGCGGGCCCCGCATGAACGTCGTCCCGGAACTGACCCGCTACGCCGACGGCATCACGGCCGTCGACACCGGCTACGTCCGACCGCGTTTCGACGCGAGCCACGTCGTCGTGGACGATGGCCGCGCCGCATTCGTGGACACCGGCACCACCCACTCGGTGCCGCGGCTCCTGGCCGCCCTCGAGGCGCTCGGCGTCGCGCCGGGGCAGGTCGACTGGGTCCTCATCACCCATGTTCACCTCGACCATGCCGGCGGCGCGGGCGCGCTCATGCGCCACCTGCCCAATGCCCGCTGCGCGATCCACCCGCGCGGCGCGCGCCACCTCGTCGACCCGGCAAAGCTGATCGCCGGATCCATCGCCGTGTACGGCGAGGAGCGCTACCACGCGCTCTACGGCGATATCGTGCCGATCCCGGAGGATCGCGTGCACGTCGCCGGCGACGGCGAGCGGATCACGCTCGGCCGGCGCACGCTCGAGCTCCTGCACACGCCGGGCCACGCGCTGCACCACTACTGCATCGCGGATCTCGACCACCGCCGGATGTTCACGGGCGACACCTTCGGGCTTTCCTACCGGGACTTCGACGTGGACGGGCGCGCCTTCATCCTGCCGACGACCACGCCGGTGCATTTCGATCCGGACGCGCTGATCGCCTCGGTGGACCGCATCCTGTCCTACCGTCCGCAGGCCATCTACCTCACGCACTACGGCGAGATCACCGAGATCGAACGCCTCGGCCGGGAGCTCAAGCAGCGCGTCGCGGACTTCGTGCGCCTCGCCCGCGACCTGGCGGGCGCCCCGGACCGGACCGCGCGGATGCAGGAGGACATGTTCCGCCTGCTTTCGGTATGGCTCGACGAACACGGCTATGCGGGCGACCGCGCCGAACGCCACGCAGTCCTCGACGGCGACGTGGAGCTCAACGTGCAGGGCCTGGAGCACTGGCTCGACCGCGCGGCTTGACAGGCCCTCGCCGGGCCCGCGAGCCTTTCATCCCTCATCGGCCCCGCGGGAGCGCACCATGGACGCGTTCAAGGCGTTTCGCATCCACCAGGTAGACGGGCGCATCGTCGCCGGCTTCGAGCAGCTCACCGTGGACGATCTCACCGCCGGCGAGGTGGTGATCCGCGTCCGGTTCTCGAGCATCAACTACAAGGATGCGCTCGCGGCCACGGGCGCGGGCCGGATCCTCAGGACCTATCCGCTGAATGGCGGCATCGACCTCGCCGGCGAGGTGATTTCCTCGGCTGACGACCGATATGCGCCGGGCGACGAGGTGCTGGTGACCGGCTGCAACCTGAGCGAGACCTTCGACGGCGGCTATTCCGGGCTCGCGCGCGTCGCGGCGGATTCCGTGATCCCGCTGCCCGCCGGCATCTCCCTGCACGACGCGATGGTCCTCGGCACCGCCGGCTTCACCGCCGCGCTCGCCATCCACCGCATGGAGCACAACGGCCAGGTCCCGCAGAAGGGCCCGGTCATCGTCACGGGCGCGACCGGCGGCGTGGGCTGCATCGCCGTGCACATGCTCGCTGGTCGCGGCTACGAGGTGGTCGCGGTCAGCGGCAAGCCGGAGCGCGACGCCTGGCTCACCGGGCTCGGCGCCGCGCGCATCCTGCGCCGGCAGGACATCGACTACGGAAAGCGCCCGCTCGAGACCGTGCTCTGGGCCGGCGCCATCGACAACGTCGGCGGCGACATGCTGGCCTGGCTCACGCGCACCGTGGACTACTGGGGCAACATCGCGAGCATCGGCCTCGCGGGCAGCCCGAAGCTCGAGACGACGGTCATGCCGTTCATCCTGCGCGGCGTGAACCTGCTGGGCATCAATTCCTCGGCCACCCCGCGCGAGCTGAGGCTCGCGATCTGGCAGCGGATTTCCACAGACCTTCGGCCGCGGAATTTCGGTAGTCTGGTCTCGAGGACGATCGGTTTCGACGAGCTGCCCGCCGCCTTTCCCGAGTACCTGGAAGGCCGCGTGAGCGGGCGGACGGTCGTCGAGATCGGCTGAGTCACCCGGGAGGTTGCCATGTACCGCGAGGAAAAGATTGCCGCCACCGGTCCGCTGGCGCGGGTGATCGACCTGGTCGAGTCCCTGTGGGAGGACCAGGACGCCATCGAGCAGTTCTTCATGAC
>JALORP010000042.1 GCA_025458865.1 Steroidobacteraceae bacterium | reverse complement strand
GCCCCACAGCCGAGCGTAAAGCGGCGCGAGGCTCGGCGAGCGCCGCAGCGAGGCGAGGAGTGCCCCCCGCCGGATCCCGGCTGCGGCGCAGGCACCACTTCCGGATCCCGCCGGCGCGCGAGGCACAGTCCGGATCCCGGTCGCGGCGAAGGCTGGACGCCGGCACGCGCCTGCTGCAATCTGCGCGTCCCCATGAAGCGCGTCATCGCAGTCGCCAACCAGAAAGGCGGGGTCGGCAAGACCACCACCGCCGTGAATCTCGCCGCGTCGCTCGCCGCGACGCGCCGGCGCGTGCTGCTCGTCGACCTCGACCCGCAGGGCAACGCGACCATGGGCTGTGGCGTGGACAAGCGACTGCTGGAGCGCTCCGTCGTGGACGTGCTGCTCGGCGAGGCCGTGCCCGAAGCCGCGATCGTCACGGTCGACCCGGGCGGCTTCGACCTCATGCCCGGCAACCAGGATCTCACCGCCGCCGAGGTGCAGCTGCTGAACGCGCCGGCCGGACGCGAGCACCGCCTCGAGCAGGCGCTGGCGCCCCTGCGCGAGCGCTACGACGTGATCGTCATCGACTGCCCGCCGGCGCTCAACATCCTCACGCTCAACGCGCTCACCGCGGCGGATTCCGTGCTGATCCCGATGCAGTGCGAGTACTACGCACTCGAGGGCCTGTCGGGGCTCGTCTCGACCATCGAGCAGGTGCGCGACAGCGTGAATCCGCGGCTGTCCATCGAGGGCATCCTGCGCACCATGTTCGACCCGCGGAACAACCTCTCCAACGAGGTTGCGGCGCAGCTCATCGAGCATTTCGGCGAGAAGGTCTTTCGCACCATCATCCCGCGCAACGTGCGCCTCGCGGAGGCGCCGAGCTTCGGAGTGCCGGTGATGTTCCACGACAAGGAATCGCGCGGTGCGCTCGCCTACCTCGCCCTCGCCGGCGAGATGATCCGCCGCGAGGAAGAGGAAAAGGGGACGCAAGCGTCTCCCGGGGACAGGAGCACGGTTCCGGCAGCGTGACCTCGGGAACCGGGGGAAGGTCTGCGTAACCCCTCTTCCTGTCGCCCGTGTTGCCGGCCGGGCCGAAGTCCTTTGATCGCCCTGTTTCCCATTCCCGGGAATTTGCCCGCTATGGACGTCCCGGAGCCGGGACAGGCTACCCGCGCCGGATTTCGGACACTCTGGTCGTGCGCGCACAACCTTATGTTTTTATGAGCTATTTTCTGCAGCCACCGGTTGGCACGGCCCTTGCTTTGTATCGAGTCAAGAGGGACTGGACATCCAGGCCCGACCAGACAAGACAAAGGAGAGTGTCATGTTCACGAACTTCGGTCGCGGTGCCACCCGGACGATGAGCGCGCTGTCGGCGGTGGCGATCCTGGGCCTCTCGGGCCTCGTCATGGAGCGCGGCCACCACGGCGCGGTGCCCGCCGGCATCGTCGAGCTCGGCGAGTTCGTGCCCGTCAGCGTCGGCGGCGAGCCGGTCGCCCAGCTGCCCGAGCTGGTCGTGACCGCCACGCGCATGGCGCCGGAGCCTGCGATGTTCGCCGGCGAGCTGCCGCGCCTGTCCGAGCTGGTCGTCGTTGGCCAGCGCGAGGTCCAGCTCGCCGCAGCCACCCCCGCTGCCGACGCGCCGCGCGGCTGAGTCTCCGGGGCCACGTCCTTGGCGGCGCTTGCGCGATTCGGCGACCGCCAGTGGCTGCAGGCGCTGGCCGCCGTGATCGTCGGCCTCGTGCTGACCGGCGGCGCGGTCCACCGCAGCGGTCCGGTCGAGGTGCCAGGCCCGCTGCGCGCCTTCGGCGCAGCGCTCGGCACGGCCGGGTGCGCGGTCGCCGGCCTCGCGACGCGCGAAACTGCGGCCATAATGCCGGGTCGTCCCGGGAACCGCGGGTGAACCAGCATGGATGAGACGCCGCTGATCAGGCTCGAGGGTGTCACGAAGGTGTTCTACGCAGACGACCTCGAGACCCACGCGCTCGATCGCGTCCATCTCGAGGTCGGCGAGGGCGAGTTCATCTCCATCTCCGGCCCCTCGGGCTGCGGCAAGTCCACGCTGCTCGCGGTGCTCGGCCTGCTCGACGTGCCCACCCAGGGGCGCTACTTGCTGCGCGGCAAGGACGTCTCGACGCTGCCGCCGGCCGCGCGCGCGCAGCTCAGGAACGAGCGCATCGGCTTCATCTTCCAGGCCTTCAACCTGATCGGCGACCTGGCCGTGCTCGACAACGTCATGCTGCCGCTCACCTACCGCCGGAACATGGATCCGGCCGCGCGCCGCGCGGCGGCGCTCGAGGCGCTCGACCGGGTCGGCATGGCGCATCGCGTCAACCACCACCCGGCCCAGCTCTCGGGCGGCCAGCAGCAGCGCGTCGCAGTGGCACGCGCCCTGGCAGGCCGGCCGGAGATCCTGCTGGCCGACGAGCCCACGGGCAACCTCGACTCCAGGAACGGCGAGGCCGTGATGGGGCTGCTGCGCGAGCTGCACCGCGACGGCGCAACCATCTGCATGGTGACCCACGATCCCCGCTACGCCGATCATGCCGACCGCCAGGTGCGGCTGTTCGACGGCCGCATCGTGGACGAGGACGGCATCGCCGACCTCGCCGCGCGGCGCACGGCGGCGCGGTGACCGTGGCGCTCCGGGCCTTCCGCGACGAGCTAGCCTGCGCAGGGCGCGGACTCGCCCGCGCGCCGGGCTTCGCCGCGCTCGCCGTGGGCGTCCTGTCGCTCGGCCTCGGCGCGGTCGTCTTCATGTACGGCGTGGTGGACGCCATGCTGCTCCGACCGCCGCCATACCCGCAGGCCGAGCAGCTCTACTACGTGAACGGCCGCAGGCCCGACACCGGCCTGCTTTCGGACACGGTCTCGCTGCACGACTACAGCGCGATGCGTGACGCCGGCCTGCCCGTCGAGGCGATCGGCGCGGTCTACAGCGGCACGGTTTACCTGACCGGCGAGGGTCCGGCCGAGCGATTCGAGGGCGGTTTCGTCACCGCGAGCGTCTTCGACGTGGTCGGCATCGGCGCGGCGCTCGGCCGCGTAATCCAGGCGGCGGACGAGCGGCCGGGCGCCCGGCCGGTGGTGGTGCTCGGCGACGGCATCTGGCGCGAGCGTTTCGACGCCGACCCGGACGTGCTGGGCCGGCGCGTGCGCGTCAACGGCGTCGACACCGAAATCGTGGGCGTCATGCCACCGGGTTTCAGCTATCCGGTGCACCAGCAGCTCTGGCTGCCGACCCGCCAGGATGCGAGCGTCACCCCGGAGCATGAGTCGGTCGGTGTCATGGTGATGCTGCGGCTCGCGCAGGGCGTGACGGCCGAAGACGTGCAGGAGGCGCTCGTGCCGGTGGCGCGCAGGCGCCTCGCGGAAGGCATGCCGATGTTTCAAAGCGGCGGCCTGGAGCTGGTCTCGCCGGGCGCGAGCTGGGTCGGCGAGACCGGCCGGCAGCTGCTGTGGGGCCTGTTGGCGGCCGTGGGCCTCGTGCTGCTGATCGCCTGTGCGAACGTCTCGAACCTCCTGCTCGCGCGTGCCGCCTGGCGCATTCGCGAGACGAGTGTCCGCTCGGCGCTCGGCGCGACGCGCTCGCGCCTCGTGCTGCACGTCGTGGCGGAAAGCGCCCTCATCACGCTGTCCGCGACCGCCATCGGCCTTCTGCTGGCGGCCCTCGCCCTGGACGCGATCCGCGTGCCCTTCAGCAACAGCGTCGAGGCCTATCCGCCGTGGATCGACCTTGCGATCCATCCGCCGGTCGTGCTGGCAGCGCTCGCCGCGGCGTTCGGCGCGACGCTGCTCGCCGGCCTTCCCGCGGCGCTGCGCGCCACGCAGCCTTCGCTCGACGCGATGCTGCGCGACGGCGGACGGGCGGGCACCGGCCGGGCGGCGGGTCGCATGGCCTGGTCGCTGGTGGTCGCGGAGGTCGCCCTCGCCGCTGCGGTGCTCGGCGGCGCGGCGTTGATGACCCGCACGGTCCATCTCGTCACGCACGTCGATCTCGGCATCGACTCGGGCGAGTTGATGACTGCGCGGGTCGGCATCCCGACCGCGGCCTACATGCAGGCTGGCCATTCCGAGGACGCGGACCTGCAGCGCCTCGGGGAGTTCAGCCTGCGCTACGTCGAGCAGCTCGAGGCCCAGCCGGAGATCGAGGCCGGCGGCCTGACGCAGATGCTGCCCGGCCACGGCTTCAAGCGCGGCTGGCTCGAGGCCGAGGGCGTGCAATACGCGAGTCCGGACGACCGGCCGGACGGCGGCGGCGTGAGCGTCAGCCCCTCCTTCTTCGCCACCTTGCGGCTGCAGCCGCTGCAGGGCCGCCTGTTCGACGCCACGGACGCGGCCGACAGCGAGCGGGTCGTGGTCATCAACGAGTCGCTCGCCCGCGCCGCCTGGCCGGACGGCATGTCGCCGATCGGGCGCCGGTTGCGGATGGACCAGCCCGGCGAGCCCTGGCGGACCGTGATCGGAGTGGTTCCGGACGTGCTGGCGAACGTCGAGCGCGGCCGCATGGAGCCGGTGGGTTACGTCCCGCTTTCGCAGGCGCCGCAGCGTTTCGTCAGTGTCGTCGTTCGCGGCGAGGGCGGGCCGGCGGCGCTGGCCGCGGCGATGCAGCGGGCGCTCGTCGAGACCGACCCGGGGCTCGCGCTCTACTGGATCCGCACGTTCGACGAGTCGCTGGCCCTGCGCACCGCGGGCTTTCGCTTCATCGGCGGCATGTTCGCCGCCTTCGGCCTGATCGCCCTCGTGCTCGCCGCCGCGGGCCTCTACGGCGTGCTGACTTTCCACGTCGGGCAGCGCACGCGGGAGATCGGCCTCCGCCGCGCCCTGGGAGCGACGGACGGCCGCATCCTGGGGCTGCTGTCGCGCACGACCGGCGCGCAGGTCGCGCTCGGCCTCGCGCTCGGCCTCGCGGCGGTGCCGGTGCTGGAGGCCATTCTCGACAGCATGCTGACCTGGCTGTCCCCCGGCAGCGCCTGGGTCTATGTCGGCGTGCTGGCGGTGATGCTCGTGGTCGCCGTCGCGGCGGTGGCGCGGCCGACCTGGGTCGCGCTGCGCATCGACCCTGCGGCGGCGTTGCGCCACGAGTGAAGCCGGTCCACGATCCGTGTCCATGCAGCCGCGCATCCTGATCGCCGACGACCAGGCCGACGTCCTCGCGGCCCTGCGCCTGCTGCTGAAGCGGGAGGGCTTCGACGTGGCGAGCACGACCTCGCCGGCGGGCGTGCTCGACGTCGTCTCGCGCGAGCAGGTGGACGTCGCCCTGGTGGACCTCAACTATGCGCGCGACACGACCTCCGGCGCCGAGGGGCTCGACCTGCTCGACCGCCTCCGTGGCCAGGACGCGGAGCTTCCCGTGGTCGTGATGACGGCGTGGGCGACGGTGGACGTCGCGGTCGAGGCGATGCGCCGTGGCGCGCAGGACTTCATCGAGAAGCCTTGGGACAACCAGCGGCTGCTCAGCGTGCTGCGCAACCAGGTGGAGCTGTCGCGGGCGCGCCGGGCCCGGCAGCGGCTGGCCAGCGAAAACGCGCTGCTGCGCCAGCACGCGGGCGGCGACTTCATCGCCGACTCGCCGGCGATGGACGAGGTGGTGCGCCTCGCGCGCCAGGTCGCGCCGTCCACCGCGAGCGTCCTGATCACCGGCGAGCCCGGCACCGGCAAGAGCGCGCTCGCGCGGCTCGTGCACGAATGGTCCGACCGCGCCGCCGGCCCCTTCATCGGCGTGAACCTCGGCGGGCTCGCGGAGGGCGTGTTCGAGAGCGAGCTTTTCGGCCACGTGAAGGGCGCCTACACCGATGCGCGCGCCGACCGCGCCGGACGCTTCGAGATCGCCGACGGGGGGACGCTCTTCCTCGACGAGATCGGCAACGTGCCGACGCCGCAGCAGGCGCGGCTGCTGCGCGCGCTCGAGACCGGCGAGTTCGAGCGCGTCGGCGCCTCGCGCACCCAGCGCGCCGACGTGCGTATCGTCAGCGCCACCAACGCCGACCTGCCCGCGCTCGTGGCCGACGGCCGCTTCCGCGAGGACCTGCTGTTCCGCATCAACACCATCGAGATCCGCATGCCGCCGCTGCGCGAGCGGACCGGGGACATCCTGCCGCTCGCCAGCGCTGCGCTCGCGTCGCGGGCGGCGCGCTACGGCAGGAACGTGACCGGCTTCGAGCCGGCGGCGGTCTCGGCGCTGCTGCGCTACCCGTGGCCCGGCAACGTCCGCGAGCTCAACAGCGTGGTCGAGCGCAGCCTGCTGCTCGCCGCGGGCCCGGGGATCACCGTCGCCGACCTGAGGCTCGCGCCTTCGCGCAACGCGCCGCCGGCCCTCGAGGAGATGAGCCTCGAGGACGCGGAGCGGGCGCTGATTCGCGCCGCCCTGCGCCGCCACGACGGCAACGTGCTGGAGGCCGCGGAGGCGCTCGGCCTGTCGCGCAGCGCGATGTACCGGCGGCTGGAGAAGCTCGGCATCAAGGCCGGGCCGGACTGAGCAGGTGGCTGTGCGACGGGAGGGCGCGCAGAATCCGCGCATGGACGCACCCGCGCAAGGACACCCCGCCAGGGCACGTGCCGCCGCGCCGCGCCGGCTGCCCTTCCAGCGCCGCGTGCTGCTGCTCGCGCTCGGCGGCGGGCTGCCGGCCGTGGCCTTCGTGATCGTCGTGCTCGCGCGCCTCGACTGGCCGGCATCGATGCGCCTTGCGCTCGCGCTCGTGGTGACCGGCTGCTGGATCGGCTGCGCCATCGCGCTGTCGCGCGCAATCGTCGAGCCGCTGCGATCGCTGGCCAACCTGCTCGAGTCGCTGGCGGCCGGCGATTTCTCCGTGCGCGGCCGTCATCCGCGCCGCGGCGACGCGCTGGGCGACGTGGTGATCGAGGCGAACCGGCTGGCCACCACCCTGCGCGGCCAGCGCTTCGCGGCGCTCGAGGCGACGGCGCTCCTGGACAAGGTCCTCGCCGAGATCGAGGTGGCCGTCCTGGCCTTCGACGGCGAGGATCGCATCCGCATCGCGAATCCCGCGGCCGGCACCCTCCTGCGGCGGCGCCCCGAAGCGCTGCTCGGCCTGCACGCCGGCGAGGCGGGCCTCGCGGCGCTGCTCGCGGGCCCGGCCTGCTCCAACGAGCTGCACGAGTTTCCGGCGCGCGCGGGTCGGTGGCAGGTGCAGCGGACCGTGTTCCGCGAGGGCGGCGAGCCGTTCCGGCTGCTGGTCGTCACGGACCTCTCGGAGGCGCTGCGCGAGGAGGAGCGTCGCGCGTGGCGGCGCCTGATCCGCGTGATCTGGCACGAGCTCAACAATTCCCTCGCGCCGATCAAGTCCGTCATCGAGACTGCGCGCGACGCGCTGGCCGGCGGACCGCTGGAAGCAGAGGAGCGCCAGGACCTTGCCCAGGCGCTCTCCCTGATGGCGGACCGCTCCGAGGCCCTGCGGCGCTTCCTGTCCCGCTACAGCGAGCTCGCGCGGCTGCCTGCACCGCGGCTCGCGGACTGCGACGTGCCGGCGTTGCTCGAGCGCGTCGCGGCCGTGCAGCCCAGCGGGCGCGTGTGCGTCGAGGCGCCGCCGGGACTGGAGCTCAGGGCGGACCCGGACCAGCTCGAGCAGGCATTGATCAACCTGGTGCGCAACGCCGTCGAGGCGACGCCGGAGGGCGGGCCGCCGGTCGTGCTCTCGGCCGCGCCGGCATCCGGGCAGGTGGTGTTCGAGGTGCTCGACGCCGGCAGCGGCGTGGCGAATCCGGACAACCTGTTCGTGCCGTTCTTCACGACCAAGCCGGGTGGCAGCGGCATCGGCCTGGTGCTGGCGCGGCAGGTGGCGGAAGGGCACGGGGGGACGGTTTCCCTCGCGAACCGCGGCGACCGGCCCGGCTGCCGCGCGAGGCTCGTCATTCCCGGGTGATTTTTCCGCCACGGCGCGGCTACACTCACCGGCCTCGCCTGCGCCGGCTAGGGGCGGGCAGCTGGGGAATCCGGATGGCCGACAAGAAACGGGGCTTGGGGCGCGGCCTCGAGGCATTGCTCGGGCAGGCGCAGTCGCGCCCGGCCGCCGCGCCTGCGCCTGCGCCCGCGGCACGTGGCGAAGAACTGGCGCGCATTCCGCTCGACCTGCTCCAGCGGGGCAAGTACCAGCCGCGCCTCGACCTGAGGCCCGAATCGCTGGCCGAGCTCGCCGAATCCATCAAGGCGCAGGGCATCGTCCAGCCGATCGTGGTGCGCCCGCTCGAGGCGCCCGCGGCCGGCGAGTCGCAGCGCTACGAGATCATCGCTGGCGAGCGCCGCTGGCGCGCCGCGCAGCTGGCGGGCCTGGCCGACGTTCCGGCGGTCGTGCGCCGCGTGCCGGACGAGGCCGCGGTTGCGATGGCGCTGATCGAGAACATCCAGCGCGAGAACCTCAACCCGCTCGAGGAGGCGCGCGCCCTCGACCGGCTGATCCGCGAGTTCGAGCTTACGCACCAGCAGGCGGCCGAGGCCGTCGGGCGCTCGCGCGCCGCCGTCAGCAACCTGCTGCGGCTGCTCGAGCTGCCCGAGGAAGTGAAGGCGCTCGTCGAGCAGCGCACGCTGGAGATGGGCCACGCCCGCGCGCTGCTCGGCCTCGAGAATCGCCGCCAGCAGGCCGAGGTCGGTGCGCTCGTCGGCAAGAAAGGCCTGTCCGTGCGCGAGACCGAGGCGCTGGTGCGGCGCCTGCTCGTGAAGAAGGACTCCTCCGGCGGCGGCGAGGAGCCGCGGCGCGACCCAGACATTGCGCGCCTCGAAGGCCAGCTCGCGGACAAGCTCGGCGCGAAGGTGGAGCTCAAGCATTCGACGAGCGGCAAGGGCCGGCTCGTGATCAGCTACCACAGCCTCGACGAGCTCGACGGGATCCTCTCCCACATTCAGTAGCGGGACTGTCCCTCGCGGCCGTCAGACGCCGCGCCTGATCGGCGCGATACCCGGGCCGCAGGGCGTGTTGGCCCTCCGCGGCGACTCCGATCCCGGAGCAAGCGGAGGGCCAACCGCCCGAAGGCCCGGGGCGAGGCTACTGCGACAGCGCCCGCATGAAGCGGTACTGGAACTCGAGGCCCTCGTAGAAGCTCGCGACCTCGATCCGCTCGTCGCGGCCGTGCGCGCGGTTGTCCTCGACGTCCACCGCGAAGCCGTTGAAGTCGTATGCGGGGATGCCGCCCCAGCGCAGCAGCGAGCTGTCCGTGTTGGCGGTGTTCATCGTGGCCATGACCGGCAGGCCGGGCCACATCTGCGCGGCGACGGCCTCGGCGGCCTCGAGGACCTGCGGGTCGAGCGGCGAGATCGGCGCTTCCAGCGGCGCGAACGCGACGGAGACCTCGACGCGCGGGTCGGCCGCCACGGCGGCGAGCGCGGCGGGCATGCCGGCGACGTCCTCGTCCGGCGCGAGGCGGCACTGCACCGTGGCCTTCGCCCGCATCGGCAGCGCGTTCTCCGCGTGCCCGGCCTGCAGCATGGTCGCCACGCAGGTCGTGCGCATGACGGCGTTCAGGTAGGGGTTCTGCGACAGGCGCGCGACCAAGGCCTCGTCGGCGCGCCCGTCGAGCAGGGCGCGAAGGTCATCGGCCAGCGCGCCGCCCTCGCGCCGCGCAGCCTCGGCGAGCATGGCGCGGCTGCCCTCGTTGAGCCGGACCGGGAACGCGTGCCGTTCGAGGCGCCCGAGCGCCGCGGCGAGCCGGTAGATCGCGTTGTCGGCGCCGGGCCGCGAGCTGTGCCCGCCCGGGCTCGTGACGGTCAGCGCGTAGGTGGCGTAGATCTTCTCGGCCACCGCGATGCCGAGGCGCGTCTTCTCGCCGCGCTCGCGCAGGATGCCGCTGCCGTCGAGGTTCACCACGTAGGCCACGTCCAGCAGGTCGCGGCGATGCTCCAGCAGCCAGAACACGCCGTTCTCGGGTCCCCCGTTCTCCTCGTCGGCCGTGAAGGCGGCGACGATGTCGGTCCGGGGCACGAAGCCCTCCCGCTTCAGCCGGATCAGCGTGGCGGCGAGCACCGCCGAGCTGTTCTTCGTGTCGAGGGTGCCGCGCCCGTAGAACCAGCCGTCGCGCTCGGTCAGCGTGAAAGGCTCGACCGACCAGGCTTCAGGCAGGGCCTCGACCACGTCGAGGTGGGTCAGGTAGCCCACCGCGGGCTGGCGGGTCGTGCCGCGCAGCCGGACGAACAGGTTCTGCTTGCCGGGCGTCGGGCCGGCGAGGACCACGTCCCCATCCGCGAAGCCCGCGGCGCGAAATCGGGCGGCGAGGACCTCGGCCGCGGCCGTCGTGCCCGTCCGGGCCGTGGTCGGCATCGCGATCAGCTCGGCGAGGATCTCCCGGGCGAGCGCCTGCTCGGCAGGCGGCGACAGCGGGGCCGCCGGCGCCGCGCGTGGCGCCGAGGCGACGAGGGCCAGCAGCAAGGTGGCGACCGCGGTTCTGACGGGCATCGGGGCTCCTTTGGCGGGCGGGAGGGTCGAGGACTTCCTGCCGGCGCGGCGCAAGAAAGCCGCAACCAATTGAACATGAAAGACTTTGTCGGCCGGACGCGATGCTCTTGGCGCGGACGGCGGGGGCAGTATGCGGGCGCGGGGCATGGCCGGGAAGCCGGCGTTGCCTGTCCCAGCTTCCTTGAAGCAGTGCAAAAAGACCGCTAGACTACGGCGGCTTTGCGGGCCCGGCCTGGTGCCGGGCCACGATGTCGCCACTTCGGGGGCCTTACCGTCGCGGAAGTGGCTTTTTTGTCTCCTTCGAGCGTGACCCTGCGCCTGACCCGAACCCAGGCCGAGCGAAAATCCGCGATGCGGATCGTGCTCGTGCAGGGGATCATCACCGCGCTGGTCGCCGCGGCCTGCGGGCTCGGATTGGGACAGGAAGCCGCGATCTCGGCCCTGCGGGGCGGCGGCATCGGCATGGCTGCGACAGCCTTGATGGTCCTGGCGGTCTTCCGCTACCCGGAAGGCGCGAGCGCGACCCGGATCGCCTGGGGTTTCTACCTCGGGCAGTTCCTCAAGGTGGCGCTGTCCATCGCGCTGCTGATCGTCGCGTTCGGCGCGCCGCGCGCGGTGCCGGCGGCGGTGCTTGTGGCCTACGTCGCGACGTTTGCTGGGTACTGGGGCGCGCCGCGCCTGCCGCTATCGCGGCGCTGAGGCGGCACGCAGGGGGTTCGTAGAGAATCATGGCCGGATCGAGCGCGGACTACATTCCCCACCACCTCACCCACCTGAAGGTCGGCGAGGGCTTCTGGACCCTTCACGTCGACACGCTGTTCATGACGGCGCTGCTCGGCGTCACCTTCCTGTGGATCTTCGGCGCCGCCGCGCGCAAGGCCACGGTGGGCGTGCCGGGCCGGTTCCAGGCCTTCATCGAGCTCGTCGTGGAATTCGTGGACGGCCAGATCAAGGAAGTGTTCCACGGCGACCGGAGCTTCCTCGCGCCGCTCGCCCTCACCATCTTCGTGATGGTGATCCTCATGAACACGATGGACCTGATCCCGATCGACCTGCCGGGCATGATCGCCGGGCTCGCCGGCGCGCACTACTGGCGCGTGCTGCCGAGCGCGGACCTCAACACGACCTTCGCCCTGTCGCTGACCGTCTTCGTGCTGGTCATCTTCTACAGCATCAAGGCCAAGGGCGCGGGTGGCTACGCGCACGAGCTGTTCACGGCCCCCTTCGGCGCCAACCCGGCGCTGTGGATCCCGAACTTCATCCTCAACCTCGTCGAGCTGGCGGCGAAGCCCGTCTCGCTCGCGATGCGACTGTTCGGCAACATGTATGCCGGCGAGCTGGTGTTCATGCTGATCGCGCTGCTCGGCTTCGCCTGGGCCGGCGCGCTCGCCGACGGCAGCATCTTCGGCTTCGCGCTCGGCTTCCTCGGCCAGATCCTGATGACGGCCGCGTGGGCGATCTTCCACGTGCTGATCATCCTGCTGCAAGGCTTCATCTTCATGGTGCTGACCATCGTGTACATCTCGATGGCGCACGAACACCACTGATTCTCAACCACAGACGCTGACTGGAGACTTACGATGGAATCAATCGCGCTGGTTCAGGCTTACACTGCGCTGGGCCTTGGCATCATCATCGGCCTCGGCGCCATCGGCGCGTGCATCGGCATCGGCATCATGGGCTCGAAGTTCCTCGAGTCGGCCGCACGCCAGCCGGAGCTGATCCCGACCCTGCAGGGCCGCATGTTCCTGCTCGCCGGCCTGATCGACGCCGCGTTCCTGATCGGCGTGGCGCTGGCGATGTTCTTCGCGTTCGCCAACCCGCTGCTCGCGGCGCTGGGCTGATCGACTCCGACCGCCAGCACGTCCGGGGGACGGTGCCATGACCATCAACGCCACGATCATCGGCCAGCTGCTGGGATTCCTCGTCCTGGTCTGGTTCACCTGGAAGTTCATCTGGCCGCCGCTGCTTGGCGCCATCGAGGAGCGGCAGAAGAAGATCGCCGCCGGCCTCGCCGCCGCCGACCGCGGCCAGAAGGACCTCGAGGAGGCCAAGGCCAGGGCCGGGGACGCCATGCGCGAGGCGCGCGAGCGCGCGATGCAGCTCGTGGACCAGGCCCAGAAGCGCGGCAACGAGCTGATCGACGAGGCCAAGCAGACGGCCGTCGCCGAGGGCGAGCGGCTGGTCTCCGCCGCGCGCGCCGAGGTCTCGACCGAGAGCGCGAGGGCGCGTGACGCGCTGCGCCGCGACGTGGCGGCGCTCGCGCTCGCCGGCGCAGGCAAGGTGCTGGGCCGCGAGGTCGACGCCAAGGCCCACGCCGACCTGCTCGACCAGCTCGCCGCCGAACTCGAGCGGGGCTGACGGAGGCTCCCATGGCTGAGAAGGCCACCATCGCCCGGCCCTACGCGCGCGCCGCCTTCGGCTTCGCGCAGCAGCACGGCGCGCTGCCGCAGTGGTCGGCGCTGCTCGGGGCTGCCGCCGCCGTCGTCGCAGACCCGCGGGTCGGCGCGCTCCTCGGCAGCCCGCACGTGGGCAGCGACCAGCTCGTCGCGCTGCTCGTCGAGGCCGCCGGGCCGGCCGCCGACGAGCACGGCCGCAACTTCCTGCAGACGCTGGCCTCGAACCGCCGGCTCGGGCTGCTGCCCGAGATCACCGCGCAGTACGAGGAGCTCCGCGCCGAGGCGGAGGGCGTGGTGGACGTCGAGCTCGTCGCCGCCATGCCGGTCGCCCCCGCGCAGGAACAGCGCCTCGTCGCGGCCCTGGAGCGGCGTCTCAAGCGCCAGGTCCGAGTTCACACCCGCATCGACGCCTCCCTGGTAGGGGGCGCCATCGTCCGCGCGGGCGACCTCGTCGTGGACGGGTCGCTCAAGGGGCGCCTCGCGCGCCTCGCCGCGACGATGACCGCATAACGAAGGAACTGCTCAATGTCCATCAAGGCTTCCGAAATCAGCGATCTGATCAAGGCCCGCATCGAGAAGTTCGAGGCGGCGGCCGAAGCGAGCAACGTCGGCACGGTGGTCAGCGTCACCGACGGCATCTGCCGCATCCACGGCCTCGCCGACGTCGCTTACGGCGAAATGCTGGAATTCCCGGGCAACACCTTCGGCCTGGCGCTCAACCTCGAGCAGGACTCGGTGGGCGCGGTGGTGCTCGGCGAGTACCGCCATATCAGCGAGGGCGCGACGGTCAAGACGACCGGCCGCATCCTCGAGGTGCCGGTCGGCCCCGCCCTGCTCGGCCGCGTGGTCGACCCGCTCGGCAACCCGATCGACGGCAAGGGGCCGGTCGCGGCCGCCGAGCGCCGCCCGATCGAGCGCGTCGCGCCGGGCGTGATCCAGCCGGTGCAGACCGGCCTCAAGGCCATCGACGCGATGGTGCCGATCGGCCGCGGCCAGCGCGAGCTGATCATCGGCGACCGCCAGACCGGCAAGACCGCGCTCGCGATCGACACGATCATCAACCAGAAGGGCACCGGGGTTAAGTGCATCTACGTCGCGATCGGCCAGAAGCAGAGCTCCATCGCGAACGTCGTGCGCAAGCTCGAGGAGCACGGCGCGATGGAGCACACCATCATCGTCGCCGCCTCGGCCTCGACCCCTGCCTCCATGCAGTACATCGCGCCCTACTCGGGCTGCTCGATGGGCGAGTACTTCATGGACAACGGCGAGGACGCACTGATCGTCTATGACGACCTCACCAAGCAGGCCTGGGCCTACCGCCAGATCTCCCTGCTGCTGCGCCGCCCGCCGGGCCGAGAGGCCTACCCGGGTGACGTGTTCTACCTGCACTCGCGCCTGCTCGAGCGCTCGGCGCGCGTCTCGGCCGACTACGTCGAGAAGTTCACCGGCGGCAAGGTCAAGGGCCGCACCGGCTCGCTGACCGGCCTGCCGATCATCGAGACCCAGGCCGGCGACGTCACCGCGTTCGTGCCGACCAACGTGATCTCGATCACCGACGGCCAGATCTTCCTCGAGACCGACCTGTTCAACGCCGGCATCCGCCCAGCCATGAACGCCGGCATCTCGGTGTCGCGCGTCGGCGGCGCCGCGCAGACCAACATCATCAAGAAGCTCGGCGGCGGCATCCGCCTCGCGCTGGCCCAGTACCGCGAGCTCGCGGCGTTCTCGCAGTTCGCCTCCGACCTCGACGAGGCCACCCGCAGGCAGCTCGACCGCGGCGTGCGCGTCACCGAGGTGATGAAGCAGAAGCAGTACTCGCCGATGTCGGTGGCCGAGATGGCGCTGTCGCTGTACGCCGTCAGCAACGGCTACATGGACAAGGTGGACCGCAGGAAGGTGGCCGACTACGAGCACGGCCTGCAGGCGTTCTTCCGCACGACCTACTCGCCGCTGATGAAGAAGATCAACGAGAAGCCCGAGCTCAGCAAGGAAGTGGAGGCGGAGCTGAAGAAGTGCTGCGACGAGTTCGCGGCCGGCGCGACGTACTGAGCACGGAAGAAACCCCATGGCAGGCGCAGAAATCCGCAGCAAGATCGCGAGCATCAAGAGCACGCAGAAGATCACCAAGGCCATGGAGATGGTCTCTGCGAGCAAGATGCGCCGCGCGCAGGAGCGCATGCGGGCCGCGCGCCCGTACGCCGAGCGCATCCGCAAGGTGATCGGCCACATCCGCCTCGCCAACCCCGAGTTCCGCCATCCGTTCCTGGTCGAGCGCGAGGTCAAGTCGGTCGGCATCATCGTCATCAGCGCCGACCGCGGCCTGTGCGGCTCGCTCAACATCAACGGATTCAAGAGCACGCTGTCCCTGGTCCGCGAGCTGCAGCAGCAGGGCAAGGAAGCCCACGTCGCCCTGATCGGCACGAAGGCGCAGCAGTTCTTCCGCCGCCTGAAGCTGCCGATCGTAGCGAGCACCACGCACCTCGGCGACAAGCCGCACCTCTCGGCGCTGCTGGGCCTGATCACGGCGATGCTCGACATGTACCGCGAGGGCAGGATCGACCGCCTCGTGATGGTGTCCAACACGTTCGTCAACACGATGACCCAGCGGCCGGAGCAGCGGCAGCTGCTGCCCGCCGAGACGCTCGACGCGTCGGAGCTGCAGGAGCGCTGGGACTACATCTACGAGCCGACCGCCGCCGAGCTGATCGACGGCTACATGATGCGCTACATCGAGTCGCAGGTTTACCAGGGCGTGGTCGAGAACATGGCCTGCGAGCAGGCCGCCCGCATGGTGGCGATGAAGAGCGCGACGGACAACGCGGGCAAGCTCATCGACGAGCTGCAGCTCATCTACAACAAGGCGCGCCAGGCGTCGATCACCAAGGAAATCTCGGAGATCGTCGGCGGCGCCGCAGCGGTTTAGAGGGGACCGTCCCCGCAGGGGACCGTCCCCGACATCGAATTGGCAGAGGACTAGAGAATGGCAACCGGCAAGATCGTGCAAATCATCGGCTCGGTGATCGACGTCCAGTTCCCGCGCGAGGGCATTCCGCGGGTCTACGAGGCGCTGAAGCTCGAGGACCAGGACATCACGCTCGAGGTCCAGCAGCAGCTCGGCGACGGCGTGGTCCGCACCATCGCCATGGGCGCCTCCGAGGGCCTCCGCCGCGGCCTCGCGGTGAAGTCCACGGGCAACCCGATCATGGTGCCGGTGGGCAAGGGCACGCTCGGCCGCATCATGGACGTGCTCGGCAAGCCGCAGGACGAGGTCGGCCCGATCCAGTCCACCGAGTTCCTGCCCATCCACCGCCCGGCGCCGGCCTTCGACGAGCAGGCGGGCGGCCAGGACCTGCTCGAGACCGGCATCAAGGTCATCGACCTGATCTGCCCGTTCGCCAAGGGCGGCAAGATCGGCCTTTTCGGCGGCGCCGGCGTCGGCAAGACCGTCAACATGCTCGAGCTGATCAACAACATCGCGAAGGCGCACTCCGGCCTTTCCGTGTTCGCCGGCGTCGGCGAGCGCACCCGCGAGGGCAACGATTTCTACCACGAGATGAAGGACTCGGGCGTCATCCAAGGGCCGCGACGTGCTGCTGTTCATCGACAACATCTACCGCTACACGCTCGCCGGCACCGAGGTGTCCGCGCTGCTCGGCCGCATGCCCTCCGCGGTCGGCTACCAGCCGACGCTGGCCGAGGAGATGGGCGTGCTGCAGGAGCGCATCACCTCGACGAAGACGGGTTCCATCACGTCCATCCAGGCGGTGTACGTGCCCGCGGACGACCTCACCGACCCGTCGCCGGCCACCACCTTCGCCCACCTCGACGCCACCGTGGTGCTCTCGCGCCAGATCGCGGCGCTGGGCATCTACCCGGCCGTGGACCCGCTCGACTCGACGAGCCGCCAGCTCGACCCGCTGGTGATCGGCGAGGAGCACTACCAGACGGCGCGCGGCGTGCAGGCGATCCTGCAGCGCTACAAGGAGCTGCAGGACATCATCGCGATCCTCGGCATGGACGAGCTGTCCGAGGAGGACAAGCTCACCGTGTTCCGCGCGCGCAAGATCCAGCGCTTCCTGTCGCAGCCTTTCCACGTCGCCGAAGTGTTCACCGGCAGCCCGGGCAAGTACGTGCCGCTCAAGGACACCATCCGCGGCTTCAAGGGCATCATCGCCGGCGAGTACGACAGCCTCCCGGAGCAGGCCTTCTACATGGTCGGCTCGATCGAGGAAGCGGTCGAGAAGGCGAAGACCCTCGCCTGAGGTAGACCATGGCCAACACCATCCACGTCGACATCGTCAGCGCCGAGGGCGAGATCTTTTCCGGCCCGGCGGAGATGGTGTTCGTGCCGGCCGTCATGGGTGACATCGGCATCGCGCCGCGCCACGCGCCGCTGCTGACCGCACTGCGCGCGGGCGAGGTGCGGGTGAAGACGCCCGGCGGGGAGGAGCAGCTGTTCTGGATCGGCGGCGGCGGCGTCGAGATCCAGCCGAAGATGGTGACGGTGCTGGCCGACACCGCGGCCCGCGCCCGCGACCTCGACGAGGCGGCGGCGCTTTCGGCCAAGCAGCGCGCCGAGGAAATGCTGCGCGACCGCACCGGCGCGATGGAAGTCGCCGAGGCGCAGGCCGAGCTCGCGCGCGCGGCGGCCCAGCTGAAGGCCATCGAGAAGCTGCGCAAGATGAAGGGCGGCTGAGAGCCTGCCTCGGCGCGGCACGCCCCGACGGCGAGGCCGGTGAGTCTCGCGCAATCCCTGCCGACAGCGATTTCCGATTCCGGCGTGCCTAGCGCCGGTCCGCGTCCACCTCGACCTGGGCGCCAGGCTCGTCCTGCACGAGCAGCTGCGCCCGCTCGCGCGGCACCCCGAAATGGCGCAGCGCATGCAGCAGCATGGCCCGGGCGAGCTCGTGCTCGCCCATGACGATGGTCCCGCGGTGCTCGCTGCGCAGCCGCTCGAACTCGGCGTAGCTGTGCGTGCGCACCACGATCTCGATGCCGGGATTCGCGGCGCGCGCGATCTCCACCGCCCGCCGCGTCAGGAACGAGTCCGGCGTCGCCACGACCAGGAGCCTCGCGCGGCGAACGCCGGCGGACTCGAGCACGCCGGGGATCGAGGCATCGCCGTAGATCACCGGCATGCCGAGTTTCGACAGCACTTCGAAGCGCTGCCGGTCGCGGTCGACCACGAGGAACGGCAGCCCCTCGGCGGCGAGCACGGGCGTGATGGCGCCTCCGACGCGGCCGTGGCCGATCACGATCGCATGGTCGCGCATCCCGGCAGGCGCCTCGTCGCGTCCCGCGGCCTCGCCAGGCGTGCGCTCCAGGAACGCGAGCAGGCGCGGCCGCTGGCGCAGCCAGCGCTCGGTGGCCGGGATGGCCGCGAAGACGAACGGGTTCAATGTGATCGAGATCAGCGCGCCGGCGAGGATGAGGTCGCGGGATTCCGGCGGCAGGAGGTTCAGCGCGATGCCGAGGCTGGCCAGGATGAACGAGAACTCGCCGATCTGCGCCAGGCTCGCCGAGACCGTGAGCGCCGTGCCGACGGGATGGCGGAAGGCGAGCACGATGGCGAAGGCCGCCAGCGACTTGCCGATGACGATGATCAGCACCACGGCCAGCACCGCGAGCGGCTCGCGAAGCAGGATGGAAGGGTCGAAAAGCATGCCGACCGAGACGAAGAACAGGACCGCGAAGGCGTCCTGCAGCGGGAGCGAGTCCTCCGCGGCACGGTGGCTCAATTCGGACTCGCTCAGGATGACTCCGGCGAAGAAGGCGCCGAGCGCGAACGAGACGCCGAAGAGGGCGGCCGAGCCGAAGGCGATGCCGAGCGCGGTGGCCAGCACCGACAGCGTGAAGAGCTCCCTGGAGCCGGTGCGGGCGACGCGCTCGAGGAGCCACGGCACCACGCGGATGCCGACCACGAGCGCTGCCGCGACGAACGCGGCGACCTTGCCGAGCGTCAATGCGAGCGCCATCCAGGGACTGCCGGCGACGGCGGCGGCCGCGCCGCCGCCTGCGGCGCCGCCGAAGGATTCTGCGAGCGCGGGCAGGAGCACCAGCGCCAGGACCATCGCCAGGTCCTCGACGATCAGCCAGCCGACCGCGATGCGGCCGACGGGCGTCTCAAGCTTGCGCTGCTGCTCCAGCGCGCGCAGCAGCACCACCGTGCTCGCCACGGACAGCGCGAGCCCGAAGGTGAGGCCGGCCGCGAGGCTCCAGCCCCACAGGTGGGCAACGGCCGCCCCGATCAGCGTCGCGGTGAGGATCTGGCCGACGGCGCCGGGAATGGCGATCCGGCGCACCGCCAGCAGGTCCTTTATGGAGAAGTGCAGGCCCACGCCGAACATCAGCAGGATCACGCCGATCTCGGCGAGCTGGCCCGCCAGGCCGATGTCGCCGACAAACCCGGGCGTGAACGGCCCGATCATGACGCCGGCCGCCAGGTAGCCGACGAGCGGCGGAAGCCTGAGGCGGACGGCAACGAACCCGAAGGCGAAGGCCAGCACGAACCCGGCGGCAATGGTGGCGATGAGCGTCGTGTCGTGCGGCACTGGCGCTGTCCCTTTGCTGTCCGGTGATCCAGGAGTCTAGCGGACGCGCCCCGCGCGCGCCGGTGCGCGCGGGGGCTTGCCGCCGCTAGGCAGGTCAACCCGGTGTTGCCCCGGGCACGGCCTGGCCCCGGCCGCGCAGCGCCTTGTCGATCTCCACGCCGATGAAACCGGGGAACAGCCCGAGCAGGATCACCGGCCACCATTCGAGCGGGATCGGCGCAGTGCGGAACACCGGCTGCAGGACCGGCACGTAGACGATCAGCAGCATGCAGGCGACCGTGACGCCCACGCCGAGCAGCACCCAGGGGTTCGAGAATGGGCTGAAGGTGAAGGCGGATCGGTAGATTGAGCGCGCAGTGGCCAGGAATCCGATGTGCAGCAGCTGGATGGAAATGAACGCCGCGGACTGCGCCTGCCGAAGCAGCGTCTCGTCGGCGACCCGCGTCGGGTCGTCCGCGGCGAGAGCCGGCGAGCCGAACCACCAGTAGGTGGCGAATCCCACCGCCGCCATCAGCACGGAGACCAGGGTCACGCGCTCGAAGAACAGCCGGTTGGCGACCGGCTCGTTGGGATCCCGCGGCGGGCCGGCGAGGAGGCCGCGTTCCTTCGGCTCCATCATCAGCGGCAGCGTCAGGAACACCGAGTCCGCCAGGTTGACCCACAGGATGTGTATGGGCTCGAGCGGCAGGCGCACCGCGAACAGCGTCATCAGCGGCGCGAGCAGGATGGCGCCCAGCACCAGCAGCGCCTGCCCGCCGTTGGTGGGCAGCGTGTACAAGACGGCTTTCTGGAAGTTCTTCCAGGCGTGGCGGCCCTCCTCGATGGCCGACACGATGGTGGCGAAGTTGTCGTCGGCGAGCACCATGTCCGCCGACTCCTTGCTGACCTCCGTGCCGGCGATGCCCATGGCGACGCCGATGTCGGCGGCCTTGAGCGCCGGCGCGTCGTTCACGCCGTCGCCGGTCATGGCGACGATCGCGCCGCGGCGCTGCAGCTGCTGCGCGATCCTGAGCTTGTGCTCGGGCGCGCTGCGGGCGTACACGGAAACCCGGCCGACCGCCTCGTGCAGGGCGTCGTCGTCCATCTGCCCGACCGCCTCGCCGGTCAGCACCTCGCCGTCGCCGATGCCGATCTCGCCGGCCACGGCGCGGGCGGTGGCGGCATGGTCGCCCGTGATCATGACGACGCGGATGCCCGCGTCGCGGCACTGGCGCACCGCGTCGATCACCTCGACCCGCGGCGGATCGATCATCCCGGCGAGGCCCAGGAAGGTCAGCCCGCGCAGGTCGTCGGCGGAGAGCGTCGTCTGGCTCTTCGGCACCCGCTTGTAGGCCTTGCCGAGGACCCTGAGCGCCTCGCCGGCCATGTCCTCGACCTCGGCGAGCACGGCCTCACGCTCGACCGGCGCTGCCTCACCGCCCACGAGGGCGGTGTCGCAGAAGCCGAGCACCGTCTCCGGCGAACCCTTCACGAGGAGGAGGTTGCAGTCCTCGCCCTCGTGCAGCGTGGCCATGTAGCGGCTGGCGGAATCGAAGGGGATGACGTCGAGCCGCGCCGCCGCCGGCGGCAGTCCGGCCTTCGCCGCGGCGACGACGAGCGCCCCCTCGGTCGGGTCGCCTAGGATCGTGTAGCGACCGTCGCGCGATTCGAGCACCGTGTCGTTGCACCAGGCCGCCGCACGCAGCGTCTCGCGCGCCTCGGCAGGCTCCAGCTCGAAGTTCACCGGCGCGCCGTCCAGCAGGAACTCGCCGCGCGGCTCGTAGCCGGCGCCGGTCACGCGGTAGCGGCGGCCGCCGGCGAACAGCCGCACCACCGTCATCTCGTTGCGCGTGAGCGTGCCGGTCTTGTCCGAGCAGATCACCGAGGCGCAGCCGAGCGTCTCGGCGGCCGGCAGCTTGCGGATCAGCGCCTGGCGCTTCGCCATCGCGGTGGAGGCGAGCGCGAGGATCGCGATCACGAGTGCCGGCAGCATCTCCGGGATGGCCGCGACGGCGAGCGACACCGACGCGAGGAAGGAATAGCCGAGCGGGAAATCGAACCACAGCCCGAGGCCGAAGTTGATGGCGGCGAGCACGAGGATCGCCACCATCAGGAAGCGCGTGAACTCGTCGATCTTGCGCACCAGCGGCGTGACGATCGCCGGCGTCGCCTGCATGAGCGCGGCGATGCGGCCGAACTCCGTGCCGAGCGCCGTGGAGACGACGACACCCTTGCCGCTGCCGCGCGTGACGAAGGTGCCGCTGAAGGCCATGTTGCGCTGGTCGCCGGGGCCGAGGTTCGGCCGCTCGATCGCGTCCGTGTGCTTGCCGACGGGCACGGACTCGCCGGTGAGCGCGGCCTCGTCGGCGTAGAGGTTGCGGGCCTCGAGCAGGCGCAGGTCGGCCGGCACGCGGTTGCCGGCCTCCAGCAGCACGATGTCGCCGGGCACGAGTTCCCGCGTGGGCACGACGCGGGGCCGGCCGTCGCGCAGCACCGTCGACTCGGACACGATCATGCGCTTGAGGGCGGCGATTGCGGCTTCCGCCTTGCCTTCCTGGATGAAGCCGATGATCACGTTGAGCACGACCACGCCGAGGATGACGGCCGTGTCCACGGTCTCGCGCAGCAGCAGCCCCGTGACGGCCGCGGCCGCGAGCAGGATGTAGATCATCGCGTTGTGGAACTGCAGCAGGAGCCGCAGCCACGCCGGGCGGGTGCGCTCGGGGATCTCGTTCGGCCCGTGCCGCGCGAGGCGGTCGCCGGCCTCGCGGTCGGACAGTCCCTCCGGCGTGGATCCAAGGCCCGACAGCACGCCTTCCGCCGGAAGGCGATAGGGCTGCTCGGGCTGCAGGGGGCTCGCCGCGTTCATGGGTGGAGCACGCCGTTACCGCGCTCATGCTCGGCCCGCTCCGGCCGCCCGGCATCCGTGTCTACCGCGCCGGCGGGCCGGCCCCGGCGTCAGCGCAGGGCGAGGAGCAGGAAGGTGCCTCCGACGAGGCCCATCAGCAGCGCCACCACGCCGGCCCCGTAGCCCGGGATGGCCGCCACCCCGGCGCGGGCGAGGGCCCGGCGGTCGGCGCGGTGCAGGAACCAGTAGGCGACGAAGAAGCCGAGCGCGGCGAGCCGGTACCCGACCTGCGCCCAGGTTGGCACGTGGCTCGTGCCGAGATCCTGGAGCGCCTGGTCCAGCAGGCCGGACGAGGCCGCCACGACCGCGGCGGCGACGACGGCCACCAGGCCTGCCGCGAGCCACGGCAGGTCGCGCTGCAGCCTGCCCAGCGCCCGGGCCTCGATCGCCGCGAAGGCCACGGCCGCCAGCGGCCCGCCGAACACCGAGGACACGGCAAAGGCAGGCGCGGAGTAGTAGCGGCGGGCGGTCAAGGACACGGTTCCGACGGTCTCCTCGGGCTCGAGACCCGAGACTAGCATGCTCGTCCCGGCTGGCGGCCCATCTGCCCGCGGCTGGTCCCTCAGGCCGGGTCGGCTAGAATCCGCCCACGCCTCCGGAGTCCCCGCATGCCCCTTTCCGTCGTCGTCCTGGCCGCCGGCCAGGGCAAGCGCATGAAGAGCGACCTGCCCAAGGTGCTGCAGCCGCTCGCGGGCCGCCCGCTGCTCGGCCACGTTCTGGCCGCGGCGGCGGAGCTCGCGCCCGACGCCGTCCACGTGGTCTACGGCCACGGCGGCGAGCAGGTGCGCGCGGCATTCGCGGGGGCACTGGTCCAGTGGGCCCTGCAGGCGGAGCAGCACGGCACCGGCCACGCGGTCATGCAGGCCATGCCGGCGATCCCGGACGACCACACGGTCCTCGTCCTCTATGGCGACGTGCCGCTCATCCGCGCCGCCACGCTGCGGGCGCTGCTCGAGCGCGCGGGTGGCGACGCCCTCGCGCTGCTGTCGGTGATGCTCGACGACCCCGCCGGCTACGGCCGGGTGCTCAGGGACAACGCCGGCAACGTCTACCGCATCGTGGAGCAGAAGGACGCCACGCGGCGCGAGCAGGCCGTGCGAGAGGCCAACACCGGCATCCTCGCGGCGCCCGCCGGCGCGCTGCGCCGCTGGCTGGCGGCGCTCAGGAATGACAACGCGCAGGGCGAGTACTACCTGACGGACGTGGTGACCATGGCCGTCAAGGACGGCCTGCGCGTCGAGGCCGTGGTTTCGCCCACGGTCGCCGAGGTCCTCGGCGTCAACGACAAGCTCCAGCTTGCCCAGCTCGAGGCCGAGCACCGCCGCCTGCGCGCCACCGAGCTGATGCTGGCGGGCGTCACGCTCGCCGACCCCGCGCGCATCGACGTGCGCGGCAGCGTCGAGCACGGCCGCGACGTGTACCTCGACGCCAACGTGCTGCTCGAGGGAGCGGTCAGGCTCGGCCACCGCGTGCGCATCGGGCCGAACGTCGTGCTGCGGGACTGCGAGGTCGGCGACGACACCGTGATCCACCCGAACTGCGTGCTGGAGAAGAGCGCGGTCGGCCGCGGCTGCAGCGTCGGTCCGTTCGCGCGGCTGCGCCCGGGCAACCGGGTGGCCGATGGCGCGCACATCGGCAATTTCGTCGAGCTGAAGAACACCGAGCTCGGCGCGGGCAGCAAGGCCAACCACCTCAGCTACCTCGGCGACTCCGTGATCGGCAGCAAGGTCAACGTCGGCGCCGGGACGATCACCTGCAACTACGACGGCGCCAACAAGTACCGCACCACCATCGAGGACGGCGCGTTCATCGGCTCGGGCACGATGCTGGTGGCGCCCGTCACCGTCGGGCAGGAGGCGACCATCGGCGCCGGCTCGACCATCACCAAGGACGCCCCGGCGGGCAAGCTCACCCTCGAACGCAGCAAGCAGCTGACCATCGACGGCTGGAAGAGGCCGGTGAAGGCCCCGAAGTAACCTGCTCCGGCCGGGTCCGCGCCCGTCCGAGGGGCGGATTCTGTGAAATCGGCCCCGGATCGGCGGCCAGGCCAAGCGGCTAGAATGGCGACCGTGCCGGCCCCTCTCCGGCCAGGGAAGATCCAACATGTGCGGCATCGTCGGTGCGGTCGCTGACCGGGACGTCGTCCCCATCCTCATCGAAGGCCTGAAGCGCCTCGAATACCGGGGCTACGACTCGGCCGGCGTGGCCGTCATGAACGGCACGCGCCACCTGCAGCGGCTGCGCACCGTCGGCAAGGTGCAGAAGCTCTGCGACGCGCTGGTCGAGACACCCACGCACGGCCACCTCGGCATCGCGCACACCCGCTGGGCCACCCACGGCGTGCCGAGCGAGCGCAACGCCCACCCGCACATCTCCCGCGACGGCGTGGCGATCGTCCACAACGGCATCATCGAGAACCACGAGGCCCTGCGCGCGGATCTCACGGCGCGCGGCTACGAGTTCACCTCGGAGACCGACACCGAGGTCATCGCGCACCGCATCCACCTGCACCTGCAGGCTACGCCGGACCTGTTCGAGGCCGTGCAGGCCACCGTGCGCGAGCTGCACGGCGCGTACGCGCTGGCGGTCGTCTCGGAGAAGGACCCCGACACCATCGTGCTCGCGCGCGCCGGCTGCCCCGTCGTGATCGGCGTCGGTGAAGACGAGAATTTCGTGGCCTCGGACGTCTCGGCGCTGCTGCCGGTGACGCGCCGCTTCGTGTTCCTCGAGGAGGGCGACGTCGCCGCCATCCACCGCCGCAGCATCCGCATCGTGAATGCCGCCGGCGCCGCGGCCGACCGGCCCGTGCGCGAGAGCGAGCTCAGCGCGGATGCCGCCGAACGTGGCGACTTCCCGCACTACATGCTGAAGGAAATCCACGAGCAGCCGCGCGCCATCGCGCAGACGCTCGAGGAGCGTGTCGCCGGCGGCAAGCTGCTCGAGGCCGCCTTCGGCCCGGCCGCCATGGACGTGCTGAAGCGTACCGAGGCCGTGCAGATCGTCGCCTGCGGCACGAGCTTCCACGCCGGCTCGGTGGCGCGCTACTTCATCGAGCAGATCGCCAAGCTGCCCTGCTGGGTCGACATCGCGAGCGAGTTCCGCTACCGCCAGCCGGTGGTGCCGAAGAACACGCTGTTCGTCAGTATTTCCCAGTCCGGCGAGACCGCCGACACGCTCGCCGCGCTGCGCCTCGCGAGGGAGGCCGGGTATCTCTCGACGCTCGCGATCTGCAACGCGCCGGAGAGCTCGCTGGTGCGCGAGTCGGAGCTGGTGATGCTCACGCGCGCCGGCCCCGAGATCGGCGTCGCCTCGACCAAGGCCTTCACCACGCAGCTCGCCGCGCTCGGCATGCTGGTGGTGGCGCTCGCCAAGCACCAGGGCTCGAGCCGCGAGCGCGAGCAGCAGCTCGTGACGCGGCTGATCGAGATCCCCGGCCTCGTCGAGCTCGCGCTCACCCTCGATGCCGACGTGCGCGCCATGGCCGAGCGCATCAAGGACAAGCACCACGCGCTGTTCCTCGGCCGCGGCGCGCTGTTCCCGATCGCCATGGAAGGCGCGCTCAAGCTCAAGGAGATCAGCTACATCCACGCCGAGGCCTACGCCGCCGGCGAGCTGAAGCACGGGCCGCTCGCGCTCGTGGACGAGGACATGCCCGTGATCGCGGTCGCCCCCAACAACGACCTGCTGGAGAAGCTCAAGTCGAACCTGCAGGAAGTGCGGGCGCGCGGCGGCGAGCTCTACGTCTTCGCGGACCCCGAGTCCGGAATCGAGCCCTCCGACGGCGTGCACGTGATCACGATGCCGCGCCACGTCAGCTACTTCCAGGCGCCGGTGGTCTACACCGTGCCGCTGCAGCTGCTTGCCTATCACGTCGCGCTGCTGCGCGGCACCGACGTGGACCAGCCGCGCAACCTCGCGAAGAGCGTGACGGTGGAGTAGGCGGGCCCGGGCCGCGGGCTCTGCCGGCGCGCGCGCCCCGGTGGAACGACCCGGCGAAGGCGCGCCGGGCGTGGGTCAGTCAAGTCCGGGCTTGCCCGGCCGATAACGACTCCATGAAACTGCGCGACCTGCTGACGCTGCGCCCCGGCGTGGCCGACCCCGCCAGCCGGTTCCTGGACCGGATCACGGACGAGATCGCCGACGGTCCGCTCAACCTGCCCTGCTTTCCGGACGTGGTGCTGCGCGTGCGCGCCGCCCTCGACGACCCGGCGAGCACGGCCGACGACATCGTCAAGATCGCCGGCTCCGAGCCGCGCCTCGCGGCGCGCCTGCTGCAGACGGCCGGGTCGGTGGTGTTCAACCCGACGGGCAAGCCGGTGCCGAATCTCCGCGTGGCGGTCACTCGCCTCGGCCACAATCTCGTGCGCTCCGTGGCGATGGTTTTCGCCATCCAGCAGGCCAGGGCCGACCCGCTGCTGCGCGGCGTGGCCCGGCCGCTCGCCGATCTGTGGGAGAAGAGCGTCGCGGTGGCTTCCATCTGCCAGGTTCTGGCCGAGCAGATCAAGGTGCCGACCGACAAGGTGTTCCTCGCCGGGCTGGTGCACGGCATCGGCCACTTCTACGTCATCGTGCGCTCGGCGGAGCCCGGCAGCGGGATCGCCTACGAGGACCTGCCGACGGACCTCGTGGCCGAGCGGCACCCGTCCATCGGCAGGGCGGTGCTGGCCAAGTGGGGCTTCGAGACCGTGGTCTGCGAGGCCGTGGCCCACCACCGCGACCACGCGCGGCAGACCCATCGCGCGGCGGACATCACCGACGTGCTGGTGGCGAGCGTCGTGCTGGCCGAGGCGCTGCGCGAGGACGGCGGAAGCCTCGGGCGCTGCGAAGGCATCACCGCCTTCGAGCGCCTCGGCCTCGGCCCGGACGAGCTTCGCGCCGTCCTGGTGCACACGGGACACGCGGTCGACTCGTTGCGCGCATCCCTCGCGAGCTGATCTTCATGACGGCATCGTCCGGTGGGTTCCGCCGGCCGTGATGGCCGATGGCGGGCGGCCCGCGGTCGGCCCTTCGCTGTGCGGGGCAGCTGCCGGCGAGAACCGGGGTCGGGCATCCACGACTCCGGCCCGGGTGGACGCTACGCCGCCGGCTCGAACACCGACTTGATCTCGAGGAACTCCTCGAAGCCGAAGGCGCCCCACTCGCGGCCGATGCCGGACTGCTTGTAGCCACCGAAAGAACCGCGCGGGTCGAGCCGCGCGCCGTTGATGTGCACGTTGCCGGCGCGGATGCGCGCGCCGACCCTGCGTGCGTGCTCGACGCTGCCGCCCCAGACGTAGGCGGAGAGGCCGTAGGGCGTGTCGTTGGCGATGCGGATCGCGTCCTCCTCGCTGTCGTAGGGGAGGATGGCGAGCACCGGCCCGAAGACTTCCTCGCGCGCGATGGCCATGTCGTTCGTGACTTCGCTGAACACGGTGGGTCGCGCGAAGTAGCCCCGCGTAAGGCCCTCGGGCAAGCCGGGGCCGCCGCAGACGAGCTTCGCGCCCTCGCGGACGCCCTGCTCGATCAGCCCCTGTGCCCGCAGCCACTGGTTGCGGTTTGCCTGCGGGCCCATGCTGGTCGCGGGGTCGGCTGGATCGCCGACGACGACCTTCGCGGCGGCGGCTGCGGCGATGGTCTCGGCCTCGGCGAGGTGCTTCCTCGGCACCAGCATGCGCGAGGGCGCATTACAGCTCTGGCCGGTGTTGTTCATCATCACCGCGACGCCGTGCGATACGGCCTTCGCGAGCGGCGCGTCCTCGAGGATGATGTTCGGCGACTTGCCGCCGAGCTCCAGCGACACCTTCTTGACGGTGTCGGCGGCCGCCTTGTCCACCAGCACGCCGGCGCGCGTCGAGCCGGTGAAGGAGACCATGTCGACGCCGGGGTGGGCGGCGATCGCCGCGCCCACGGTCGGACCGTCGCCGTCCACGAGGTTAAAGACGCCCGCGGGCACCCCGGCGGCGTGCAGGATCTCCGCGATCACGTGCGCCGAGAAGGGCGCGAGCTCGCTGGGCTTGAGCACCATCGTGCAGCCGCTCGCGAGCGCAGGCGCGACCTTGCAGGCAATCTGGTTCGCGGGCCAGTTCCACGGCGTGATGAGCCCGCACACGCCCACGGGCTCGCGGACGATGCGAAGCGCGCCGACGTCCTTCTCGAACTCGAACTCCCGTAGCACCTCGAGGGCCGTGGCGAAGTGCCCGAGGCCCGAGGGCGCCTGCATCGGCCGCGCTACGGTGGCGAGCGGCGCGCCCATCTCCTCGGAGATGGCAAGCGCGAGATCGTCCATGCGGCTCTTGTACTCGGCGATGACGCGCTCGAGCAGCGCGATGCGTTCCTCGCGCGTGGCCTGGGAGTAGCGTTCGAAGGCGCGCTTCGCCGCCGCGACCGCGCGGTCGACGTCCCCGGCGCCGCCGAGGGAAATCCGGCCGGCGACCTGTTCGGTGGCGGGGTTCACCACGTCGAAGTCGCGGCCCGCGAGCGGGTCGACCCACCGGCCATCGACGTAGTGCTGGCGATGGTCACGCATGACGGGCTCCGTTGCTGGTGTCGAGGGTTTCCGGGGTTGCGACGGTTGCGACTCAGGGCGCCGGGCCGGCCGCCGCCGCCGCCACGCTGAGCTGGCGCTCCAGGAACTCCGCCTCCCGCCGCGCGTAGAAGAGCCTGTTCGAGAGCTTGCGCCAGCCGTGACCCTCGTCGTTGAAGCGGATGTAGGGCGCCTCGATGCCGTTCGCGCGCAGCGTGCGCACCATGGTCTCGGTCTCGAAGATGTCGATCCGCGGATCCTGCACGCCGTGCGAGTAGAGCACCGGCACGCGGATGCGGCCGGCCTGGCGGATCGGCGAGATCTCCTGGTAGAACTCGCGCCACTTCGGGTCGGTGATGTCGCCGTACTCGATCAGGTCGGAGGCCTTGAGTGCAGGGGAGGCGACCTCGAGGCCGGTCACCCAGTCGGCCACGCCGTAGAGCGACACGCCGGCGACGAACTCGCCCTGATAGGCTGCGAGAACGGCGTTGACCGCATAACCGCCGTAGGAACCGCCCGTCACCGCCGCGCGGCCCGCGTCGACGCGGCCGTCCCTGCGGAAATATGCCAGCATGTCCACGAGGTCGCGGATGCTGTCGAGCCGCCGCTCGCGATCGTCCAGCGTGACATAGGTGTGTCCGAACCCCGTCGAGCCCCGCACGTTCGGCTCGAACACGGCGATGCCGCGGTTGACGAGATACTGCGTGCTGGCCGAGTAGCTCGCCACGGACTGCCCGGTCGGGCCGCCGTGCACGTCGAACACGACCGGCGGGGGCCCTTCGCCGCGGCGGGCGTCCGCCCGCGGAAGGTACAGCAGGCCCTGCAGCTCGACGCCGTCGCGCGCCTTCATGCGGATGCTCTCCGGCCGCACGAAGCGCGCCGGGTCGAGGCCGGCGAGGTTGGAGGCCCATACGGTCCTGGCGCTGCCGGAGGCGAGGTCCCAGACCACGAGGTCGCCGGGCGTCGCCCAGCCGTTGACCGTGATCGACGCCGCGCCGCTGCCGAGCGGGCAGGACACGGAGTACACGCCCTCCGGCAGCGCGGGCACCGCGAGGGAGCGGTCCGTCTCGAGGTCGCGGCCATGCACGCGGAAGAAGCCATCCTCGTTGGTCGTCCAGAGCAGGTAGCGGCCGCCGGGGCCGCACAGCCGCACGTTCTGGATGTCGAAGGGCGCTGCCTCGACCAGCGTCCGGCGGCCGGTCTTCAGGTCGTGGCGTTCGATGGCGGCGAACTCACGGCCGTCGTTCGTGGCGAAGTAGAAGCCGGAGGCATCCGGCAGCCAGGCGAAGCCGCCGGCGGTGTGATTGGCGCGGCGCTTCGGCTGCGAGAGCGGTTTGGTCTCGGCGTGCTCGAGGTCCACCAGGAACAGGTTGTCGGAATCCTCGCCCACGCCCTGGCTCATGACGAGCCACCGGCCATCCGGCGACACCGACTGCGGGTACCAGGCGTACTTGCCCTCGAAGACCCTGCGCTGCTCGCCGGTCTCGAGGTTGCGCACGTAGATGTCGAAGTCGAGGCCGTTGCGCTCGGTCGAGGCGAACACGATGCGGCGGTTGTCGGGCAGCACGTCGCCCATCATGCGGAAGGCGCCACGCTCTGCGGCGACCACGAGCTGCTCGCGCGCCCCGTCCACGCTGATGCGGTAGTAGCCCTCCTGCTCGTTGCCGTCGTTGTCGGCGGCATAGACGAGGCTCTGCCCGTCCGGCGCCCAGCGCCAGCCGGTGACGCCGTTCCCGAAGGTGAGCTGGCGCGGCGGCCCGCCGTCCGTCGGAACGATCCACAGCTGCCTCACGCCGGTGACGAGCGACATCGCGGCCACGTGCCGGCCATCCGGCGAGATAGACGCGCCGAGCACCCCGTTCGCGAGGATGTAGCGGGCGATATCGGCCGGGTACTCGCCGGCGAGGCCCACATTGATCGGCTCGGCCGAGGGCGTGATGGCCTCGAGCGCCGGGTCAGGGCCCTGGCCCGGGCCGGGCTGGGCGAGACACGGGTGGGCGAGAAGCGCCGCGACCGCAGTCGCGGCGAGGCAGGCAACGCGGAGCGCCATGCGTCGGGATCCTCGGGTTTCCGGCGGACGTGCGATGCTATGGCAATCCGCCGCCGCGTGCGACCTCACAGCATGTCTCCCGGTACCGACGCCCATCCGGACCTGTTCAGCGAGCCTGCGCCGCCCGACCGCCGTCCCGCGCGCGCGGGCGCCCGGGTGGACCCGATCGCGCCGGCGGCCGACCTCACCGATCTCGCGGCCCGGCTGCCCCCTAATCTGCGCTTCGGCACCTCGTCGTGGTCGTTCCCCGGCTGGCGCGGCCTGGTCTATGGCGCCGACTACCCCGAGGCCACGCTGGCCCGCGCGGGGCTCGACGCCTACGCGCGCCATCCGCTGTTTCGCAGCGTCGGCGTGGACCGTGGCTACTACGCGCCCGTGGACGAGGCGGTGCTCGCACGCTATGCGGGCGCCGTCGATGACGACTTCCGCTTCCTGCTGAAGGCCCACGCGGCGCTGACGACGCCGCGCACGGCGTTCCGGCCCGCCTACCTCCAGGGCGTGCCGGATCTCTTCCTGGACGCCCGGCACGCGACGCACGCGGTGATCGAGCCGGCGCGCCGCGCCATGGGCGAGCGCCTCGGCGTGGTGCTGTTCCAGTTCCCGCCGATGCCGCCGCAGGTGTGGCCGCACCGCGTGCGGCTGCTCGGGCGGCTGCACGATTTCCTCACGGCGCTGCCGCCGGGGCCGGTGTATGCGCTCGAGTGGCGCGATGCGGAGATCCTCGGCGGCGACTACCACGCCATGCTCGCCGACGCGCCGGCCGTCCACGCGCCCTGCTCTCACCCGCGCATGCCGCCCGTGGACGAGCAGGGCGTGGATCCGGCGGCATCGCGAGCTCTCGTCATCCGCTGGTTGCTCGGGCACGGCCGCGGCTACGACGAGGCGCGCGAGGCCTATGCGCCTTTCGACCGGCTGGTCGAGCCGGACGTCGAGACGCGCCAGCGCATCGTCGACATGCTGGCCGCCGCGACGCGGGCCGGGCGCGAAGGCCTCGTCATCGTCAACAACAAGGCCGAGGGCTCCGCGCCGCTGTCGGTCGTCGAGCTCGCCCGGAGCGTCCTGTCGGGGCGATGAAGCGGGGCCCCGCGACAAGCGTGGAAATCCGCGGGGCTACGCGGCCCGAACGGCTTTACACGCGTTGCCCGCTCCCGCAGCATCGCGGGACCACGGAGGACCACCCGACTTGCTGTACGAGCGTATCTTCCTGCCGTTCTTCCGCCACGCCTCGCGCCGCGCGATGAACTTCGACGCGGGCGCGGTGCAGCCGCCCGTGCCGCCGCCGGGCGGCAATGCGTTTCTCTACGTGCACGTGCCGTTCTGCGTGGTGCTGTGCCCGTTCTGCTCGTTCCACCGCGTCGCCTACCGCGACGGCAAGGCGGCGCGCTATTTCGCGGCGCTGCGCCGCGAGATCCTCGCCTACCGCGACGCCGGCTTCCGCTTCACGGGTGTGTACGTGGGCGGCGGCACGCCGACCTCGGCGGCCGGCGAGCTCGCCGAGACGCTGGCGTTGATCCGTGAATCCTTCCCGGTGCGCGAAGTCTCCATCGAGACCAACCCCTCCGACCTGACCGAACCCGTACTGGACAGGCTGGTTGCCGCCGGCGTGGACCGCGTGTCCGTCGGCGTGCAGAGCTTCGACGACGAACTGCTCAAGGAGATGGAGCGCTACGAGAAGTACGGCAGCCGCGCCCAGATCCTCGAGCGCCTGGAGTGCGCGCGCGGGCGCTTCACCACGCTCAACGTGGACATGATCTTCAACCTCCCGCACCAGACGCCGGAGATCCTCGAGGCGGACCTCGACACCGTGCTCGGCTCGGCCGCGAACCAGGTGTCGTTCTATCCGCTCATGACGACCGACAGCGTGCGGCGCAAGATGACCGCGCGCATGGGCCGCCTCGACCGCCGGCGCGTCCATGACTACTACTTCCGGATCCTCGACCGCCTGCGCGGCGAGTTCACGCCGTCCTCGGCCTGGTGCTTCTCGCGCGGCACGGGTTCGGGCGTGGACGAGTACATCGCCGACAACGGCGACTACGTGGGCGTGGGCAGTGGCGCCTTCAGCTACGTCAACGGCGTCATGTACTCGACGACGTTTTCGCTCAACGCCTACCACGACCTCATCTCGCAGGGCCGGCCGGCCATCACCCGCAGCCGCCGCCTGGCGACGCACGAGCGCCACCGCTACGAGATGCTCCTGAAGCTGCTCGGGCTTCGCATGGACCGCCAGTGGATGCGCGAGCGCTTCGGCCCGGGCGCGGAGCTCAGCCTGCTGCCGGAGCTCACCGCGCTGCGCCTCGCCGGCGCGGTCAGGAAGGACGAGCGGGGCTACGCGCTCACCGAGCGGGGCATGTACCTGTGGGTGCTGCAGATGACCGCGTTCTTCGAGTCGGTGAACGTGTTCCGCGAGAAGATGCGCGCCAACATATCGGCCGAGCTCGAGCAGGACGACGACGTCGAGGACGCGACGGTCGCCCTCGAGCGCGTCACCCGCTGGGTGGACCGCGGCAAGGAGCACAGCCTCTTCCTGCGGTAGGAATTGGGGACTGTTCCCAATTCCTAGAACAGCTCGCGGTTGTCGATATAGATGAGGTAGCGCGCGACCCTGCCGTCGCGCAGGTCGAATACGTTCACGAACGGCACCGTGAGCGTGGTGCCGTCGAGGCGGGTGTAGGTGACGATGCCTTCGCCGACGGCGCTGTCCTCGCCCTCCCAGTGGCGGGTCAGCGCGTGATGGGTGCCGCCGATCGCGCCGAGGAAGCCCTCCACCAGCCCGCCGACCGCCTCGCGGCCGACGACGGCCGGCCCGTTCCCGAAACGGAACTCGGCGTCGTCGGTGAGGTACGACAGGAACGCGGGCACGTCTTTGGCATCCACCGTCGCGAGCAGCGACGTCCACCATCCCTTGTCCGGCATCGGTTCCTCCACGGCTCCCTAGCAGGTTCGGCGCCGCCGGAGTTTGCCACAAGTACGTATCCGTCCGGTCCGGGGCGTCAGGAATTACGGATGCCAAGGACTTGACCTGGCAGTTACTTTTCGCCCGTGACGCGGCATGGGTCCATGCCGCGTCGTGTCATGACCCGCAAGAGCGGGCCGAAGAATCAAGGGAGTGGCCGTCATGTTGAGCTTGGCCAATACGCACGTGGGCCGCCTGGCGTCGATCGCCCTGGCCTGCCTGCTCGCCGTCGGTATCACCGGCTGCGAGGATGGTGACGATGGGGCTGCGGGTCCATCCGGTCCGTCGGGACCGACCGGACCAACCGGACCGTCAGGTCCATCCGGACCGCCGGCGCCGGGACCGGGCGCAGGGCTCGTGTCCGAGGCGGATGCGGTGATCGCGACGGTCACCAGCGTCACTGCCCAGTCGCCGGTCGTGGTGAACTTCAGGCTCACCGACCGCGACGGCAACCCCCTGAAGGGCCAGGCCGCCTCGGGCGTGCGCTTTGCCCTGGCGAAGCTGGTCCCCGAGGACCTCGCGAACGGGCGGCCGAGCGAGTGGGTTTCCTACATCAACGTCAGCCGCGCGCCGAACGCGGCCTACCCGGACGGCTCGACGCAGATCCAGGCGACCACCGAGACAGGCAACGCAACGCGCTTCGTGGACAACGGTGATGGCACCTACCGCTACACCTTCTCGTTCGACATCCAGAACGTGACCACGCCGGTGGCGGTGCCCTTCGAGCCCAACCTGACGCACCGCGTCGCGCTGCAGCTCGGCAGCAACTCGATCAACAACGCGGCCTATGACTTCGTGCCGGCTGGCGGCGCGGTCACAGCGCAGCGCGAGATCGTCAACAACGCGGCCTGCAACGCCTGCCACGACGTGCTGTTCTTCCACGGCGGCTCGGCGGACGGCGGCGGCCGGCGCGACCTCCAGTACTGCGTCACCTGCCACAACCCCGGCAGTGCGGATCCGGAGACCAACAACTCCGTGGACATGATGATCATGACCCACAAGATCCACGCGGGTGCGGAGCTGGCGAACGGCTACTCGATCGTCGGCTACGGCAACACGTTCTACGACTACTCGAACATCGAGTGGACCCAGGACATCCGCAACTGCGGCACCTGCCACCAGGAAGACGACGCGACCGTCCCGCAGGCCAGCAACTGGCGCAAGACGGTGACGGCCGAGGCCTGCGGCTCCTGCCACGACGCCATCGACTTCGCGACTGGCGTGGGCCACGGCGGCATCACGGTGACCGACAACCGCGATTGCCAGGTCTGCCACGGCCCGAACTCGACTTTCGTCGGCGGAAGCCTGCGGGCCGAGGTTGCGCACCTCGTTCCGGCCCAGGAAGCTGCAAAGGACTTCGAGTACCAGGTGGTCAGCGTCGCCGGCGTTCAGGCCGACGGCTCGCCGGGCGCGGTCGCCGGCAAGGTTTCGCCGGGCGAGTACCCGCTCGTGACCATCAAGGTCATCAACCCGAACACGGGCGTGGCCTACGACATCAACGACCAGTCGCTCGCCAACCCGTTCTTCGCCAAGCCGGGCGCCTCGACGAGCCTGAGCGTGGATGTCGCCTGGTCGACCAAGGAGTTCATCAACGTCGGCAGCGGCAGCGCGACGGCGACCACCGGCACGCCCGGCCAGCCGGTGCAGATCGGCTTCCTGGCCAATACGGCGGCGTGCCTTACCGGCGTGCCGTGCCCACCGCAGGCGCTCGGACGCCCGGTCGCGAATGCGGACGGCTCGTTCACCAAGGCCGCGCTGCGGCCGGTGCCGGCGACCGGAGTGACTGGCTCGGGCGCGGCGATCATAGAGGGTCGTCCGGCGATCGACACGAATCCGGACCCGGCTGTCACGACGTATGAGCGCATTCGGGTGGTGTCCGTCGGCAAGCCCTTCGCGATCACGGACAACGTGGCGGTGGCGCGCCGCTCGGTGGTCGAGACGGCGAAGTGCAACGACTGCCACTTCGACCTGTCGATCCACGGCGGTGGCCGCACGGCGAATACCGAGCTGTGCTCGACCTGCCACAACCCGAACATCACCTGCCGCAGCACGACCCAGAACGGCACTACCGACCTGAAGGTGATGACGCACGGATTGCACGCAGGCACGTTCAACTCCTGCGGCCACGACTTCACCGACGTGGTGTATCCCGGCCGCATCAACAACTGCGAGGGCTGCCACAAGAGCAACACCTTCTACCCGGTGGACGGCACCAAGGTGTTCGCAACCTCGATCGTGGCGAACGACCGCAGCAACCCGGATGACGACATCCGCGTTACGCCGAACCTGGCGGTCTGCTCCACGTGCCACACCACCGACCTTGCCGTGGCGCACATGACGCAGAATGGCGGCTCGAGTGCGGCCACGCAGCTGTCGGACGGCACCCCGTCCACGATCGAGACCTGCGCCCTGTGCCACGGCCCGGGCAAGGCCTCGGACCTGCGCGAGGCGCACAAGATCGACCAGTTCGTCGACAATTGACGGCCAAACCAGCCGCGGGCGCGCAAGCGCCCCGGCGGGATACTCCAGGGGGCGCTCCGCAAGGGGCGCCCCTTTTTCATTCCTGCGACCTTCCCGAGCGGTCGGGACACTGCCTTGCGTGTCACGCGAGCTTGCTGCGGAAAACGTCCAGCGGACGTGACAAGCCCGTATTCACCGGAATCATTGACAGGACTAACTTTCGCCCCTGACTTGCGGGAAAAGGTCGTGGGGGCCCACGGCACCCGCATGGCATGACCTCAGGGAGAGGGCCAAACATGTCGCGACAGGGCCTGAAGACAACACTGGGCCGGCTGGCCAGCATTGCGCTGGCGGCCGTTCTCGCAGGCGGTATAGCCGGCTGCGATGGTGATGACGGATCAACAGGACCCAGCGGGCCATCAGGCCCCTCTGGACCGACAGGCCCGACAGGGCCATCCGGCCCGCCGGCGCCGCCTCCGCCGCCGCCGACAGGCTCGGCCGCCGGCGATCTCACCGGCACCGTCACCGGCATCAGCGTGGACAGCGACGCGGCGAGCCGCAGGGTCACCGTGACGTTCTCGCTGACGGATGCGGCCGGGAACCCGGTCGTGGGTGCCGAGGCGAAGAACTTCGAGTTCCAGCTCGCCAAGCTGGTCGCCGCAACCCCGAACGAGCCCGCCTACTGGCAGAGCTACATCAACCGTTCCGAGCAGGACACCGCTGCAGACACCAAGGTGCTGCTCGGTGGTCCGGAGCGCGCCAAGCCGACGGCGGTCTCGACGGGCGTGTACCGCTACACGTTCTGCACGCCGCTCGCGCAGGTCGCGTCGTTCAAGTATTACGGCAGCGGCACGCAGCCGACCTGCGCCGCAGGCGTCAGCGTCGAGAACGCCGGCGTCCTGAACAGCCCGGGCTGGGCGAAGGTCGAGCCGACCCTGAACCTGGCGTACGAGCCGACCGCTCCGACACGGCTTGCAATCATCGGCCGCGACGGCGCGTTCGTGAACATCGTGCAGGACTTCATCCCGGCCTCGCTGCCGAACGTCCTCGCGGCGACGGTGAACGAGGTCGTGACGAACGAGTCCTGCGGCGCCTGCCACGCCGAGAACTCGGCGGACCGCGGCCAGCTCCTGATCATGCGGACCCTGTCGCAGAAGGGCACCGGCCACCTCGGCCGCCGCTACCAGGTCGAAGTCTGCAGCGCGTGCCACAATGCGCGTGGCTATGACTCGGCGACCTCGACGGACGATGAGTGGGAGACGCTCGACCTCAAGGTGCTGGTCCACAAGCTGCACGAGGAAGGGTATCCGCAGAACGCGCCGTTCGGCGGCGTGAGCAACATCGGGGCCGGCTTCCCGGCAGGCGTGTCCGGCGAGGCGCTGGGCGTCATGAACTGCCGCAGCTGCCACGACAACCAGAGCCCGAAGATCCTGCCGGTCCAGCCGGCGAATCGAACGGTTGCAGACAAGAACGCATGGCGGACGCAGATCAGCCAGCAGGCCTGCAACACCTGCCACAACGTCGACTACACGGCTCACTTCGGCAACCAGCCGGGCAACGTGCAGTGCGGTGAGTGCCACTCGGAGACCCGCTCGCTGCCGGTGGCCGTCGCGCACGCGACGCCTTACCCGACCCCGAACAACCCGGAGCTGTATGCGGGCGCGGCAAAGGTCGAGTACGACATCGCCTCGGTGACCGTGAACGCGTCGAACCAGCCGACGGTGAAGTTCCGCGTGCTGGTCAACGGTTCGCCCATCAGCCTGACCGCACCGCCCGCGGGCGTGACGATCTCCGCGGTGAACTTCAAGCTCGCCTGGAGCGCGCCGCAGCCGACCCCCGTCGACGTCGACAGCGGCCCGGCCGTTGCCCAGCCGGTCGACTGGAACAACCTGCAGGGTCCCGGCGGTGCCGCGCCAGGCGCGCGCCAGTACTGGGATTTCACGACCAACCTCGGTACCAACTTCCGCAGCTTCGACCAGCCGACGGGCCCGACGATCGCCTCGATCCTCGGCACGCTGACGGGCGGCCCGGGCGTGGATCCGGACGGCTACTACACGACGGCGCCGGGCATCGCGGCGACGCCGCTGGCCTTCCCGTCGAATGCGACGCTGCGCGGCGTGGCGATCGAGAGCTATCTCACGATCAATGGCATGAACATCAGCGGCAACGCGCCGCTGAAGGGCATCGACGGGACGGCGAACACGCTGCGCCGCCAGGTCGTGGACCTCGACAGCTGCAACACCTGCCACGAGCGCATGGGCTTCCACAGCAATGCGGGGCGCATGAACAACGTGGAGTACTGCGCGACCTGCCACAACACGGAGATGTCGAGCAGCAACCTGTTCGAGGGCTTCGCGACCTTGGCGCTCGCGCCGGGCGGGGCGGAGTTCTTCTACCGGCAGCAGCCGAACAACTTCAAGGAGATGATCCACTCCATCCACGCCGGTCGTGAGCGCGCGGCGCAGGATCCGTCCGATCCGTTCAACTTCATCCGGGGCAACCCGAATGCGAGCGGCGGCAGCGGCCCGATGGTGTTCCAGAACGTGGTGTACCCGGCGCAGGTCACGGACTGCGAGACCTGCCACAAGCCGGGCACGTACCGGCTGCCGAGCAGCGACCGGTACCTGTGGACGGTGATCGACGCCGAGCCCGCGCTCGCCGCGTCGGCCGCGGTCTTCAACCCGGGGCTCTCGATCCGCCAGGGTCCGGCGACGGGCGCCTGCGGCTCGTGCCACATCAGCTCGACCGCCAAGGCCCACGTGCAGCAGAACTCGGCCGGTGGTGTCGAGACCTGCGTGCTCTGCCACGGCCCGGGCAAGTCGGCGGAGGCTCACATCGACTGATCCTTCGTTGACCTGAGTCGACACTTCACCGGGGGAGCCGAGAGGCTCCCCCGGTTTTTTGTGCCTGCCGCAAACGCCCGGGAAGTGCGTCGCAGTCGATGGGGATAACTACCTATCCCGCGCTACGCAAGCCCGTATGTAGCCTCTGTCCGATGTAGCCCAAGATGCCGACCTGTAAACCCGGAGCCTGGCCGGCCGTCGGCTTCTGCCCGGCAGGCGCGGGCTGCGAGAGGGAGTGCACCGCCATGTGGTTGAAGGACAAGGGATTTACCCACCGCTTTGCCGCCGCGGCCATTGCCGGCGTGCTGGCGCTGGGACTGGCGGCCTGCGAGGGCGATGACGGCTCCCTGGGCACACCCGGGTCGCCGGGCGGCGGCGGCCCGACCGGCCCCACGGGGCCCGGGTCCAGCGGAGTGGTTAACGCCAGCCAGGCGGACGTGATCTTCCCGACCGTCACGGGTGTCACCGTCGGCCAGCAGACGGTGGTGAACTTCCGTCTCGCCGACAGTCAGGGCCGCGGCGTGGTGGGCCTGACGCCCGGCAACCTGCGCCTCGCGCTCGCCAAGCTCGTGCCCGGCACGCAGGGCGGCTCGAGCTACTGGCAGTCCTACATCAACGTGTCGCGCGCGCCGGTGCCGGGCTTCGACGGCACGACGGCCGAGTTCCAGGCGACCACGGAGACCGCCACGCCGGCGCGGCTGGTGGACAACGGCAACGGCAGCTACCGCTACACGTTCTCCTTCGACATCAACAACGTCACCACGCCCATCGCCGTGCCCTACGAGGCCTCGCGCACGCACCGCGTGGCGCTTCAGATCGACGGCGCGGTGCCGGTGGACAACAACGCCTCCTACACCTGGCAGCCATCGTCGGGCGCGACCACGGGGCTCTTCAGCCGCGAGATCGTGGACAACGACACCTGCAACGCCTGCCACGACGGGCTCGCGTTCCACGGTGGGCGCAGGAACGACACGCAGTACTGCGTCACCTGCCACAACCCGGGCTCGGTGGACCCGGAGAGCACCAACACGGTGAACATGTCCACCATGGTCCACAACATCCACGCAGGCGCGCAGGGCGGCGTGGTGCTGGACGGTGGCCGCTACTACATCGTCGGCTACCGCAACACGGTGTACGACTACTCGGAGATCCAGTTCACGCAGGACGTCCGCAACTGCCAGACCTGCCACCAGGAGTCCGATACTGACACGCCGGACGCGTCGAACTGGCGTACGGTGGTCAATGCCGAGGCCTGCGGCAGCTGCCACCACAGCAACGTGGACTTCGCGACGGGCAAGAACCACATCGCGGGGGCCGCGACGGACGACCAGTGCTCCGCGTGCCACGGCCCGAACACCACCTTCGCGGGTGGCGCGCTCACCGCCCAGAACGCGCACCGGATCCCGACGGTCGAGGCCGGCAGGCGCTTCCAGTTCAACCTGCTGTCGGTCGCTGGCACACAGCCTGGGCAGTTCCCGGTGGTGACGTTCTCCGTCACCGACCCGACGAGCAACAACGCGCCCTACAACATCCACAGCGACGCGCCGTTCACGCAGTGCGCGGGTGGGGCGAGCCGGCTGTTCGTGGACATCGGTTGGACTACGGCTGACTACACCAACGTCGGCACGGGCGTGAATCCTGCCCAGCCCGTTCAGCTCAACACGTTGAACGCCTGCGGCGGCAATTCCGTCGACAACGGCAACGGCACGTTCTCGGCCACCTCGCCGGTCGCGGTGCCCGCGGGCCTCACCGGCTCGCTGGCCGCGGCGCTCGAAGGGCACCCAGCCCTCGATGCGGACGGCAACGGCAGCATCGACCGCATCGCCGTGAAGAACGCCATCCGGTACGCGGCGATCACCGGGAACGTGGTGGCGCGGCGCACGGTGGTCGAGATCACCCGCTGCAACGAGTGCCACCAGCAGCTCTCGCTGCACGGCAACAACCGCACCGACTCGATCGAGACCTGCGTGCTCTGCCACGCGCCCGGCGCGACGGACGTCAACCGACGCGTCGCCGGCTCGAACTGCGAGACCGTCACCGGCACGCTCGACGACCAGACCATCGACATGAAGGTGATGATCCACGCGATCCACGCGGGGCCACTCGCCGATTACCAGGTCTGCGGCTTCGGCAACGCCGGCTACGACTACAGCGACGTGACCTACGTGGGTAAGCTCAACAACTGCGAGGGCTGCCACAAGCCGGACACCTACTACCCGGTGGACTCGACGGCGGTCGTCGGCCCGACTCTGG
>JALORP010000080.1 GCA_025458865.1 Steroidobacteraceae bacterium | reverse complement strand
CGGCTGGCTCCCCCCGGCTGCCCGTGGCTCGTCGTGCAGGGCGATCAGGACGAACTGGTCAACCACGACTCCGTCCTGGATTGGACGCGAACGCTTCCGGATCCGCCGCGGGTCGAGATCTTTCCCGGCGCGGATCACTTCTTCCATGGCCGGATCACCGAGCTGCGGGAGGCGGTGAGGCAGTGGCTATCGCATAGCGACTGACGCAGGTCCGTGGTGCCTGCGTCGCGGCCGGAGACGGGGACATTCCCGTTTTCCCTTTCCAGGCGAGCGGCGTCGCCGTGTCCGCATAGGGAAAGGGAAAACGGGAGTGTCCCCCTTCCCAGCGTTGCCGCAAAAACAAAGGGCGGCTCGCGCCGCCCTCGTTCTTCGCAAATGCTGCGAAAAGCCGGCTGGATCAGCCGACCATCTCGTTCAGGTTCTTCAGCGCGCGGATGCGCACCTTCTTCGAGGCCGGCTTGGCCTTGATCGTCATCTTCTCGCCCGTGAACGGGTTGACGCCTTCGCGGGCCTTGGTGGCGGGCTTCTTGACGACCCGCATCTTGGCCACGCCCGGCAGCGTGAACGTGCCGGCGCCCTTCAGCGACTTCTTCATCACGCCGTTCAGCGCGTCGAACACCGCCGCCACCTGCCGCTTGGTCAGCTCGGTCTGGTCGGCGATCGTCGCAATGACCTGCGACTTCGTCGGCGCCGCGTTCTTCTTCGCCATTGAATCATCTCCTGTGGGTTGGCCAGGCGGGATCATTCGCCGCCTCTTTCAAATACGGCGCGCACGATACCACGGAAAAAACCGCTGCATAAGAGGGTTCGACGCAAAATCTCCCTTGTATTTCCGCGGTCTTCAGCCGGCGCGCCACGCGCGGCGCCAGGCGATCGCGGCGAGGACCGCGTCAGCGCGCCGCGAACTCGCGCTTCAGGCTCGCCTTGAGCGGCGGGCCGCCGTCGGCGGGCAGGGCCTCGACGTCGATCAGCACGATGCCCGGCGCGGTCGGGGAGATCTCCGCGACCCAGGAAGGGCCGCCGCCCGTCCGCAGCTCGCGGAACTCGAGCGCCACCGGCTCGCCGATGAGGTTGCGTTGCGTGCCGCGCAGGCTGGCCTCGACGGGCGCGGGCAGGTGGCCTGCCTCGCGGCGCAGCACGGATACGCTGAGGACGAGTACGCCTGCCCGCGGCTGTATGCCGTACGCCGCTGCGACTTCGCGCGTCAGCTCGGCCGCGGGCACGGTGCCGTATCGCAGCTCGTGGCCACCCATGACGACGAAGCCCGGATCGGACTGCGCCGGCGCGCGGACCGGACCGGGCGGCGGGCCGCCGCAGGCGGCGAGCGCGAGGATCGCGAGGGCGGCACAGGCGCGGCGGCGACGCATGACGGGACTCAGGTGATCAGCAGCTTGACCGCCTGCAGCGCGACGATCACGAGGAGCGGCGAGAAATCGAGCCCGCCGACCGGCGGCAGCAGCCGGCGCACGGGGGCGAGCAGCGGCTCGCAAAGCGTCGCGAGGAGCGCGCTGGCCGGGCTGTAGTTGCCCGGGGCGATGAGCGAGAGCAGCGCATAGACGATGATGGCGACGGTATACAGGCCGAGCGTCGCGACGAGGACGGCGACGACCGTCGCCTGCAGCAGCGGCAGCGGCGCCATCACGGCGCCGACGGCCAGCCATGACACGGCGATCATTCGCGCGAGCTGCGCCAGCAGCACCGCCACGACCGAGGCCGTATCCACCCGCCCGACGGGCGGCAGCAACCGCCGCAGCGGCAGCACCAGCCAGCTGGTCAGCTTGAGGATCGCCTGCGCCAGCGGGTTGCGGAAGTCGGCTCGCGACAGCTGCAGCAGCAGCCTCAGCAGGAACGCGTACACGGCCAGCGACAGGAAGGTGTCGACGATGAAGATGACCGCGTCCACTGTTCAGCGTCCTCCGCCGGCGAGTTCTTCGGAGCGCAGCCGTGCCGCCCTGACGGCGCGGGCGAAGGTCTCCCGGATGCCCGCGGCCTCCAGCACCGCGAGGGCCGCGGCGGTGGTGCCGCCCTTCGAGGTGACCTGCTCGCGCAGCACCGAGGGCTCCTCGCCGAGCTCGCGCGCCATGCGCGCCGCGCCGTGGATGGTCTCCACGGCGAGCCGCCGCGCGGTCGCGGGCGGCAGTCCCTCCGCGCAGGCGGCGGCCTCGAGCATCTCCACCAGCAGGAACAGGTAGGCCGGCCCGCTGCCGGACACCGCGGTGACGGCATCCATCAGCGACTCGTCGTCCAGCCACTCGCAGGCTCCGGCGGCGGCCAGCAGCGCGCCCGCGCGCTTGCGCTCGGCCGCCCCGACGCCCACGCCCGCGACCAGCGCCGTGATGCCTGCGCGCAGCAGCGCCGGGCGGTTGGGCATGCTGCGGACCACCGGGACACCCTCACCGAGCCAGGCCGAAAGCTCCGCGAGGCGGATGCCGGCCGCGACGGAGATGACCAGCGGACGCTGCCGTGCCGCGAGGCCCGCGAGGCCGGCGCAGGCCTCGCGCATCTGCTGCGGCTTGACGGCGAGCACCCAGGCGGACGCGCCCGCGGCGGCGGCCGCGTTGTCGGCGACGGCGAGCACGCCGGGGAAGTCCCGGGAGATCGACTCGCGCTGGGCGGGCAGGGGGTCGGCCACGCGTATCGCGTGCGCATCGTGGCCGCCCGCGACCAGGCCGCCGATGAGGGCGCGCGCCATCTGGCCGCCGCCGATGAATGCGATGGTGTCGGTGCTCATGGGCCCTGCGAGTCTAAGCGACGCCGCTCAACCGCGCGCGCCGAAGATCGCCGTGCCGACGCGGACGTGCGTGGCGCCCTCGGCGATGGCCAGCTCGAAATCCGCGCTCATGCCCATGGACAGCACGTCGAGCCGGTGGCCGTCGGCCCGCAGCCGGTCGAGAAGCTGCCTGAGCTCGGCGAACCAGTGGCGCTGTCGGGACGGGTCGTCCTCCGCCGGGGGCACGCACATGAGGCCTCGCAGCACGAGCCGCGGCAGGGCCGCGACCCCGGCCGCGAGCGCCGGCAGCTCGGCGGGCGCCACGCCCGACTTGGTGTCCTCGCCGCCGAGGTGGACCTGCAGGCAGACCATGAGCGGCGGCGCGTGGTGCGGCCGCTGCTCGGACAGGCGCCGCGCCACCTTCAGGCGGTCCACGCTGTGCACCCAGTGGAAACGCTCGGCGACCGGGCGCGTCTTGTTGCTCTGCAGCGGGCCGATGAAGTGCCAGGTCAGGGGCACGCCCTCGAGCGCCTCCATCTTTCCGAGCGCCTCCTGGACGTAGTTCTCGCCGACGTCGGCGAGTCCCGCGGCCGCCGCGGCCCGGATGGCCTCAGCGGGCTGCGTCTTGCTCACGCCGATGAGGGTGACGGACGCGGGATCGCGCCCGGCGGCGCGGGCCGCGGCGTCGATGCGGCCGCGCACGGCGGCCAGGCGGGAAGCCGGATTCTGCGGAACGGTTAACATATTGGTGCCCTGTAGCGGGGGCTATACTCCCTTCGGCCTGCCAGGACCGCAATGCGGCCTGTCCGGCTGCGGGCCGGCCGCGTGGGACGGCGGTTCCGCGGGCATCGAGGCGTGCGCGCCGTCAGGGAGTGTAAATGGCCGTCGACATCGCACAGCTGCTGGCCTTCGCCGTCAAGAACAAGGCCTCCGACCTGCACCTCTCCGCGGGCGTTCCGCCCATGATCCGCGTGGACGGTGACATGAAGCGGATCAACATGCCGCCGCTGACGCACAAGGAAGTGCACAGCATGGTCTACGACATCATGAACGACAAGCAAAGGAAGGCCTACGAGGAGTTCTTCGAGACCGACTTCTCCTTCGAGATCCCGAACCTGGCGCGCTTCCGCGTCAACGCGTTCAACCAGAATCGCGGCGCGGGCGCGGTGTTCCGCAACATCCCGTCCAACATCCTGACGCTCGACGACCTCAACGCGCCGAAGGTCTTCAAGGACCTGTGCATGCTGCCGCGCGGCCTGGTGCTGGTGACCGGCCCGACGGGCTCCGGCAAGTCCACGACCCTCGCGGCGATGGTGGACTACGTCAACGTCAACCGGCCGGACCACATCATCACCATCGAGGACCCGATCGAGTTCGTGCACGAGTCCAAGCGCAGCCTCGTGAACCAGCGCGAGGTTCACCGCGACACGCTGGGCTTCTCGGAGGCGCTGCGCTCCGCGCTGCGCGAGGACCCCGACGTCGTGCTCGTCGGCGAGATGCGCGACCTGGAGACGATCCGCCTGGCGCTCACCGCCGCCGAGACCGGCCACCTCGTCTTCGGAACCCTGCACACGAGCTCCGCGGCCAAGACCGTGGACCGCGTCGTGGACGTGTTCCCGGCCGCCGAGAAGGACATGGTACGCGCGATGCTGTCGGAGTCGCTGCGCGCGGTGATCTCGCAGACGCTGCTCAAGCGCGTCGGCGGCGGCCGCATCGCGGCCCACGAGATCATGATCGGCACGCCGGCGATCCGGAACCTCATCCGCGAGAACAAGATCGCGCAGATGTACTCCTCGATCCAGACGGGCCAGGCGCAGGGCATGCAGACGCTCGACCAGTGCCTGCAGGAGATGGTGACCAAGGGCGTGATCACCAAGGAAGAGGCGCGCTACAAGGCGCAGAACAAGGACTCGATCTGACGGCCCCCGGGGCCGCGGAGGCATAGATGGAGCGCGAACAGGCAATCAAGCTGATGCAGGACCTCCTGCGGCGCATGGTCGACCGCAAGGGCTCAGACCTGTTCATCACCGCCGGCTTCCCGCCGGCGATCAAGGTCGACGGCGAGATCCGTCCACAGGCCGACAAGGCGCTGACCGCCGAGCAGGCCGCCGTGCTGGTCCGCAGCATCATGAACGACCGCCAGACCCGCGAGTTCGACGCGACCAAGGAGGCGAATTTCGCGATCGCGCCCCCGGGCATCGGCCGATTCCGCGTCAGCGCCTTCATCCAGCAGGGCAACACCGGCTGCGTGCTCCGCACCATCCAGTCGAAGATCCCCACGCTGGAAGAGCTCGAACTGCCGCCGATCCTCAAGGACATCGTGATGTCCAAGCGCGGCCTCGTGATCGTGGTCGGCGCCACGGGCTCGGGCAAGTCCACCACGCTCGCGGCGATGGTCGGCTACCGCAACGAGAAGACGCGCGGCCACATCGTCACGATCGAGGACCCGGTCGAGTACGTGCACCCCCACCGCGGCTGCGTAGTCACGCACCGCGAGGTCGGCGTGGACACGGAGAGCTGGCACACGGCGCTCAAGAACACGCTGCGCCAGGCGCCCGACGTGATCATGATCGGCGAGATCCGCGACCGCGAGACGATGGAGTACGGCATCCAGTTCGCGGAGACCGGCCACCTGGTGCTGGCCACGCTGCACGCCAACAGCTCCAACCAGGCGCTGGACCGCATCATCAACTTCTTCCCCGAGGAGAAGCGCGAGCAGCTCCTCATGGACCTCTCGCTCAACATCCGGGCGCTGGTGTCGCAGCGCCTGATCCCGCGCGAGAAGACCGAGGGGCGCATCGCGGCGATGGAGATCATGATCGGCACGCCGCTGATCTCCGACCTGATCTTCCGGGGCGAGGTCGTCAAGATCAAGGAGGTCATGGCGCGCTCGAACCGCCTTGGCATGAAGACCTTCGACCAGGCGCTGTTCGACCTGTACGAAGGCGGGTACATCTCCTACGAGGAAGCCCTCAGGAACGCGGACTCGAAGAACGAGATCCGGCTGAGGATCAAGCTCGAGGGCAAGCGCGAGGACCGGCTCCAGGCGGAGGCGGCCAGCTCGCTGAGGATCGTAGATGAAACAAGCGAAGGCGCACTCTACTGAGGCGACGGGCGAGCAGCCCATCGAGGCCGAGGCCGAGGCCGAGGCCGGGGCGGGCGGCCGCTTCAGCGTCAAGCCGCTGCTGCGGCTCATGGCCGAGAAGAACGCCTCGGACCTGTTCTTCACCTCCCATGCGCCGATCAAGATCAAGATCGAGGGCGTGATCTACCCCGTGAACCGCCAGGTGCTGACGGCGGAAGCGGTCCGGCAGATCGCGTTCAGCCTGATGAGCGCCGAGCAGCTCGAGCACTTCAACGACCAGCTCGAGATCGACTTCGCGATCTCCGAGCCCGGCGTCGGGCGCTTCCGCGCGGCGGTGTTCTACCAGCGCGGCTACCCTGCGATCGTGCTGCGCTACATCAGCGTCAACATCCCGCGGCTCGAGCAGCTCGGCCTGCCCGCGGTGCTGCCGGACCTCGCGCTCATGAAGCGCGGCCTGGTGCTCATGGTGGGCGCCACCGGATCGGGCAAGTCCACGACCCTCGCTGCGATGGTCAACCACCGCAACGAGACGAGTTCCGACCACATCCTCACCATCGAGGATCCGGTCGAGTTCCTGCACGCGAACAAGAAGTCGATCATCAACCAGCGCGAGGTGGGCCTCGACACCAGGAGCTTCGCCAGGGCGCTGCGCGGCGCGATGCGCGCCGCGCCGGACGTCATCCTGATCGGCGAGATCCGCGACCGCGAGACCATGGAGTCGGCGATCACGCTGGCCGGCACGGGCCACCTGGTGCTGTCCACGCTGCACGCGAACAACTGCGCCGAGACCCTCGACCGGATCATCAACATGTTCCCGCGCGACCAGCACGCGCAGATCTTCCTCGACCTGTCGCAGTACCTGCGCGCGATCGTCTCGCAGCGCCTCGTGCGCGGGCGCAACGGCAAGCGCTGCGCGGCGCGCCTCGTGCGCGGGCGCAACGGCAAGCGCTGCGCGGCGGTCGAGGTGATGATGAACACGCCGCACATGCAGGACCTGATCAAGAAGGGCGACATCATTGGCGTGAAGGAGGGCATGCTGACCACGAGCGAGCGCGGCATGCAGACCTTCGACAGCGCGCTGCTGGGCCTCTACCGCGACAACCGCATCGACATCGAAGAGGCGCTGAACAACGCCGACTCGCGCACGAACCTCGAGGCGCGGATCAACTTCGGCTGAGTGAGACTGCCCCGTCAGGCCGCCGCGGGGAACACGCGCTCCGCGTCGAACACCGGCCCGTCCACGCACACGCGCTTCATGGCCGGGCCCTCCGGACCGTGCACCATGACCGCGCAGCCCGCGCAGCCGCCGACCGCGCAGGCCATGTACTCCTCGAGCGACACCTGGCAGGGCAGCGCGAACTTGCGCGCGAGCTCCGCGCACGCGCGCAGCATCGGCGTCGGGCCGCAGGCAAAGATCTCCACTTCCGCGAGGGCCGCGGCGTCGAGCGAGCCGAGCCACGCGTCGGCGAGCTGCGTGACGTAGCCGTGGAAGCAGCCGGGGAAGCCGGCGAGCGAGGCGAGCCGGCTCGGCACGCCCCAGCCGTCGAGCAGCGGCATGCAGGCGATGGTCCCGTCCGGGATCCCCGGGACGAGGATGGTCGAGGGCCGGCTGCGGAACGGGAACGGTATCTCCGAGCCCATCAGCACCAGCGGCTTCCACCGGCCGTCGGCGTCGGCGGCGAGCGCCTCGGCGAGGAACACCATTGGCGGGATGCCGACGCCGCCGCCGATCAGCAGCGTGCGCGGCCGCTCGGGATGCGCGGTGAAGCCCTTGCCGATCGGGCCCATGCTCGACAGCCGTTCGCCCGGCTTGCGCTCGGCGAGCGAGGCCAGGCCCTGGCCGACGACCTTGTAGAGGATGTCGATCCAGCCCTCGCGCGCGCTGGTGCGCATGATGGACAGCGGCCGGCGCATCGGGATGCCGGGCCCGCAGGTGAGGTGCACGAAGCTGCCAGGCTGGGCCGCGGCTGCGCACTTCGGGGACTGCAGCCGGATGACGTACTGGCCGCCCTCGAAGGCCTCGTGCGCGAGGACCTCGGCGTCCTCGACGAAGATCGTGCCGCGGTGCGCTCGATCGGCGCCGCTCATCCGCGGCTCCGGCGCGCCGCGGCGAGGTGCGACAGCACGGCCATGCGCACCGCCACGCCGTTCGCGACCTGGCGGCGGATCACGGACTGCGGGCCGTCGGCCACCTCCGAGGCGATCTCGACGCCGCGGTTCATCGGGCCGGGGTGCATCACGATCGCCTCCGGGCGCGCGCGGCGCAGCCGCTCGGGCGTCAGTCCGAAGCGCTCGAAGTAGCCCGCGGCGTCGGGGATGCGCGCCTGCTCCATGCGCTCGTTCTGGATGCGCAGGATCATGACCACGTCGGCGTGGTCGATGCCCGCATCCAGCGAGGAGAAGCGCTGGGCGCCGGGAAATTCGTGGGCGTCGGGCATCAGCTCGTCCGGGCCGATGAGGCGCAGCTCTCCGACGCCGAGGATGCCGAGCACCTGTGCCGCGGAGCGGGCCACGCGCGAGTGGCGGATGTCGCCGACGATGGACACGACGAGGTCGCGGAAGCCGCCCTTGAACTGGAGCATGGTCAAGGCGTCGAGCAGCCCCTGCGTCGGGTGCGACAGGTGCGCCTCTCCGCCGGACACCACGCTCACGTGGTCGGCGACGTGCTCGGCGACGTACTGCGTCACGCCCGGCTGGGCGTCGCGGATCACGAAGACGTCCACGTCCATCGCCTGCAGCGTGTAGATCGTGTCGAGCATCGACTCGCCCTTCACGCGCGAGGAGAGCATGACGTCCACGTTGACGACATCGGCCGACAGGCGTTTCGCCGCCAGCTCGAAGGAGGCGCGCGTGCGCGTCGAGGGTTCGGTGAAGAGGTTCGCCACCGTGAAGCCGGCGAGATCCTTGCCGTGCGCCGGCACCTGTCCCGGGCGCGTGACGTAGTGCTGCGCGCGTGCCAGCAGCTCGCGGACCAGGTCGCCGTCGAGCCCGGCGAGGGTGATCAGATGGCGCAGCCGGCCGGCCGCGTCGAGTTGGGAGAAGCCCTGGGGATCCTGTGCCTTCATTTCCTTCACCGTCCGGGCCCGCAGAGCCACTGTCTGAGCAGCACGCTGGCTGCCTCGCCGTCCACGTCCTCGCGCCGCACGCGCCGCCGGAGGGCGCCGCTGCGGCGTCGCTCGCGGAGGGTTTCCTCGGCCTCGCGCGAGGAGAGCCGCTCGTCCACCGTCACGACCTCGGCGCCGAAACGCGCGCCCAGCTCGGCGGCGAAGTCCTCCGCGGCCTGCGCAAGGCGGCCGCGCGTGCCATTCATATTATATGGAACGCCCACCACGACCACTTCGGGACGCCACGATTCGAAGCAGCGCGCGATGGCTTCCCAGTCCGGGCCCGAGACGCTGTTTCGCAGCGTCGCGAGCGGCCTGGCCGTGGCGGTGAGCGTGTTGCCGGCGGCGACGCCGATGCGACGCTCGCCATAGTCGAAGGCGAGCACCGAGCGCGCCGGCCCGGCCGGCATGGTCAGGCCCGGCCCGCGACGTGGCTCAGGCGCGAGAGGTCCACGCCGAGCAGCCGCGCGGCGGCGCTCCAGCGCTGCTCGAAGGGCAGGTCGAAGACGACGCTCTCGTCGCAGGGCACGGTGAGCCAGGCGTTCTGGCGCATCTCCTCGTCGAGCTGGCCCGCGTCCCAGCCGGCGTAGCCCAGGGCCATGGCCGCCCGCTGCGGGCCCTGGCCCAGCGCGATCGCCTCGAGCACGTCGCGCGACGTGGTGACGTGCAGCCGGTCGGAGACTTCGAGGGTGGAATCCCAGGTCCGCTCCCCGGGCGGGTGCAGCACGAAGCCGCGATCGGTCTGTACCGGGCCCCCCCGCAGCACCGGCCCGGCGCGCAGGCCGGGGTTCCCGCCGGCGAGGGCGAGCTGGTCCAGCACCTCGCCGAGGGTCATGTTCATCGGCCGGTTGAGGACGATGCCGAGGGCGCCGCGCTCCGAGTGCTCGCAGACCAGGGTCACGGTCTGCGAGAAGTTCGGGTCCGCGAGCGAGGGCATCGCGATCAGGAGCTGGTTGCTGAGGAAGCGGCTCGGCGCCATGGCCATAGTATCCGGCGGGGTCCGGCAGGGGTCAAAGCCGGGGCTCAGCGCGTCGCGGGCACCTGGACGGCCGAGCCCGTGAGCTGGCCGCCCTCGAAGTGCCACTCGTATGCGAAGCGCAGCACGTCATGCCGCTCCGCGAGCTCGCGCGGAAAGGGATCGAAGGGCGCTGCGAGCCGCAGGACGTCGATCGCCGCCTGGTCCAGCTCCGCATGGCCGCTCGTGCGCCGTACCCGCGCTTCCGCCAGGCGGCCGTCCGAGGCGAGCGCGACCTCGACGACGGGGCTGCCGGAGAGGCTGCCCCGGCGCGCGGCCGTCGGGAAGTTGACCGTGCCGACCCGCTCGACGCGGCGCTTCCATGCATCCAGGTAGACCGCGACGCCTGATTCGCGCGTGCTCGGCGTGACCATGAGCTCGCGCCGCGATGTTCCGCGCAGCCGCAGCTCGGTGTCGTCGGCGCTGGAAGGCAGCGTGGTCTCCGCGCCCGTCAGGAGCTGGCGCGGCACGGCGTCGGCGGGACTCGCGGGCTGCTGTGCATCGGCCGCGTAGCGCAGCCGGCCCGCGCCCGCCGCGGCGAGGGTGGCGGACTCGCCGCCTGTCGGTCCCCCGGCCTCGGCGCCGGCGCTGCCCTCGCGCTCGCCGGCCTGGTCGAGCGGGGCGTTGGCGGCGGTCGGCACGCGCGACCGGCCGGCCTCGCGCAGGTTGCCGGCACCCTGCTGGGTCCGCTGGGCGAGGTAGCGGGCATCCTCGTTGGTGAGCGACTCGGGCAGGGCCTCGCTGACGAGCAGCACCTCGAGAGAGGGTGCCGCGCCGCGGTCGCGGGGCGGCGGCAGCGAGAACGAGACACCGAGGATCAGGATCAAGTGGAACAGGCCGGCGAGGAAAAGCGTGGTGACCATGCGGTCACTCGGCCGGGTGGATTCCGGCCCGAAGGAGGTCTCGTCCGCGGTGGCCGCCGGTGCCAAGCGTGGGCCTCAGGCCCGTCCGAGCCGGCGCAGGACCGCGTCCACCAGCAGGCCGCCGATGTCGAGGCCGAACTGCCGGTCGAGCTCGCGGATGCCGGTGGGGCTGGTGACGTTGATCTCCGTGACGAAGCCGCCGATCACGTCGAGGCCCACGAACATCATCCCGCGCTCGCGCAGCACCGGGCCGATGCGCGAGCACAGCCAGCGGTCGCGGTCGTCGAGCGGCCGGCCCTGCCCCTGGGCGCCGGCGGCGAGGTTGCCCCGGTTGTCGTCGGGCGAGGGGATGCGCGCCAGGGCGTAGGGCACCGGCTCGCCGTCCACGAGCAGGATCCGCGAGTCGCCCGTCGTGACGATTTCGGGGATGTAGCGCTGCACGATCGCGTAGCGGCTCCCATACTCGGTCAGCGTCTCGAAGACCACGTTGGCGTTCTTGTCGCCGGCCTCGAGAACGAAGATCGAGCGTCCGCCCATGCCGAAGAGCGGCTTGCATACCGCGCGGCCGTGCTCGGCGAGGAAGGCGGCCATGTCGGCCATGTCGCGCGTGATGAGCGTGGGGGCGCAGCAGTCCGGAAACCAGGCCGTGTAGACCTTCTCGTTCATGTCCCTCAGCCCCTGCGGCCGGTTGACGACGAGGGTGCCGGCGGCTTCCGCGCGCTCCAGCAAGTAGGTGGTGTAGATGTACTCGGTGTCGAACGGCGGATCCTTGCGCATGAGCACGGCGTCCACGGACGAGAGCGGCTCGATCACCGGCTCGCCGAGGCTGAACCAGTCCTTCGGGTCGTCCCGGACCGTGACCGGCCGCAGCCGCGCCATCGCCACCCCGTCGCGGGCCCAGAGGTGCCCCTGCTCGAAGTAGGACAGCTGCACGCCGCGGGCCTGGGCGGCCAGCATCATGGCGAGGGTGGAGTCCTTCTTCGGCTTGATGCCCCCGATGGGATCCATGAGGACTGCGATTCGGGTGGGCGACGGCATCCGGGCTCCGGGAACGGCGAGTGGTGGTCGGGTTTGAAGGACTGTGACGCAGTTCGACCGGCCCCCTGCCGGCAGGCGACATAGTACACGCGACGCGGCTGCCGGCTGCGCGCGCCATGCCGCTCCCGGGCGGGGTGGCGACTCGTCACGGCGCCGCCGATATGTTAAAACCTAGTCGCTGCGGCGACGTGTCCGGAAGGCGCTTCCCGGCGTGGCTGGCGGGTGCCGGCCGGGTCGCCCGAGCCGGAGGTCATCGATGGAAAGTGCAGCCGCCGCCACCGCCCCCACCCCTGCGCCCCGCATGCAGGGGCTCAAGGTGCTGGTGATCGACGACAGCAAGACGATCCGCCGCACCGCCGAGACGCTGCTCGCCAAGGAGGGCTGCGAGGTCTACACGGCGGTCGACGGGTTCGACGCGCTGTCCAAGATCGCGGACCACCAGCCTGACATCGTCTTCGTGGACATCATGATGCCGCGTCTCGACGGCTACCAGACCTGTTCGCTCATCAAGCACAACAAGGTCTTCCGCTCGATCCCGGTCATCATGCTGTCGAGCAAGGACGGACTCTTCGACCGCGCCCGGGGCCGTATCGTCGGTTCCGAGCACTACCTGACCAAGCCCTTCACGCGCGACGAGCTGCTCTCGGCCATCGAGCAGCACGTGGCCCGCTGACGAAAGGCGCGGGGAGCACGCCATGGCGCTGATCCTGATCGTCGACGACTCGCCGACCGAGCTCCAGCAGATGCGCAAGGCGCTCGAGAACGGCGGCTTCCGGATCGAGGCCGCGAACGACGGGGCCGAGGCGCTGCGAAAGGCGCGCGAAATGCGCCCCGACCTGATCCTGATGGACATCGTGATGCCCGTCATGGACGGCTTCCGGGCCACGAGGGCCCTGGCCAGCGACCCCGATACCCGCGGGATCCCGGTCATCATGGTGTCCAGCAAGGGCCAGGAGAGCGACCGTGTCTGGGGGATGCGGCAGGGCGCCGTTGACTACCTGGTCAAGCCGGTAACCCCGGCGCAGCTGGTGGAGAAAGCCCAGGCGGCGCTGCTCGCGGGCTGACCCGATGGAGCCTGCCGCCAGCCTGAGGTCGCTGAGGGACCACCCCTTCGAACTGCTGCTCGAGCTCGAGAGGCGGGCCAAGGCCGCGGCGCTCGGCGCACAGCCCGGCGCCACGCAGCAGTGGACCGGGGTCGCGTTCCGGATGGGGGGCGAGACCTTCCTGATCGCGCGCGACGAGGCGCGTGAGATCATGGGCGTGCCGACGGTGGTGACGAGGGTTCCGGGCGCCCGAAGCTGGATCCGCGGCCTCGCGAACATCCGGGGGCAGCTGCTGCCGATCATCGACCTCAAGCGCTACCTCGGCAGCGGGGAGACGCAGGATGGCCGCAACACGCGCGTCATCGTCGTGAACCACCGGGAGGTGCCGGCGGGGCTGGTGGTGGACGAGGTGCTGGGTTTCCGCCGGTTCAGCGAGCAGGACTTCCACCGGGAGCCGCCGCCGACGCTCATCCGCTGCGACAGCTACCTGACGGGCTCCTTCCGGCGCGGTTCCGAGGGCTGGCCGGTGTTCAGCCTGAAGAGACTGGTCGAGAGCCCTGCGTTCCTGCAGGGATCGAACTGACGTTACGGTGAACACAGTGGTTGCGAACATGCCGAAGGCGGGACTGGAACAGCGGGCGGCCTCGGTGCCGGCGCTGCTGGCGGCCGGGCTCGCGCTGCTCGTGTTGGCGGCGGGCCTGCTCCTGCTCTCGGCGCGGCTGCAGGGCGCGCAGCAGGAATACCTGCGCCACGTCGCGGAGCTGACCCGGATCACGGCCACGCTGCCCGGCGAGGCGATCCAGGTGGTGCGCGGGGACAGTGGCGCGATCGCCCTCTTCGAGCAGTCCCGCAGCACCCTGGAGCGCGTGCAGGAGGAATCCGAGGCCGGCCGCGGGGCGTTCGAGGCGCTCTCCACCGAGAGCTCGCGCCGCTTCGCCGGCAACCCCGACCTGCGGCGGCTGCTCGACGCCACCGAATCCGTGCTCGCAGGCCGCGAGGCCGCCGGCGGAGTGGCCTCGGCGGCCGCCGAGGCTCGCACCGCCCTCGGGCGCGTGCTGGCCTCGACCGGTGACGCGGTCTCCGCCCCGGGCGGCGAACCCGCGTTGCGCGCGCTGCCCCGCTTCGAGGCGGCGGCCCAGCGCCTCGGCGAGGACCTGCAGACGCTCGGTGCAGGCAGCGGCGATGCCGCGGCCCTCGCGGCGCGCATCAACGAGGGCGCGGCCACCCTGAACCAGTTCCTGGCCGGCCTGGCCGGCGAGGACGCGGGTGCCGGCGTGCCCGCGCTTTCGGGACAGGCGGCGGCCCAGCTCGCCGCGGCGCGACTCGCGCAGCTCGACCTCGAGCAGCGGCTGCGCGCCGCGCTGGATCGAGCCGAGCGCGCAGCCGCCGCGCAAGGCGCGGCCGGTGACCTCGCGGGCCTCGCGCGTTCCGTGGGCGCCACGCTGGGCGCGCCGGCCGCCGGCGGCCCCGTGCAGCGCATCCTGGCCGGTCCCTATCCCGCGCTGGCCGCGGTCGGGCTCGCCATCCTGGTGTTCGGACTGGCGCTCGCGGCCTGGCTGTCGGGCGCCAGCGGGCGCAAGGTGGCCGAGAAGCAGGCGAAGCAGAGCCAGCGCAACCAGGAGGCGATCCTCCGGCTTCTCGACGAGATGTCGAGCCTCGCCGACGGCGACCTCACGGTGCAGGCCACGGTCACCGACGACATCACCGGCGCCATCGCCGACGCGATCAACTACGCCATCGAGGCGCTGCGCGAGCTGGTCATCACCATCAACGACACCGCCATGCAGCTCGACGGCGCCGCGCGGCAGACGCAGGCGGCGGCCGGCCACCTCGCCAAGGCCAGCGTCGCCGAATCGCGCCAGGTCGCCGCGGCGACCGACGCGGTCGGCGCCATGGCCAGCTCCATCGAGGAAGTCTCGGGCAACGCCGAGCGTTGTGCCGACGTGGCCCGCCACGCCGTGGATGTCGCGCACAAGGGCGCGGACGCGGTGCGCCGCACGATCGACGGCATGAACGCCATCCGCGAGAACATCCAGGACACGTCCAAGCGCATCAAGCGCCTCGGCGAGAGCTCGCAGGAGATCGGCAACATCGTCGAGCTGATCAACGACATCGCGGAGCAGACCAACATCCTCGCGCTCAAC
>JALORP010000007.1 GCA_025458865.1 Steroidobacteraceae bacterium | reverse complement strand
GTTCTGGCTGCTCGACAAGGTCCACGGCGTCGTCGGCAACTGGGGATGGGCGATCATCATCGTCACGCTGCTGATCAAGCTCGTCTTCTACAAGCTCTCCGAGACCAGCGGCCGCTCGATGGCGAAGATGCGCACCGTCGCGCCGCGCCTGAAGGCCATCCAGGAGCGCTACAAGGACGACCGCGAGGGACAGGCCCGCGCGATGATGGACCTGTACAAGCGCGAGAAGATCAACCCGGTGGCGGGCTGCCTTCCGATGCTGGTGCAGATCCCGTTCTTCCTGGCCTTCTACTGGGTGCTGCTCGAGAGCGTCGAGATGCGCCAGGCGCCCTTCATGGGCTGGATCCAGGATCTCTCGACGCGCGACCCGTTCTTCATCCTGCCGCTGCTGATGGGCGTGGCGATGTACGGGCAGTTCAAGCTGAACCCGGCGCCGCCGGACCCCGTGCAGGCGAAGGTCTTCGCCTTCATGCCGGCGATCATGACGGTGATGTTCGCCTGGTTCCCGGCGGGCCTGGTGCTCTACTGGCTCACCAACACTCTTCTGTCCATCGCGCAGCAGTGGAAGATCAACCGTGTGGTGGAAGCGGAAGCGAAGAAAGAACGGACCCACTGACCGCAAACGAGAGGGGATACTGCATGAAGACCGCGTTCGAGAAGACCCTGGCCGCCTGCGTGGCGGCCGCCGTGCTCGTGGCCGCGCCGGCCGTGGCCGCGGACAAGAAGAAGGAGACGGCCGATAACCTCGTCACCGTCTATGTAATGGCCCACGGCGGCAAGGAGATGGCGAAGGACATCAACGCCTCGCACGCCGCCATGGAAGCCCAGGGCTGGCGCTTCGCCGACCTCGAGATCCACACCGAGAACGGCGACACCGAAGGCGCCTGGATCACCTACACGAAGTAACCGACAGCCAAAGGAGAAGGGGACAGTCCCTTCTTTCTCTTCCGGTCGGTTCAGCGCCGCGCAGATCCGTCGGGAGAGAAAGAAGGGACTGTCCCCTTCTCTCTTCCTCATGCGAAGTACGCCTTGCGGACGTACTGGTCCACCATGCGTTCGGTGTTGAAGAAAGAGCCGTTCAGCGCGATGGCGTGGCGCATCACCTCGATGTAGCGGTCCTGGTCCCGGTAGTACATCGGCAGCACGACCATCTCGAGCTTCGAGTAGAGCGACTGCGCATCCGACGCGCCGTCCTCGGCGCCGGCGGCGTGGTTGTCAGCCCCGATGGCCCAGCCGGTGACGCCCTCGATGCAGCCCTCGAGCCACCAGCCATCCAGCACCGACAGCTGCGGCACGCCGTTGACCGCCGCCTTCATGCCACTAGTGCCCGAGGCCTCGAGCGGCGGCTGCGGCGTGTTGAGCCACAGGTCGCAGCCCGCGACCATGAGCCGCGCGAGCGCCATGTCGTAGTCCTCGAGGTAGACGACGCGGACCTCGCCTTCCAGCGCCCGGATCACGCCGAAGAGGCGCCGGATCAGCTCCTTGCCGGACTCGTCGTGGGGATGCGCCTTCCCTGCCAGCAGGACCTGGAAGGGGCCCGCGGAAGCGTGCACGCGGCGCAGCCGCGCGAGGTCGTGGAACAGCAGGTCGGCGCGCTTGTACGCGGTGGCGCGCCGCGCGAAGCCGACCGTGAAGGCGCTCTCGGCGAGCGCAACGCCGGTGCGGCCACGCACGGCGTCGAGCAGCTGCTGCTTGGCCAGCTCGTGCGCGGCCCACAGCTCCATCTTCGGAATGCCTAGGGCATAGCGCAGGCTCGCGTTGTCCTGCCGCCAGGCGCCGATGTGCCGGTCGAAGAGGGCGGCGATCGGGGGAGCCGCCCAGGTCGCGGCGTGCACGCCGTTGGTGATCGAGTCCACCTTGTACTGCGCGAACATGTGCCGCGAGATCTCGCCGTGGCGCTTGGCGACGCCGTTGACGTAGCGGCTGTTGTCGAGCGCGAGATAGGTCATGTTGAGTACGCGGTCGAGGCAGAAACGCTGCGCGCGCTCGTCGAAGGCGCGGCCGTAGCCGGTGATGACCCGCGCCACGAGGTCGAGCGGGAACTGGTCGTGGCCGGAAGGCACCGGCGTGTGGGTGGTGAAGGTGCACATCGGCTTGACGCGCGTGACGACCGCGTCGGTGATCAGCCCGCCATTCTGCTGCGCCAGCTCATGGCCGAGCTCGACCACGAGCAGGCTCGCGTGGCCCTCGTTCATGTGGAAGCGGCGGATGGACGAGTAGCCCAGCGCGCGCAGCAACCGCACGCCGCCGATGCCCAGGATCGTCTCCTGGCAGAGCCGGTAGCGTGAGTCGCCACCGTACAGGAGATCGGTGAGGCCTCGATCGGCAGGGTCGTTATCCTCGAGGCTCGCATCGAGCAGGAAGACCGGCACCACCGCGCCGCCGCAGCCCACGACGTCGTAACGCCAGGCCCTCAGCGTGACCGGCCGATGCTCGATCTCGATGCGCACGCGGGCGTCGACGGCCGCGAGCCGCGACTCGACCGGCCAGTGCTGGTGCTCCTCGGTCTGCTGGCCGTGCGGATCGAGGCGCTGGCGGAAGTAGCCCTTGCGATGGGCCAGCGACACCGCGACCATCGGCAGCCCCGCATCCGCGGCGGAGCGCACCGTGTCGCCGGCAAGCATGCCGAGGCCGCCGCTGTAGGTGGGAATGTCCGGCTCCAGCCCGATCTCCATCGAGAAGTAGGCGATGGTGTCGGCGTGCATCATGGCGCTCTCTCCCGCATGAGCCGAAGCCTGGGCCCCGCCGGCCAGGCCCCGCATCCGGTGCAACCACGGCGCCTATACTTCCGCCCATGAGCGGGATGGACACCATAGCCGCGCCGGCGACCCCGCCCGGGCGCGGCGGCATCGGGATCGTGCGCGTCTGTGGGCCGCGGGCCGCGGCCATCGCGGCGGCGCTGCTCGGCCGGGTGCCGAACCCGCGGCGCGCGACCCTTTCCGCCTTCCTCGACGCGGCCGGCGAGCCGATCGACGCTGGCATCGCGCTCTTCTTCCCGGGCCCCGCGTCCTTCACCGGCGAGGACGTCCTCGAGCTGCACGGCCACGGCGGGCCCGTGGTGATGCAGCTCCTGATGGCGCGCGTGGTGGAGCTCGGCGCCCGGCCCGCGCGGCCGGGCGAGTTCACCGAGCGCGCGTTCTTCGCCGGCAAGGTGGACCTCGCGCAGGCCGAGGCCGTGGCGGACCTCATCGAGGCGGGTTCCGCCCAGGCGGCCCGCGCCGCCATGCGCTCCCTGCAGGGCGAGTTCTCACGCGAGGTCGAGTCGCTCGCCACCGCCGTCACGGAGCTGAGGGTCTACGTGGAGGCGGCCATCGATTTCCCCGACGAGGACGTCGAGTTCCTCGGCTCGGCCGAGGTGGCCGGCCGGCTCGCCGACATCGAGGGTCGCTTCGACCGCGTGGGTCACGCCGCCGCGCAGGGTCGCCTGCTCCGCGACGGCCTGCACGTCGTCATCGCCGGCAAGCCGAATGCCGGCAAGTCGAGCCTCCTGAACCGCCTCGCGGGCCACGAGGCTGCCATCGTCACCGAGACTCCCGGCACCACCCGCGACGTGCTGCGGGAGCGCATCGATATCGACGGGCTGCCGCTGCACGTGGTGGACACCGCCGGCCTGCGCGAGACCGATGACGTTGTCGAAGGCGAGGGCGTGCGCCGGGCGCGCGCCGAGATCGCCCGCGCAGATCTCGTGCTGTACCTGGCGGACGCGACGCAGGCGCCCTCGCCGGCATCGCTGCGCGCGGAGCTCGAGGCCCTGCCCGCGGGCGTGCCGGTGCTCCTCGCCTGGAACAAGGCGGACCTGATGGAGGGGGTGGCGGGGCAGTCCTATTTCAAGGGTGAAAACGCGACCGCGGCCAGTTCCCCCGCCCTGGTCATCTCGGCCAGGACCGGCTTCGGCCTGGATGAACTGCGCGCCCGCCTGAAGGAGCGCGCCGGCTACGAGCAGGGCGGCACGGGCGCGTTCTCCGCCCGGGCGCGCCACGTCGAGGCGCTGGGCCGGGCGCGCGCGCACTTCGAGCGGGCCCGGGACATGCTGGCGGCGCGCAGCTCTTTCGAGCTGGTCGCCGAGGAGCTGAGGCTCGGCCACGATGCGCTCGGGGAGATCACCGGCGCCGTGTCGAGCGACGACCTGCTGGGCAGGATCTTCGGCAGCTTCTGCATCGGCAAGTGACCCCGGGGGCCGGCGCGGGCGGGCCCTGGCTCGACAAGCCGCGACCGGGCGCGCATCCTGACCCGAGGGCCAAAGCGATGCCCCGTCGGGGCCCGTGGCCCGCATCGAGGAGGGAACCCCATGTCCGTCGCAAGAATCACCGAGATCACCGCCACGTCGAAGAAGAGCTTCGACGACGCCGTTGCCCAGGGCGTCAAGCGCGCCAACGAGACCCTGCGCAACGTCACCGCGGCCTGGGTCGGCGACCAGGAAGTCGTGGTGGAGCGGGGCAAGATCACCGCCTACAAGGTGAGGCTGAAGGTCACCTTCATCCTGAAGGACAAGTGATCCGCGGCGCGGCGGCCGGCCGCGCGGGAGACAGTCTCGGTGCGGGTCGGGCACCCAGGCGAGGCTCGTAAGGCGGCCGCAGACCTTCAGGCGCGGTTCGCGTCCACGGTGATCAGCAGGTCGCCCGCCTCGAGGGGCTGGTCGCGGCATTCCCAGAACCAGTAGCGCCGGCCCTGGCGGACGACCGCGAGCACGGCCGTGCCGGTGAGTTCGCGCGGATGCGCGCCGATCTCCCCGGACCGGACGGCGCGCTCGACGAGATCCAGGGCGCCGCCCTGGGACAGCATCTCGTGGGCCACCTCGACGACGCGGTTCTGGTCCACGCCGTCGGCGAGCAGGTAGCCGCTGACCTGCCAGGGTGAGATCACGACGTCCGCCCCGGCCTTCTCGACGAGCTTGCGGTTCTCGCCCTCGCGGATGCTGACGACGGCGCGCGCGTCGGGGTTGAGCGTGCGGACGGTGAGGAGGCACAGCAGCGTCGTGTCGTCGCGTCCGAGCGCGATGATGACGGCACGGGCGCGCTCGACGCCGGCGATGCGCAGCAGTTCCTCCCGCGTCGCCTGGCCGTTGAGCCCGATGAAGCCGGCGTCGGAGGCGAGGCGCAGGCTGGCCTCGTTGCTGTCGATGACGACGATCTGTTCCGGTGCCGTGCCACGGCTCACCAGCTCGCTGGCCGCGAGCCGGCCGCTGTCGCCGAAACCGCAGATCACGACGTGGTCCCGCAACTGGGCCTGCAGTCTCGACATCTTGAAGTCCTCGATGACGCGCTGGATCACGAACTGGTAGGCGGTGCCGACGAAGATCAGCCAGACGAAGATCCGCACCGGCGTGCCGATCAGCGTGTCGAACAGCCGCGCCTGGTCCGTCACCGGCACGATGTCGCCGTAGCCGACCGTGGTGATCGTGATCATCGTGAAGTAGAGGACGTCCAGCGCCGACACGTGGCCGTCGAGGTTGTCACGAAGACCTTCGCGGTCCAGGTAGAAGACCACGTACACGAGCGCGAGAAGGCCCAGCACCAGCAGGCCGCGCACGAGCAGCACGCTCTCCGGTGAGAGCGGCGCCTTGCGGAACAGGATCCGGCTCTCGGGCGACTGGCGCTTGAGCCGCAGCCGGCTGAGCGTGTGCCGCAGGCCGGAAGGGCTGTCAGGCATCAGGCGGGGCCGCGGCGGGATGAGGGACACATGCCGTGGATTATGAACCGGCCGCGGCGCGGCCAGCCATGAAAAAGCCCGGCGGGATCGCTCCCGCCGGGCCTTCGACGCCAGCGCCGGCCGCTTAGAGGCGGACCTTCACGCCGAGGAAGTAGAACCGGCCCATGCCGCTGACCGGATAGGCCGAGCTGGCGAGATAGGGCTCCTCGTCGGTCAGGTTGCTCACGCCACCGTAGACGTTGATCTGGTCGGTCGCCTGGTAGTTGGCCGACAGGTCGTGCACGTAGTACTCGTCGGCCCAGCCGGCGTCTCCGAACTCGAGGTCGATGCGCTCCACCTGGATGACGCTGGCAACCGCCTGCTCGCCGATGTACTGCATGCGGTAGTTGAGCGTGAAGGCGTCGAGGTTCCAGGTCGCCGAGAACAGGCCCGCCCACTCCGGCGCGCCCAGCTCCTTGAGGCCCGGATTGACCAGGTTCGAGTCGACCGGATCGAAGAAGCGGTCGAGCTTCTCGACCCAGTTGCCGGTCAGCCCGAGCCCGAAGTTGTTTGCGCCGACGCTGAACCGGTAGTCCACCCGGAAGTCGACGCCCGCGGTCTCGATGCGGCCGAAGTTGAGCTGCGTCTGCTGGAGGAAATTCAGGCCCAGGAAGGTCGGCGAGGCCGGGTCCTCGTTGCGGGTGAACAGTTCGCAGAACTGGTTCGGAAAGGTGGACAGGTCGTAGCAGGTGTTGACGATGTCCTGCGACGTCACTGCCGCGATCGCGTCCTCGATCTCGATCGAGTAGTAGTCGACCGAGATCAGCAGTCCCTCGACCCACCGCGGCTGGAATACGGCGCCGATGGTGTAGGTGGTGGCTTCCTCCTCGGTCAGCTCGGTGTTGCCGCCGGTGGTGCCCGCGAAGCGCGCGCTGAGTGGATCCTGGAACCCTTCCGGAATGCCTGCGGCGCGGCAGTTGTTGAGGCGGTTCTGCGCGTTGGGATCGCCGCTCGCGAGCAGCGCGTCGATGGTGGTCTGCTCGCAGGGATCGGCCGGCCGGAAGGTCGTGCCCTGCTGCGGGCTGAACAGCTCGAAGATGTCCGGGGCGCGGATCGCCACCGAGTAGGTGCCGCGGAAGCGGACGTCGGAAACCGGTGCCCAGATGCCGTTGACGTTCCAGGTGGTCGCCCCGCCGATGGTCGAGTAGTCGGCGTAGCGGGCGGCCGCGCCGAAGGTGAGCTCTTCGGCGAACCTCGCACCGCTCAGCAGCGGCAGCGAGATCTCCGCGAATACCTCCTTCACGTCGAACTTGCCGCCGGTGTCGAAGACACGGGTCGCGGCATCGAAGACCAGGGACTGGGGGATGTTGTCCAGATCTGGATCGAAGAGATCGCCGATGAAAGTGCCCGCAGGGCCGGCGGGAGATCCGGCGGGCAGCAGGCCGAGGTCGAGCGGGTCGAACTTCGTGTCCGACTTCTCCTCGCGGTACTCGACGCCGACGGCGAACTGCGCGGCGCCGCCGGGCAGCTCGAAGAACGCAGCGCTGTCGCCGGCCAGGCTCGCGGTAAATACGGTCTGCTCGACTTCGTACTTCGTGGTCGTCGGCTGGGTAATGAACGCCACCGCCTCGGGGCTGATGGACTGCTCGCCGGCCAGGATGTTGGCCGGTCGGCAGGAGCCGTCGCCCGGCGTGAAGGTGTAGAAGCCGGGGCGGATGATCGGGAAGAACTCGCTGCCGGGATGCGGCGTCGGGTCCACGTCGGAGCGGCAGATGGGCTGGCCGTTCGGGCCGGTGATCACGTCGATCGCGGCGAACAGGCGGTCGTAGAGGACGGAGTTGGCCTGCGTGACCTCGCTCTCCGTCTTGCCGTAGTTGCCCACCACCTCGTAGCTCAGGTGGTCGTTCAGGTTCCCGCGCAGGCCGAGGACGATGCGCTGGGTCTCGCGCTCCGCGTCCTGGATGTTGTCGCCGAGGTCGAGCATGTCGCGGCTGACGCGCAGGCCGCCGGCGTCATCCGCCTCGCCCTGCAGCACCGCCGGGATGTACGGGTTGTCCGGGAAGATCAGCAGGCTGTCGTAGAAGGTGTTGTAGCTGTTGCGCGAGATCGTGTCGTTGCTCGCGAACTTGGCGTCCACGAAGCCTTCCGCGGCCGGCGTGAACTCGAAGCGGCCGCGGATGTTGGCGTACATGCGCTCGCTGCCCGGAATCAGCGAGGTCTCGTTGGTGCGCTCCACCGCGCCGTCGCCGCCGAACTGGTTCGAGCTGGTGGCGATGATGCCGTCGCGGAAGATCTCGACGCCGCCACCCGGCGTGGTGACGTAGCAGGCCCCGCCGAAACCGAAGGCGAAGCGGCCGATGTAGCTGTCGTTGCAGTCCGTCAGGCCGTTGTTGTTCAGGTCGGTATTGAAATCGCCGAAGTCCGCGCGCCACAGCAGGCCGGCGCCGGAGCTGATGGCGAAGCGCGGATCGCGCCCGATCAGATAGAGCGGCGCGTTGGCGGCACGGTCGATGAGAGCCTGCTCGGCCGCGGTCAGGCCGCCTGGCCAGAGGTCTGCGGCCTGCGTGGGCGTTGGAATGGAGAAGCCATAGGGGAAGCGGCCGGCATCGAGCGAGAAGCGGCTGGCGAAGTTCGGCATCGTCGCGGGATCGATGTCCCCCTGCTGGAAGCGCCGCAGCGGATTGCCGTAGGTCGTGCTGTTGTTGGCGCGGCCGTTGTTGGCGGTGAAACCGCGGTCGCCGAGCAGGACCTCGGACTCTTCCGTGTAGCCGGCCGACACCGTCAGGTTGCCGCGGCCGTCGGCGAAGTTCTTGCCCCAGGTCGCCTCGACCCGGAACGTATCGCCGTCGCCCTCGGAGGACACGCCCGGCTGCAGGTCGAACTCGAGGCCCTCGAAGTCCTGGCGCAGCACGTAGTTCACGACGCCGGTCACGGCGTCCGCGCCGTACACGGCGGAGGCGCCGCCGGTCAGCACGTCCACGCGCTCGATCAGCGCCGAAGGAATGGTCGACACGTCCACGGCCTGCGAGCCGGCCACACCCGAGACGTGGCGGTAGCCGTCCACCAGCACCAGCGTGCGGTTGGCGCCGAGCTGGCGCAGGTTCAGCACCGCCTGGCCGATGCCGCCGGCGCCACGCTCGATGGAGTCCGCCACAGTGCCGGAGGAGATGAGGGCCGGGATCTGGCGCAGCGTCGCCGTCGTATCGGTCGCGCCCGAGGCGCGCAGGTCCTCGGAGGTGACGCTGGCGATGGGGGCCGGCGCCGTCTGGTTCGGGTCGCGCTGGATGCGCGAGCCGGTGACGACGACTTCCTCGAGTGCAGCGCTGCTGGCCGGCGCCTGAGCCTGAGCCTGGGCCGGGCCCGCGGCCGCGACCACGAGGACGAGCGAGATGGCCGCCTGCAGCGGCGTGGGACGACGGTACATCGATGGTTCTCCCTGGGCCCGGGTACAGCCCGTTTTTGTCCGGAGAGCAAGAATACAGGCGTTTGGCCAGGTCGCAACGCCTTGCGGGGGCCAATAACGCGCCGAAGCGCGGCAGGCGTGGCACGCGCGCGACGTAATGCACCGAGCTGGTCCAGTGGTCGGGCGCCGGCGCACCGTGCTGGTGCAAACCCGGCGGCGCCGGCCGGTCGGCCCCAACGAGACGAACGGTCAATCCACCGAGACGGGCGGGTCCAGGTCCTCGTCCCAGCGGGCATCCGGGTCGGGCGTCTTCGCCAGCCATACCTCGATCAGCCGGACGTGCTCGCGTTCCTCCTCGGCCATCTCCGCGGCTTCCCGGCGGATGTCCTCGGGAATGTCGGCTTCGCTGAGCCTTTCGTAGTACTCGGCGGCCCGCCGCTCGTTGTGCAGGGCGAGCTCGAGGGCGTGTCGCGCCTGCATGAGGTAGTGCAGCTCGCCGTAGTCGGTGGTCTCGGGGCCTTCGGGCGTTTCCCAGCGGAAGGCGGACGGGTCCGGCGCCTCCGTCCAGCCCATCTTCTCGAGAATCTGGTCGCGGTGCAGGCCCTCGATGCGGGCGAGCTTGCCAAAGAGTTTCGCGACTTCGCGGTTGTGGAAGGCCCACATCTGCTCGGCAAGTTCCGCGTAGCGTTCCGCGGCCTCCGCCTCCATCGCGCAGGCGCGCGCCATGAAATCAAGGACTGCCTGCTTCATAGCGCGAACCTCCTCTCGAGGTCGGTCGGCGTGCGCTGCGCGCGGCCGATGGGCGGGGCGAATGGGCGGCGAGTGCCCGCGTACAGCACGCCGAGGTTCATGCCGTCGTCGGCGAAGATGCGCGTCGCGGCCTCGACGGAATCCGCGGCAGGCGCGAGCGCGTGGCCGCGGACCATCTTCTTCCACTCGCGCTGCTCCGGCCGGAACGTGACGCAGGGCGAGAGCACCTCGACGAATGAGAATCCCGGGTGCTCGACCGCGCTCACGATGAGGTCGGCGAGGCCGTTGGGGTCGCCGGTGAAGCCGCGGGCGATGAAGTTGGCGCCGGCGGCGAGGGCGATCGCCATCGGCTTGATCTCGCCGAGGCCGGTGCCCTGGGGCATGAGCTTCGAGGTCCAGTCGGCCTCGGTGGTGGGCGAGGGCTGGCCCTTGGTCATGCCGTAGACGCGGTTGTCCATCACGATGTAGGTCAGGTCCACGTTGCGCCGGCAGGCGTGCAGGAAGTGGTTGCCGCCGATGGAGTAGCCGTCGCCGTCGCCGCCCGTAACCACGACCGTGAGGTCGGGCCGCGCCACCTTGAGCCCCGTTCCCACGGCTAGTGCGCGGCCGTGCACGCCGTGGAAACCGTAGGCCGAGGTGTAGGCCGGGATGCGCGACGAGCAGCCGATGCCGGAGACGACCGCGACGTCCTCGGGGCGCAGCGCGAGCTTCGCGAGCGCCTTGGCGAGCGCATTCAGCACCCCGAAGTCCCCGCAGCCGGGACACCACACCGGCTTCACGTCCGACTTGTAGTGCGCGGGTGTGAGCGTCATGTCGATCATGCGGCGCTCCATTCGACGACGTGACGGAGGATCTCCGCGGCATTGAACTGCTGGCCGCCGGGCTTTCGCAGGCTCGCGAGCGGCACCGGCAGGTCGAAGCTCGACTTCAGGTGCCGCAGCAGCTGGCCCGAGTGGTTCTGCTCGAGGACCAGCGCCTTGCGCACGCCGGCGAGCGCGGCGGCGAGGCGCGCGGGCTGCGCCGGCGCGAGCAGGCGCAGCGAGACGAGCCGGACCGCGAGGCCCCGCTCGTATGCGAGTGCGAGCGCCTCGCGCAGCGGACCGGTGCAGGAGCCGAAGGTGATCACCGCGAGGTCGCCTTCGCCCTCGAGATCGGCCCACCGCTCGCCGTAATCGTGGTCCGCGAGCTTGCGCAGGCGCTTGTCGAGCTGCGCCGCGTGATCGGTGAACTGGGAGGAGGGCGTGCCGCGCTCGCCGTGCTCGAGGCCGTCGGCGGTGTAGGTGACGCCGGCCGTGCCGGGAATCGCCATCGGCGAGATGCCCGAGTCCGTGAGCGCGTAGCGGCGGTAGGGCGCATCGCCCTCGGCGGCCGCAGCCGCGACGTCGCGCGCGGCCGGCGACGCGCCCGCCGCCGGCCGGTCGATCACGGCGCGCGCCTGCCCGAGGAACTGGTCGGAGAGCACGATCGCCGGGCACTGCAGCGACTCGGCGAGCGTCACGGCCCACTGCGTAGTGGCGAGCGCGTCGCCGACGCCGTTCGGCGCGAGCACGAGGTGGGGTGCGTCGCCGTGCAGGCCGTGCAGCGCGATGTCGAGGTCGCCCTGCTCGGACTTGGTCGGGATGCCGGTCGACGGCCCGACGCGCATGATGTCCACCACCACGATGGGTGTCTCGGAGGCGACTGCGAGGCCGAGGGACTCGAGCATGAGCGCAAGCCCGGGCCCGGAGGTCGCGGTGAGCGACGGCACGCCGCCGTAGGAGGCGCCGATCGCCATGTTGATCGAGGCGAGCTCGTCCTCCGCCTGCACCAGCACGCCGCCCACGGACTCGAGCGAAGGGCTCAGCCACTCGAGCATCTCGGTCGCAGGCGTGATCGGGTACGCGGCGACGAAACGCACGCCGCCCTGGAGCGCGCCGAGACCGGCGGCCTCGTTGCCGGTGATGAGCCAGCGTCCGGCGGCCGAGCCGGGCGGCGGCGCGAGCGGCGTGAAGGGCTGAAGCGAGCCAGCCGCACTGCGGCCGGCAGCCAGCGCCGCGAGGCTCGGCTCGAGCGCGGCGGGCCGCTTGCCGAGCGTGCGGCTGACCGCCTCGTGCATCGCGTCCTCGGGCAGGCCGAGCAGCGCGCCGACGAGGCCGAGCAGCACCATGTTCGGTCGCCCGCCGGGAATGCCCCTGGCGATCGCCGCAAGCGGCAGCGCGGCGATGGCGGCGCCGCTGGCCGTGAATACGGCGGGCGGCGCACCTTCGGCCTCGTCGCCCAGCACGAGTCCGCCCGCGCCGAGCGGGATCTCGGCGCCGAAGCGGTGGACGTTCTCCCAGTCCACCGCAGCGAGCAGGTCGAAGCCGGCGGGCATGCACTCGACCGGGTGCGTGGCGATCCGAAGCATCGCGGCCGCCTCGCCGCCGCGGATCTGCGGGCCCGAGGAGCGCGTCATGAGCGCGTAGTAGCCCGCGGATGCGGCGGCCTCGAGCAGCATGTTGCCGGCGGTCATGATGCCGGCGCCGCCGCTGCCCGCCAGCGCGATGGCTACGCTCGTCGCCGCTGAATTCGATGGGTTAGTCAACAGGCTCACCTCGTGGAGGCGGATTCTCTGTGCGGCCCGCGGCCGCGGCGTCCGCAACCTCCGCAATTCCGGAATCGGGGACGTTTCCCGAACACCCCGCCGAGACGAGCCCGAGCACGCCGGGGTGCAGCACGCCGCGCGGATGATGCGCAGCGTTGCCTCCACCTTGATGCCGAAGGCGCCGCCATCGCCGCATGATCGCCTCCGCGCCCGGCGGGGGTGACATTCGTCACCCTGCGGCGCTGACATCAGGCACTGCAAGGCAGGGGTGTTGCCCGGGCAGGATGGCTTCCAGACACAAGTCACGGAGAGCCCCGATGAACCCCGATGACGGCATCGCGATCGACGCCAGAGACCTGCGGCGCAGCTTCGGCCGCACGCGGGCCCTCGATGGCCTGAGCCTCAAGCTTCGCCTCGGCCACGTGACGGCCGTGCTCGGCCCAAACGGCGCCGGCAAGACCACCTTCGTGGACCTCGTCCTCGGCCGCCGCGCGTCGGACGGCGGCCAGCTGACGGTCCTCGGCCATCGCCCGGGCAGTGCCGCCGCCCGGCTCTGCACCGGCGCCATGCTGCAGAGCGCCGCGCTGGCGGCCGAGCTCACCGTGGAGGAGCACATCGCGCTGCACGCGGGCTATTACACGAACGCCATGCCGGTCGCCGAGGCGATCGAGCAGGCCGGCCTCGAGGCGCTGGCCGGCCGCCGCTACGGCAGGCTTTCGGGAGGCGAGCAGCGCCGGGTCCAGTTCGCGCTGGCCATCTGCGGCCGGCCGCGGCTCCTGGTGCTCGATGAGCCGACCGTCGCGCTCGACCCGGACTCGCGGCGGGCGTTCTGGACCGTGGTACGCGAGCGCGCAACCCGCGGCACCGCGGTGCTGCTGACCACGCACCAGCTCGAGGAAGCCGAGGCACTTGCCGATCGCATCGTGCTGCTCGCCAATGGACGCCTGCTCGCGGACGGCACGCCCGGCGAGATCCGCGCCCGCATGGACGCCCGGCGCATCCGCTGCGTGACCGCGCTCGCGCCCGCGGCGCTGGCCGGGCTGCCGGGCGTCACCGCAGTGGAATCTTCGGGCCGGCACGCGCTGATCCGCTCGCATGCCGCGGAAACCACCCTGCGCGCGCTGCTCGCGCGCGATGCCACCGTCGCTGAACTCGAGGTCTCCGGAGCGAGCCTCGAGGACGCCGTACTCGACCTGATCCGTTCGGAGGCCGCATGAGCACGCTCGCCCTGACTTCCCCGCAGGCTGCCCGCCGCAGCCTGCTCACCCTGCTCGCGAACGAGACGCGCGCCGAGCTCACGAAGGCCCTGCGATCGCCCGCCTTCGTGCTGCCGACGCTCGCGCTGCCGCTGGCCTTCTACTCGCTGTTCGGCATCGTGCTGGCACCGCCCGGCGGCGGCAACGCGGGCTATCTGCTCGCGACCTTCGGCGTTTTCGCCGGCCTCGGGCCGGCCCTGTTCGGCTTCGGCGCCGCCATTGCCGACGAGCGCGCGCGCGGCGTCCTCGCGCTGAAACAGGTCTCGCCGCTGCCGGTCGGGGTGTTCCTGGGCGCCAAGCTGGCGACGGCGCTGGTCTTCACCGGCACCGTGCTGGTCGGGCTGTATGCGCTCGCGGCTCTGTGGGGCGGCGTCGCGCTGCCGCGTCCGGCCTGGCTGCTGCTCGCGGTGATCCAGCTGCTCGGGGTCGTGCCGTTCTGCCTGCTGGGTCTGTGCATCGGGCTCGGGCTGGCCAGTTCCGCGGCGATGGGGGTGACCAACCTCGTCTTCATGGTGCTCGCGGTCCTCGGCGGACTGTGGATCCCGATCATGCTGTTCCCCGGCTGGATGCAGGCCATCGGCAGCGTACTGCCCACGTACCACGTCGCGGCGCTAGCCCTGCAGGCGACGGGCCGGACAGCGGGCACGGATCCCTGGCTGCACGTTGCGGTGCTGGGCGCCTCGGCGGCGATCTTCGCTGCCATCGCGTGGCGCGCCTGGCGCGCGATGCCGCGGTAGGCGGGCCGCGATGCGCATCTCATCGAAGCTACTCGCCGCCGGCGGCCTGGTGGCCGCCCTCGCGGCGTTCTTCCTGGCGCTGCCCGAGCCGGGCGACCGGCAAGGCGCCGCGACGGGCGGAGCCTTCGCGATCCGCGGCGCACGCGTGTTCGACGGCGAGCAGGTGCTGCCGAAGGCGACGGTCCTGGTCCGCGACGGCCGCATCGAGGCCGTCGGTCGGAACCTCGAGATCCCCGCGGGCGTTGCGATCATCGAGGCCGCGGGTCGAACCCTGCTGCCGGGACTCATCGACTCGCACGTCCATGCCTGGGGCTCGGCGCTCGTCGATGCGCTCAACTTCGGCGTGACGACGACACTCGGCATGTTCGGCGACCCGGCGATGCTGAGAGAACTGAAACCGCATCGGGAGAGCCTGGCGCCAGTCGCCTTCGCGGATCACTTCTCCTCCGGCTGGCTTGCAACGGTCCCGGGCGGGCACGGCACGCAGTTCGGGCTGCCGGTGCCGACGCTCACCACGCCGGCCGAGGCGGCGCCCTGGGTCGAGGCGCGCCTCGCGGAAGGCTCGGACTACATCAAGATCGTCTACGAGCCGAAAGGCGCCGGCGGCCTCGGTCCGCCGTTCCCGTCGCTCGATGCCCCGACCATGCAGGCCCTGATCGAGGCAACAAAGGCGCGCAGCCGGCCGGCCGTGGTGCACATCTCGCGGCTCGAGCCGGCGCGCACCGCGCTCGAGGCCGGTGCCGACGGCCTGGTGCACGTTTTCGCCGACCGCCCCATCGACGAAGCCTTCCTCGCGCTGGCCGTCGGGCGGGGTGCCTTCGTCACGCCGACGCTCGCCGTGACCGCGAGCATCGCTGGCGAAGGGGAAGGTGCGGCGCTGGCGCTCGACCCGCGCGTCGCGCCGTTCCTCTCGCCCGACCAGCAGCGCACGCTGACCCAGGTCGTTCAGCATCGACTGGCCTTCCTGAACCCTGCCGTCGGTCTCGACGCCACGCGCCGGCTCGCGGCCGCGGGCGTCGACATCCTGGCGGGCTCGGATGCGCCGAACCCCGGCACCGCACAGGGCGTGAGCCTGCACCACGAGCTTGCGATGCTGGTGCGGGCAGGCCTCACGCCGGTCGAGGCGCTGGTCGCGGCGACGTCGGCCCCCGCACGCCGCTTCGGACTGCAGGAACGTGGCCGCATCGCGCCCGGCATGCGCGCCGACCTGCTGCTCGTCGCCGGCGACCCGACAACCGACATCGGCGCGACGCTCGACATCGAGCGGATCTGGAAGAACGGCGCCCCTGTGGAGCGCCGCCGCTATACTCCAACGACGCCATGAGCCAGCCCGACGCGCCGCCCGCACCGCTTCCCGCGCCGAGGCCGCACGGCGGCCAGCCGCCGTGGGCGAAGTGGCTGTACCTCGCGTACCTGCTCCTCTACCCGCTCCCATGGCTGCGCGCGCGGCCGGACGCCGTCGATCTCCTCGCGTCCGCCGCGGGCATCGCGGTGTTCCTGTGGATCTACATCACCGGTTTCGAGGCCGGTGGGCGCCGGCGCCTCTTCGACGTCGCCGCAATCACGGCGATCGGCTGGCTGCTCCTGCCCTTCGGCGGCATGTGGGGCGTGTTCCTGATCTACGCCGCAGCCGCGGCCGGCTTCATCGAGCCGGCGCGGCGCGCCGTCGTCGCCATCGCGCTGATCGCCGCGCCGCTGCTGCTCGCGGGCCTCATGCTGCGCTGGCCCCTCTGGGCCTGGGCACCCATCGCTTTCTTCGTCGTCGTGATCGGGCTGTCGTCCCGCTACAGCGCCGCCATCGAGGGCAAGAACCGCGAGCTCATGGCCTCCCGCGACGAGGCACGCCGCCTCGCGGCGCTGGCCGAGCGCGAGCGCATCGCGCGCGATCTGCACGACCTGCTCGGCCACACCCTTACGGTGGTTGCGGTGAAGGCCGACCTCGCCGGCCGGCTGGTGGACCGGGACCCCGCGCGAGCGCGGGCGGAGATCGAGGAGATCCAATCCACCGCGCGCGCGGCGCTAGCCGACGTGCGCGCCGCCGTGACCGGCATGCGCTCGGCGACGTTTGCCAGCGAGCTCGCGGACGCGCGCCGGGCGTTGGCTGCCGCAGGCATCGATCTCGAGATCGACGGCCAGCCGCAGGTCCTCCCGCCGGGCGTCGAGTCCGTGCTGGCCTTCGCGCTGCGCGAAGGCGTCACCAACGTGATCCGCCACGCGGGCGCGCGCGCCTGCACGCTGCGCCTCGACGTCGCGGGCGGCGAGGCGCGCCTCGAACTTCGCGACGACGGCCGCGGGTTCGCCGGCGCGGAAGGCAACGGCCTCGCCGGACTGCGTGAGCGCCTCGCCGCGGTCAACGGGACCCTGTCGCTGGCACCGGAAGACGGCACGGTGCTGCGCGCGACGGTGCCGCTCGGCGCCGGAGCCGCCGCGTGATCCGGGTCGTCGTCGCGGAGGACCAGGCGATGGTGCTCGGCGCGCTGGCCACGCTCCTCGAGCTCGAGTCGGACATCGAGGTGCTCGGCCGCGCGCGCGACGGCGAGGAGGCCTGGTCGCTCGTGAAGCAGCACCAGCCCGACGTCCTGCTCTCCGACATCGAGATGCCCAGGCTCACCGGCCTCGAGCTGGCGCAGCGCGTCGCCGAGGCGCGGCTGCCGACGCGCGTGCTGATCGTCACGACTTTCGGTCGGCCCGGTTACCTGCGCCGCGCGCTGGATGCCGGCGTGCGCGGCTACCTGCTGAAGGACCAGCCGAGCGAGCAGCTCGCCGACGCGGTGCGCGCGGTGGCCGCCGGGCGTCGCGTGGTGGCCCCGGAGCTGGCCGAGTCCGCCTGGGATGCCGCGGATCCCCTCACCGAGCGCGAGCGCGCGGTGCTTCGCCTGGCCGAGCAGGGCCTGAGCAACAAGGAGATTGCGGACGCGCTCGGCCTGTCTCCCGGCACGGTGCGCAACTACCTGCACGAGGCTGCGCAGAAGATCGGCGCGGACAATCGGGTCGAGGCGACCCGCATCGCGCGCGCGAACGGCTGGCTCTGATCCCGTCGGCCCCTCAGGCCGCCTTGGGCACGAAGCGCTCGAGCTCGATCTTCCCGTCGCGCACTGTCAGCAGCGATGCCTGCGGCACCTCGGACCAGATCTCCGCGAACACGCCGATCGGCTCGGACACGATCGCGCGGGCCTTATCGCCGAGCCGCTCCACGATCAGCGGATTGATCTCCCGCAGGTCGTCGGCGCCGCGGCTGTAGTACAGCGACGGCGCGTCGCCGTCGCTCGAGTAGCGGAAGCTATAGATCGTCTGGCCGTCGGTCGCAGCCACGGTCGCCCACAGCGGATTGGCGACGCCGTGGGCGCGGCCGATGTCCTCGATGAGGCCCACCATGCGGGCCAGCGCCCCCGGTGGATCGCGCTCAAGGCCGAAGGTGAGCGCGAGGTGGAACATGACCTCGGAGTCCGTGCTCCCGAGGATGTTCTCGTAGAACTCGGGAGCCACGGCCATCACCAGGTCGCGGCGCAGCTTCGCGATTTCCATGATCTCGCCGTTGTGCAGGAACAGCCACTTGCCGTAGCGGAAGGGGTGGCAGTTGGTCTCCTGGATGGTCGCGGCCGAGGTGGCGCGCACGTGCGCGAGGAACAGCGGCGACTCGATGTTGGCGGCGAGGTCACGCAGGTTGAAGTCGTTCCAGGCCGGGCGGACGGTGTGGTACAGGCCCGGGCGTTCGTTGCGGCCGTACCAGCCAACCCCGAAGCCGTCCCCGTTGGTCGGGGTCTCGCGCGACTTGGCGGAGAGGCTCTGGTCGATCAGGTTGTGCTTCGGCAGGAACAGCAGGTCCTCGAGCGGCACGGACCTGCCCGAATAGGCCATCCAGCGACACATGGGACTCTCCTCGAGGGCCGGGACCTCCATGCTGCCCCCGGCTAGGCGCCCTCCAGAGTGAGTAATTCCCGCATTCGCCTGCGCGGCGGGTCGTGACACGATCCTTTCTCGAGGGAGCCCGGGCATGGCCCCACACCCGGGCCATTCAGGCCTTGGGCAAGGGGGAATCGTGGAACTCGAGAAGGTCATCCCCGCCGCGAGCCGGCTCGCCCGGCACTACCGCGTCACCAACGGCCGGACGTTCCGCCTCGAGGACATCGATCCGGCGGATACCGCGTGGCTCAAGCAGGAAGACAAGCCGCGCGCCAAGGAGGCGCTGCAGGCGGGCATCGAGGCGCTCGCCGAGCTGCAGGACATGCTCTACGCGCAGGACCGTTGGGCGGTGCTGCTGGTGTTCCAGGCGATGGACGCCGCCGGCAAGGACGGCGCCATCAAGCACGTGATGTCGGGCGTGAACCCGCAGGGCTGCCAGGTCGCCTCGTTCAAGGCGCCGTCGGCGGAGGAGCTGGACCACGACTACCTCTGGCGCTGCAACCGCCACCTGCCGGAGCGTGGCCGGATCGGCATCTTCAACCGCTCCTACTACGAGGAAGTGCTGGTGGTGCGCGTGCACCCGGAGCTGCTGCACCACCAGAAGCTGCCCGAGTCGCGCGTGGTCAAGAGCATCTGGAAGGACCGCCACCGCGATATCCGCGCCTACGAGCGATATCTGCATGCCAACGGCGTCGTGGTCCGCAAGTTCTTCCTGCACGTGTCGCGCGAGGAGCAGAAGAAGCGCTTCCTGGAGCGCATCGAGAATCCGGAGAAGCACTGGAAGTTCGAGGCGGGCGACGTGCGCGAGCGCGGCCACTGGGACGACTACATGCACGCCTACGAGGACGCGATCCGCAGCACCGCGACCAGGGACTGCCCCTGGTACGTCGTGCCGGCCGACAACAAGTGGTTCACGCGCGCCGTGGTTGCGGCGGTGGTCATCGACACGCTCGCCTCCCTCGGCCTGCACTACCCCCGGGTGGGCCCGGCGAAGCTCGAGGAGCTCGCCGCCGCCCGCAAGACCCTGCTGGGTGAAGGCAAGACAAAATGAGCACCGACGGCCGTGCCGCCAGCAGCGCCGGCTGGCTGGAACGGTCCATCCCGGCGATCGGCTGGCTGCGCGGCTACGACGTCTCGCAGCTGCGCCCGGACATCGTGGCCGGCATCACGCTCGCCGCCTATCTGCTGCCCGCGAGCCTCGGCGATGCCTCGCTGGCCAACCTGCCGCTGGAGGCCGGCCTCTACGCCTGCCTGTTCTCCGGCCTTGTGTTCTGGCTGTTTTGCAGCTCGCGGCAGACCTCGATCACGGTGACCTCTGCGATCTCGCTGCTCGTGGGTGCCTCGCTCGGCGACCTCGCCGGCGGCGACCCGATGCGATTCTGGGGGCTCGCGTCGCTGACCGCGCTGATCGTGGCCGCGATGTCGTTCATTGCCTGGCTGGTGCGGGCCGGCTCCCTTATCAACTTCGTCTCCGAGACCGTCCTCGTCGGCTTCAAGAGCGGCGTGGCGCTGTACCTCGCCAGCACGCAGCTGCCGAAGCTCTTCGGCTTCGGCGGCTCGCATGGCGGGGACTTCTGGTCGCGCATGCACCACTTTTTCACGAGCCTCGGCGCCACGAACAAGGTAGCGCTGGTTCTCGGCCTCGCGGCCCTGGCAGCGCTCGCGCTCGGCAAGAAGTTCCTCGCGAACCGGCCCGTGGCGTTCTTCGTCGTCGTGCTCGGCATCGCCGCCTCGGCGCTGCTGGGTCTCGGCGATCACGGCGTCAAAATGCTCGGCGAGGTGCCGCAGGGCCTGCCGACGCCCGCCCTGCCGGGCGTGACGCTTGCCGACATCAACGAGCTCCTGCCGCTGGCGATGGCCTGCTTCCTGCTGGCGGCGGTCGAGACCGCCGCGATCGGCCGGATGTTCGCGCAGAAACACGGCTACCGGCTCGACAGCAACCAGGAGTTCCTCGGCCTCGCGGCTGCGAATCTCGCCTCCGGTCTCGGCCGTGGCTATCCCGTCAGCGGCGGCATGTCGCAGTCGCTCGTGAATGAGAGCGCTGGGGCGAAGAGCCCCCTCTCGGGGCTGGTCGCCGCGGGGATCATCCTGCTCGTCGTGCTGTTTTTCTCGGGACTGCTGCGCGACCTGCCGCAGCCGGTCCTCGCCGCCATCGTGCTCTTCGCCGTGACCAGCCTGTTCAAGCTCGAGGCGCTGAAGCGCCTGTGGCGCTTCAACCGCGGCGAGTTCCTGGTGGCGATGGCGGCACTGATGGGGGTGCTGGGCTCGGGCCTGCTGCGCGGCGTGCTGATCGGCGTCGTGCTGTCGATCCTGCTGCTGCTGCGCCGCGGCTCGACCCCGCACACGGCCGAGCTCGGCCGCGTCCCGGGCACGGACTACTTCGCCGACCTGCTGCGCCATCCCGACAACGAGCGCTTGCCGGACGTGCTGGTGTTCCGGGCCGATTCGTCGCTGCTGTACTTCAACGTGGACTTCGTGAAGGACCGCCTCGACGAGTCCCTCGCGGCTCGCGGCGACGGCGTGAAGCTGATCGTCTTCTACCTGGGCACCACGCCCAACGTGGACCTGGCGGGTGCCGACCTGCTCGAGGAACTCCGCCACGCGAGCGAGCAGCGCGGCGTCTCCTTCCGCCTTGCGGAGGCACGCGGCAACCTGCGCGAGGCCCTGCAGCGGGCCGGCTACGGCCGCACGGGCGACCTCGTGGCGCACCGGACGGTCACCGACGTCATTAACGAGTGGCGCGCCGGGGGGCGCGCCGGAGAGTGAGGCCATGGGCATCCTGCGATCCAGCCTCCATACCCGCTATCTCGACCCGGCCAGCAGCCTCGGCGAGGTGCTGTTCGGCCTGATCATGACGCTCACCTTCACGTTGGGCGCCGGGCTGATGCTTCAGGAGGAAGGCGCCGAGGGCGCGCGTGAGCTGCTGATTGCCACGATCGGCTGCAACATCGCCTGGGGCGTGATCGATGGCGTGCTCTACATCGTCGCCCAGGTGTTCGACCGCGGCCGGCTGTTGCGGGTGGGGCATATGATTCGCGCGACGCGCGACGAGGCCGAAGCACGCCGTCTCGTGGCGGCCGAGATGGACGAGATGCTCGAGCCGGTGACCACGGCGGAGGAGCGGCAGGCGCTCTACGCCCGCATCATCGAGCATGTTAGGGAGAAGGAGTTCCACCACGGCCGGGTGACGCGCGAAGACCTGATGGGCGCGGTCATCTGCTTCTGGCTGGTGTTCTTCGCCAGCTTCCCGGCGGCCATTCCGTTCATGTTCATCGACGACCCGTGGATCGCCCTGCGGGTGTCGAATGCCGTGCTGCTCTGCCTGATGTTCTACGCCGGGTATTCCTGGGCGAAGTACACCATGGCCAAGCCCTGGCTCACCGGCGCCTGCTTCCTGCTGGGAGGACTGCTGCTGGTCGTGATGACGATCGCGCTCGGCGGCTGACGCCGGAAAAGCGGCTGGGCCCGGATCAAGTGCCGGGCCCGCGGCCGCAGGCTCAGTACTCCGTATGGTCAGTGTGGCACAGCATGCATTCCATGTGCCCCTGCTGGTTCCACTGCTTGGCCTTCTGTTCCCCGTAGTCGGGGCCGTGGCAATGCGCGCAGTGCGCGGTCTCGCTCGACGGCTTCCAGACCGGCGGGACCCACTTGCCCGCCGAGTATTCGTTGAGCGCCGTCGTCACGATGTAGGCGACTTCGCCGGCCACTTTCGCGCAGCGCTCGATCTTGGCGTCCGACTTGACGGTCGCATCGGCGGCCACGGCCCACTTGCTGACGGAGACGTGGCACAGCGGCGAGCTGGCCTTCACCCGGATCTGGCCGGGGAGAGGCGAGAGGTCGTCGAACCGGTCCGTCGGGAAGTCCTGCTCGGCGTACCACCAGAACAGGCGGTCGATCATCTGGCTGTTCTGCTGGTACTGGTCGCGCACCTCGCCGAAGGTGACCATGTTGATGATGGTGGACGCGCCGCCCAGGGCGCCGCAGAGCGTCCCATGGCCGCCGTAGCCCGCGGCGGCGTGCGCCATCATCATGTCCGGCAGTGTCGTCCACGGATAGCCGACCTTTTCCTTGAGCAGGCTCAGCAGGCTCAGGTAGGAGGCGGTGCCGCAGCCCCCTCTTTCCTTGTAGAAGCGATAGGCGCGCCGGCCCGCCTCGAGTGGATCCAGCTCGACCCATTTCCATGGCAACGGCGGGGCATCGGGAGGCGCTGCGGGTGGCGTGGGGGCAGCGCAGGCCGTCAGGCCGCCGCCGATGGCGCTCCCCGCCAGCATCGCAGTGGACAGGGTCAACACTTCGCGGCGGGACAGCGTTCCGCCGCTCCGTTCCTGCGTGACCATGGGGACCTCCGCTTGCCTGACGGCAATGCGCCAAGCCAAGCGGGATTCTCCGTCGGGCCGCGGACGCGGGCATTCGGTTCTCTACCTAACGATGCCGCGGGCTCCGCTAGGCAGAGCGCTACCTGCCCTGTTTCCCCGCGGTCCCGGACTCGCGCCACTCCGCCGGCGCCTTTCCCGACCAGCGTGTGAATGCCCGTGTGAAGGCGCTCGGATTGGCGTAGCCAAGCCGCTGGCCGATCTCGCCAGCAGACAGGTGGGTATCCTGTAGGAGCTGCCGCGCGAGCCCATAGCGGGCCTGCTCGAGCAGCTGCCGGACGCTCGTGCCCCCGGCGGCGAGGCGCCGGTTCAGGGTCCGCGCGCCGAGCCCGACGCGGCCCGCCACGGAATCGAGCGCGTGGTCCCCCGCGAGGATCATCGAGGGCAGGATCCGGATCAGCCGGCCGACGAGATCGTCCTCTGATTCCCGAGCGGCCTCGCCGAGTCGCTTCTGCATCATCGAGTACAGCACCGGGTCCGCGGCGGGAGGCGGTCGGTCGAGCCAGTCACTCGAGAAAACGACGGACGACTCATCGGCGCCGAAGACGATCGGGGCCTCGAAGAATCGCCGGAAGGGCGCCGGATCCTCGGGAGCCGCTTGTGCCAGGCGCACCTCGTAGGGGCGCCACCGCGGACCGCACAGTGCCCGCAGGCTATTGAAGGCGACCGCCATCGCGCCAGCGGCGATCTGATGCCGCCCGGGCAGATCGGGGTCGAGGATCCTGTAGCCGAAGGTAGCCACCCTGGCCTCCTCGCTGAACTCGAGGACGCTTGCCTGGTTGTGCGCGCGAAAGCCGCGTGACGCAGCCTGCAGGGCCGAACGCACATCGGGCGAACTCTGCATCAGGTAGCCCAGCGGACCGAGCATCGACAGCCCCGCCCGCTGGCCGACCAGCAAGCCGAAGTGCGGGCAGCGCGTCTTTTCGGCACAGCGCTCGAGGAGCGCGCAGGACGTCGCGAACGGAATGACGTTCTCGGGATCGTCGTAGATGCGCGGGCTGAGCCCGAATTCCGCGAACACGGGCGCCGGCTCGACACCGTGCTCACGAAGAATCGCCGGGATGGCCATGGTGGTGGCCACGCGCACCGTGCCGGCCGTCAGCCGCTTGCCCGGCGGGTCGGGGAAGCGGGATCGCGGCCGACTTTCGCGTGCCGAGCGGGGCATTCGGAAGATACCTAAGGCGGTGTCGCGAAATGATAACACGCTGTCGTCATCCGGCAAGCACCCGGATCGGTGAGGGCCGAAGCTAGGCGCAGCCACAATCATTCGCATTGGCGAGGCCACGGCGTGAACACCGCGGCGAGCCTGCGTCAGTACAGCTGTAACACGGAGCGAGTCATGAAAACGGAAGCCCAGACCACGCGCCTCGACCACATCTTCTCGACGTCCGCTGCGAGGCTCGACCGCTGGCGTGAGCTGAACGCCAGGGCTCAGGGCTGGGCTGCCGCGGCCCAGGGTGGCAAGCCGCGCGAAGGACGCGCGGCCGTGGAGGCGGCGCTCGCCGAACTGGTGGCGCTCGAGGACTTCTTTGCCTATCCAGGCCCACGTCTCATGAAGGCAATGGCCGAGCGCATCAACGGCGACGACGCCCTCGGCGTCGCCCGCATGGTGCGGCGGCTGAGCGGCGCGCTGCTGTCGGGCAGCTACCGCTACGACGCCGGTGAATGGGAGATGGCCGACGACGCCGTCGAAACCTCGACGGAGCGGCTGTCCCCCGTATTCGGCACCGGCGAGACCCACCGGCCTTACTTCGAGACGCTGTTCGTCACGCCTACGCCGGCCGCGAGCCGCGCGAAGGTCGCCGGCGACATCCGCCGCCTGCGGCGCGTGGACGACGCGATGGTCTACGAGCCGGTGATCGTCGGCAGCGTGGAGGATGCCCTGCTCGCGGTCATCCTGAACGGCAAGATCGAGGCGGTCGTGATCTTCGACGGCATCCCGGTCCCCTCCCAGCACGACCTGCCGCTGCTGCGCGACCTGCTGGCCTCACGCCAGCAGCTCGACACCACGAGCCACGCGCCCCGCGAAGTCGGCCTGACGCTGGCGCAACTGGTCAAGCGCATCCGGCCCGAGCTCGACCTCTACCTGCTGACCGACCGCAACGTGGAGAAGCTGGCGGGCGACCCCGCCGCCGCGATGATCCGTCGCGTCTTTTACGAAGTCGAGGAGCTGATGGAGGTCCACCTCAACGTCCTCGAGGGCGTCGCGGACCGCTTCTCGACGCCGCACTTCGACAACCTGAAGCGCTACGCCGCCCGGCCCATCGCGACGTTCCACGCGCTGCCCATCGCGCGCGGCAAGTCGATCATGAAGTCGAACTGGATCCGCGACATGGGCGAGTTCTACGGCCAGAACCTGTTCCTGGCCGAGACCTCGGCGACGACCGGCGGCCTCGACAGCATGCTGGAGCCGACCGGGAACATCAAAGTCGCCCAGGAGAAGTTCGCCCGCGCCGTTGGCGCGGACCACGTGTTCTTCGTCACGAACGGCACCTCCACCTCGAACAAGATGGTCTACCAGGCGGTGACCGCGCCGGGCGACATCGTCATCGCGGACCGCAACTGCCACAAGTCGCACCACTACGGCATGGTGCTGTCCGGCTCCCAGCCGCTCTATGTCGAAGCCTTCCCGATGACGGAGTACTCGATGTACGGCGCGGTGCCGTTGCGCACCGTCAAGAAGGCGATGCTCGACCTCAAGGCCGAGGGACGCCTCGACCGCCTGAAGATGGTGACGCTGACCAACTGCACCTTCGACGGCCACGTCTACAACACCCGCCGGGTGATGGAGGAGTGCCTGGCGATCAAGCCGGACCTGATCTTCCTGTGGGACGAGGCCTGGTTCGGTTTCGCGCGCTGGTCGCCCTTCCTCAGGCCGCGCACTGGCATGGGCGCCGCCGCGGCGCTCGAGGAATGGCGCGCGACGCCCGAGGCCCTGGCCGCCTGGCAGGCGCAGGCCGCCGAGCTAGGCGAGGACTTCGACCCGAAGGACCCGCGCCTGCTCGACCGGCACCTGGTCCCCGACCCGCGCAAGATGCGCATCCGCGTGTACGAGACCGACTCGGTGCACAAGTCCATGTCTGCCCTGCGCCAGGGCTCGATCGTGGCGGTGCGCGACGAGGACTACCACCACCACGTCTCGGCCTTCCGCGAGGCGGTGTTCATCCACGCCTCGACCTCGCCGAACGCGCAGATCATCGCGTCGCTCGACGTCGCCCGCCGCCAGATGGAGCTGGAGGGCTACGAGCTCGTCATGCGCGCCTTCGAGGTGGCCTTCGCGATCCGCAAGGCCGTGGCGGAACACCCGGTCATCTCGAAGTACTTCCGCGTGCTGGGCGCGGATGCCATGGTGCCGGCCGAGTATCGGCGCTCGGGGTTCAAGGACTTCCTGGCCCCGGGCTCGACCTGGGTGACCGCGCTGAAGTCGGTGCAGGAGGATGAATTCTTCCTGGATCCGACGCGCATGACGCTGGTGTGCGGCACCGCCGGCCTAGACGGCACCGCGTTCAAGGGGCTGCTGGCGAACAAGTACAACATCCAGCTCAACAAGACTTCGCGCAACAGCGTGCTGCTGCAGAGCAACATCAACAACACGCGCAGCGACGTCGCCCTGCTCATCAAGGTGCTGCTCGAGATCTCGATGGAGATCGAGGCGCGGCTCGCCGAGGGCGGCGAGGCCGAGCGCGCGGCCTTCGCGGCGCGGGTGAAGAACCTCATGGAGGACGTGCCCGACCTGCCGAACTTCAGCCGCTTCCACGACGGCTACCGGGACGATCCGGGCAGCGTCACGCTGGAGGGCAACATGCGCGAGGCGTTCTTCGCGGCCTACGAAGAGGACGACTGCGAGTACCTGCCGCTCATGAGCCCGAAGATCGACGAGCGCCTGAAGAGCGGGCCCGAGCTGGTGTCGGCCAACTTCGTCATTCCGTACCCGCCGGGCTTCCCGATCATGGTGCCCGGGCAGGTGGTGGCCCCCGACACGATCGACTTCATGCGCAAGCTCGACGTCAAGGAGATCCACGGCTACAACGCCACGCGCGGCCTCAAGCTGATCAAGCTCGAGGCCATCGGCAAGCCGCGGCCGGGCAGCAAGCCGGCGGCGGCGCGCGCCGGGACTGCGGGCAAGGAGCCCGCGCGCAAGGGAAAGTAGTGAACTGAGGCGCGATCTGAGCGCCTGCGGTCCAAATGGAGAATGCCATGATCGACTGGATCTTTGAGACGCTGCGAAGCAAGCCGGAGCTGGCCATCTTCCTGGCGCTGGCCGGCGGCTACTACATCGGCAAGGTCAAGCTCGGCACCTTCAGCCTCGGTGCCGTCACCGGAACCCTGCTCGTGGGACTGCTCATCGGGCAGGTGGGCATCGACGTATCGCCCCAGGTGAAGACGATGTTCTTCACCATGTTCCTGTTCGCCGTGGGCTACAGCGTCGGCCCGCAGTTCGTTCGCGGCGTCGCCCGCGACGGCGCGCCGCAGGCGATCTTCGCCGTCGTGGTCTCCGTGCTCTGCCTGCTCAGCGTGTGGCTGGCGGCAAAGCTCGCCGGCTACGACGTCGGTCTCGCGGCCGGCCTGCTCGCCGGCAGCCAGACGATCTCGGCCTCCATCGGGCTCGCGACCGACGCGATCAACGCCTCCGGCATCGAGAACCCCAAGGCGATGCTCGACCAGATCCCGGTCGCCTATGCGGTGTCCTACATCTGGGGCACCGTGGGCACCGGCGTCATCCTGTCCGTCCTCGGTCCGAAGATCCTCAGGATCGACCTCGTGGAGGAGTGCAAAAAGTACGAGGCCGAGCTGTCCAAGGGAACGCCGGCGGGCGGCATGGGATCGGCCTGGCAGCAGTTCCAGATAAGGGCCTTCCAGGTCGAGGCCGGACTGCCGGCGGTCGGCAAGAGCGTCGGCGAGGTCGAGCGGCTGAACAAGGACTCGCGGATGTACGTCGAGCGCATCCGCCGCGACGGCGCGATCATCGACTTCGACTCGGGCACGGTGCTCAGGGCCGGGGATGTGGTCGCCGTGTCGGGCCGCACCGAGGCGCTGGTCGCCCTCCAGGACCGTGCCAGGGAAATCCCCGACAGGGAGCTGCTCGACATTCCCGTCGAGTCCGTCGACCTCGTCGTCACCAGCAAGAATGTCAACGAGCGGACGCTGATCGAGCTGGCCCAGGACGAGTTCGCGCGTGGCGTCTACCTCGACAAGATCACCCGCGGTGCGACCAGCATAGACGTGCCCATCCTGGCGCAGACGAAGCTCTATCGCGGCGATATCCTGCGGATCACGGGCAGGAAGACCCACGTCGCCCGGCTCGAGAAGGCGATCGGCTATGCCGACCGGCCCTCCGAGATGACCGACATGATCTGGGTCGGCCTGTTCATCGTGGTGTTCGGCCTGATCGGCGCCCTCTCATACAAGGTCGGCGGCGTGCCGCTGACCCTGTCCACCTCCGGCGGCGTGCTGATCGGCGGCCTGGTCCTCGGCTGGCTGCGCGGCGTGTATCCCACCTTCGGGCGCCTGCCTGCGCCGACGCAATGGTTCATGAACTCCGTCGGCCTGAACGTGTTCATCGCGATCGTCGGCATCTCGGCCGGGCCGGGATTCATCGATGGCCTCAAGTCGGCAGGCGTTTCGCTGTTCCTCTGGGGTGTCTTCGCCACGTCGGTGCCGATGCTGCTCGCACCGCTGATCGGCAAGTACATCTTCAAGTTCCATCCGGCCATCAATCTTGGCTGCTGCGGCGGCGCCCGCACCAGCACGGCCTCGGTGGCCATGGTCGGCGACGTCGCGAAGAGCAACATTCCGATGCTCGGCTACACGGTGCCTTACGCGGTGAGCAACACGCTGCTGACCCTCTGGGGCATGGTGATCGTGCTGATGATGGTCTGAGAAAGCGACGAGTGCGGCGCGCCCCGCGCATTCGTCGAGAGAGCTTTTCCCATGGACAAGTCGCGTGATCGTTTCGGCAGGGCAGGCACTTCGCGCAGGCCACGACGATGGCCTGCGCGGGTCGCGAGCCTCGGCCTGCTCGCGCTGATGTCGGGCGGGGCCGGGGCGCAGGCGGTGCCCTCGGCGCCGGCCGATCCGGCCGCCGACGCGTCGCAGTCCTCGACCGAGCAGGGCCAGACCCAGCTGGGCGAGAGCTTCGAGACGGAGAGCGACCGTCGCGACCGCATCCGCGACCAGCGCCGCCAGGCCTTCGAGGACACGAAGTTCGACGTGCAGATCCGCTCCTACACGCTGGACCGCGACAAGTACGATGACACGGACAGCTACGCCTGGGCCCTGGGAGGTTCGGTCGGACTCAAGACAGGCTATTTCCGCGACCGCTTCGCCTTCGGCCTGACGGGCTACACCTCGCAGCCGCTGGATGCGCCCGACGACAAGGACGGCACACTGCTGCTGGCGCCGGGACAGGAGGGCTACGCCGTCCTCGGCGAGGCATACGCGCAGTTCCGCCTCGCCGACGGAATCAATCTCGACGTCGGGCGCAAGGCCTTCGACACGCCGTTCGTCAACCGCAACGACAACCGCATGACGCCGAACACCTTCGAGGCCATCTTTGTGCAGGGCGTGGCCGGGGCCGCCGCCACCGGCGAGTGGCGCTTCGGCGGCGGCTACTTCGACGAGATCAAGGAGCGCAACTCCGAGGAGTTCGTCCCCATGTCGGTGGATGCCGGCGCCAGCGTCGACCGCGGCGTGTACGCCGCCGGCGGAAACTACAGGAAGGGCGGCCTCTCGATCGGCGCCGTCGACTACTACAGCGACGACATCATCAACATCTTCTACACCGAGGCGCGCTACGCGCTGCCGCTCGCGGAGAGTCGCGAGCTGCGGCTCGGGGCCCAGTACGTCGACCAGCAGGCGACCGGCGACGAGCTGCTGAAGGGCACCGACTTCACCGGCCGGCAGTTCGGGCTCAAGGCCGAGCTGGTCCTCGGCCCGGCGCTGCTGACCGCCGCATACACCGGCACTGACGACGAGACCAGCATGCAGAGCCCGTGGTCCGGCTACCCCGGCTTCACCAGCGTGCAGGTCGAGGACTTCAACCGCGCCGGTGAGGACGCGCTGCTGCTGCGCGCCGCCTACGGCTTCCCGAAACTGCCGGGCCTGAGCGCCTACGTGCTGTGGGTGAATGGCTCCGATCCGGATTCGCCGACGGAGTACGCCCGCGACGAGTACGACTTCAACCTGCAGTGGTCGCCGGCCGCGGGCGCGCTGAAGGGCCTGATGTTCCGGCTCCGCTACGCCTACATAGACCAGGACGACGGCTCGGACCTGTCGGACTTCCGGCTGATGGTCTACTACGACCCGCCGAAGCTCTGAGCCGCGAGGGGCAAAGCAGTGGCACGTAGAGCAGCAGCGAGACTCGGGACCGGTCGGGCGTGGCCGATCCTCCTGCCGCTGCTCTTTGTGATGTCCTGCGCCCAGCCCGGCGGTCCCGCCCCGGAACCGCTTCCGCAGGGCGAGTGGCGCGTGTTCCAGGGAACTTGGACCGCCGCCGGCACGCGGCAGATGCTGCAGCTCGAGGCGGATCACCACGCGTGGATCTTCGACCTGACCGGGTCGCTGTTGCTCACCGGTGGCGACAGGCCCGCCGTCGGCTTCCAGGCGCGGGCGATCGGATTCGCCGACAGCCTCGATGCCATGCACGGGGCGAGCGTGTGGACCGACGAGCGTGGCGACCGGGTCTACAGCCAGCTGCGGGCGGAGATGACTGACTCCGGCCACCGCATCGCCGGCACCATCACGGGCGGCACCGGGCGATACGCCGACGTGACGGGCGACTACGCCTTTCGGTGGCAGTACATGGTCGAGTCCGGGGACGGCGCCGTCAGCGGGCGGGTCGTCAACCTCGAGGGCCGGGTACGGCTGGGCGGCGATGCCTCCGCCGAGCCTGCCGAGGGCCGCAAGCCATGAACGCAGGCGCTCGCAACTGGGTCCGGCCGCTCAAGCAGGCCGCCTGCCTTGGCCTGGCGCTCGGCATCTGGTTCAGCCCGGTGCCCGCCGGACTGACGGTCGCCGCGTGGCATCTCTTCGCCGTATTCGCGGGGGCCATCGTCGCCGTCGTGCTGAACGCGTTCCCGCTGCTCACGGCCTCGCTGATGGCGGTGGCGGTGACGGTCCTCACCGGGACGATCGATCCCGGCAAGGCATTCGCAGGCTTCGCCAACCCGAGCGTGCTGCTGGTGGTCGTCGCCTTCCTGGTCGCCAAGGCGGTCGTCAAGTCGGGCCTGGGACGGCGCATCAGCCTGGGCGTGGTGAGCCTGTTCGGACGATCCACGCTCGGCCTGGGCTACAGCATCTTCCTCACCGACGCCGTGATCGCGCCGGCGTTTCCCAGCAACACGGCGCGCGGCGGCGTGCTCTACCCGATCATCCTGTCGCTTGCCCAGAGCGCGGGCTCGACGCCGGAAGACGAGAGCAAGCGTCGCCTGGGCGGCTACCTCATGTTCTGCGGCATCGCGAGCCTGAGCGTGTCGTCCGCCCTCTGGCTGACGGCGACCTCGGGCAATCCCATCGCGGTGTCGCTGGCAGCGCCGTATGGCGTTGAAATCAACTTCGGCTCGTGGCTGCTTGCCGCCTCGGTTCCCGTCCTGGCGATGATCCTGCTGCTGCCCTTCGTCATCTACCGGCTGTTCCCCCCGGGGGTGACCAGCACGCCCGACGCGCCGGCGGCGGCGCGCAAGGAGCTCGGCAGCATGGGGCGGCTGTCGCGGGACGAGTGGATCGTCGCGGCGGTCTTCGCGCTCATGGTCACGGGCTGGGTGCTGGCGGGCAAGCTGAACCTGAGCCTCACCGCCGTCGCCTTCGCCGGCCTGGGTGCGCTGCTTGCGCTCAACGTGCTCACGGTCGAGGACATCTCCATGGAAGGCGGCACGCTCGTGACCTTCCTCTGGCTGGCGGTGCTGTTCGCCCTGAGCGGCCAGCTCAACGAGCTCGGCTTCATGGGCTACGTCGGCGGCCACCTGACCTCGATGCTCGCGGGCATCGACTGGCGCGTGACCTACGTCGTGCTGCTCCTGCTGTACGTCGTGATGCACTACACGTTCGTCAGCCAGACGGCGCAGATCCTCGCCCTCTTCGACGTATTCCTCAACGTCGGGGTGCAGACGGGCGTGCCCGCCTACCTCATGACGTTCGCGCTGCTGTTCGCCAGCAGCTACTTTTCGTCGATCACCCCGCAGGGCGGGAGCCAGAATGTCATCTTCGTGGGTGCCGGCTATCTCACCCAGGGCGAGCTGTACCGGCTCGGCTTCTTTGCCACGGGCGTCTGCGTGCTGGTATTCCTAGCTGTGGGCACGCCTTGGCTCTTGATGATGATGGGTTGAGGCTGGACACCGGAGGTGGCTGTTGCCGCGACTTTCGCAAAACCGCAGGTCTTTGACCCCGGCCGCGCGCGTAGAATCACGGGCAGGTCGTGCCGGTGCCCGGCGGGCCGGGCTGCTGGAGAACGAACGATGATCATCGCGACCGAGATTCACCGAAGCCGGAGGCTGCGTGCGGCCCTGCTCGCCGCGGCCCTGCTCGCGGCGCCGGCCGCGCAGGCGTCCATGTTCAAGGGCGAGGCGCTCGACAAGGCCGCCGACGTCCTCGCCTGGGTGGTCATGATCGTGGTGCCGATCGCCGGCATCTGGCTGTTCTGGCTGGTGCACATCCTGCCGGAGAAGATCGCCGAGCAGAAAGGCCACCCGCAGGCGCCCGCCATCAAGACGCTCTGCCTGCTGTCGCTGGTCTTCGGCGGCCTGCTGTGGCCGATTGCCTGGCTGTGGGCCTACACCAAGCCGGTCATGTACAAGCTCGCCTACGGCGTCGACCGGGTCGACCATCATGCCGAGGCGGCAGCGGCCGCGCCTGCCGGCGACGAGGGGAGGGCCGTCTGATGGAAGCCATCCTCCTAGGGATCTACGCCTTCTTCGTCTGGCTGATCTTCATCAAGTTCAAGTGGCTGCCCTGGAACACGAAGTCCCAGGTCATCGTCGTGATCATCCCGATCGTCGGGATCACGGTCCTGATCCTGGCCCTCAACGTGGTCGCCCCTTCCACGGCGGACGTGCGCGTCATCAAGTACACCGTCCAGGTCCTGCCGCAGGTGCGCGGCAAGGTGATCGAGGTGCCGGTCCAGGGCAACGACTACGTGAAGAAGGGCGATGTGCTGTTCCGCATCGACCCGACGCCCTATGCGCTCACGGTGAAGACGCTGGAGGCGCAGTTGGCCAACGCCGAGGGCGCGGGCCGCCAGCTGCGCGAACAGCTCAACTCCGCCACGGCGAACAAGCAGGCCGTCTCGGCGAGGGTCGAACTCGCGCGCCAGCGCGTCAAGCAGTACGAGGAGCTGGCGCAGACGGGCGCAGGTGACGCCTTCGCGCTGCAGCAGGCGCAAGCGGACCTGAAGGACCTGCAGTCGCAGTACATGTCGACCGTCGCTGCCGAAGCGCAGGTCCGTGAGCGGCTGCTGGCGCAGGTCGACGGCGACCTGGCCGAAGTGGCCCAGATCAAGGCGCAGCTCGAGAACGCGCGCTGGGAGCTGGACCAGACCACGACCTACGCGCCGGCGAACGGCTGGGTCATCAACCTGCAGCTGCGCCCCGGCTCGATGGCCGTGCCGCTGCCGGCCTTCGTCGCGATGACCTTCGTCGAGGACGAGTATCAGGTGATCGCCACGTTCGCCCAGAACGAGCTGCACAAGGTCAAGCCCGGCAACGAGGCGGAGATCGCGCTGCCGACGCTGCCCGGCGAGATCATCAAGGCGAAGGTGGACTCCATCGTCTGGGCGCAGGGCCAGGGACAGATGGCGCCCTCGGGACAGATCCCGACCATGCTCGCGGCGCACATCCCTCCCGGCCGCTTCGCCGTGAAGCTCGACGTCGACGACAAGTATCGCGACGTGTTCCTGGCGGCCGGCGCGGTGGGCAACGGCGCGATCTACACGGACTCCGCGGCAGCCATCCACATCCTGCGCAAGGTCTTCCTGCGCATCAGCTCCAAGCTCAACTACATCATCGCGAAGCTGCACTGATGGCCCGCGTCGCAACTTCCCGCCGGGTCCTGCCGGTTGCCGCCGTGGTGGCGGCCACGCTCGCGGGCTGCGCGCTGCAGGACCCGCCGTCACGCGACGAACTGAACCGCGATGCCTTCGTCGAGATGGTGCCGCCCGGACAGTGGGCCGAGCCCGGCGCCGCCGCCGGGCCGGTCGAGGCCGGCTGGCTCGCGGCGTTCGCCGACGAGCGCCTCGACGCGCTGGTGGCCGAAGCGCTGGCCCGCAACCCGGACCTGCGCGTCGCCGGCGCCCAGGTCGAGCAGGCCGCGGCCTACGTGCGCATCGCCGGCGGCTCCATCTATCCGGCCGTCAACCTGCTCGGCAAGACCAGCGGCGGTGACGGCAGCGGCGCGGAGCCGCTGAACGCCGGCATCGTGTCCGCATCGTGGGAGCTCGACGTCTGGGGTCGGGTCCGCTACGGCGCGCGCGCCGCGGAGGACCAGTTCGCGGCGGCCGAGGCGGACTATGCCTACGCGCGGCAGTCGCTCGCGGCGCTCGTCGTCCGCGGCTGGGTGCTCGCGACCGAGGCCGAGCTGCAGCGGCAGCTGGCGGCAGAGTCGCTGGCGGCGGCCGAGAAACTCCTGTCGCTGGCCCGTGACCGCCAGCGCGTGGGCATCGGCAGCGAGCTCGAGGTCCGGGTTGCCGCGGGCAACGCCGAGACCTTCCGCGACATCGTCCGCCAGCTCGAATTCGGCACGCAGCAGGCGCTGCGGGGACTGGAGCTCGTGGTCGGGCGCTATCCCTCCGCGGACCTCGAGGCAGCGACCGCGCTACCGCAGCTGACGGCCGACGCACCTGCCGGCGTGCCCTCCGAGCTGCTCGAGCGGCGCCCTGACGTGATCGCCGCAGAGCGCCGCGTGGCAGCGGCGTTCAGCCGCACCCGCCAGGCCGAGGCGGCGCGGCTGCCGCAGTTCACGCTCTCCGCGACCGGCTCCTATCTCGACAGCGATGTGCTCGTGCTGCAGGACATCGACAACCCGATCTTCGGGCTCGGACTCGGGCTGGTGATGCCGCTCTATGCCGGCGGCGCCCTCAAGGCGCAGGTCGAGCTTCGCACGGCCGAGCAGAAGGAGGCCGTTGCCCGCTACGCGAGCGTCGGGCTCAAGGCCTTCGGCGAGGTCGAAGGCGCGCTTTCCGCGGAGCGGACGGCTCGCGAGCGCCAGGCGATCCTCGCTGCCCAGCTCGGCGAGGGCGAGCGTGCCCTCGAACTGGAGAATGTCCGCTACCGGGTCGGCAGCACCGACCTCCGCAACGTGGCGCAGCAGCAGCTCGCCGTCTACGGCGCGCGCAGTTCGCTGCTGCGGCTTCAGGCCGAGCGGGTGGCGCAGCGCGTCGCGCTGTACCTGGCCCTCGGTGGCGGCTTCGAGAAGTCGCAGGGATAAGTCCCCGGGCCGGGCCCGCCGGGCGCTCGAGGGCAGGCCGTGCTAACCGAAGCCGCAACACAGACGGTCAGCTTCCTGCTCCTCGCCTTCCCGGCGCTGTTTTCCATCATCAACCCGCTCGGCGGCGCCTTCGTCTTCCTCGCCGCGACGCAGGGGCTCACGGACGAGGCCCGCCGCCGGCTGGCGCGCCAGGTCGCGATCTTCAGCTTCGCCATCCTGAGCATGTCCATGCTGGTCGGCGTCTACGTGCTGAAGTTCTTCGGCATCTCGATGCCGGTGCTGCGCCTGGCGGGCGGCATCGTCATCGCCCTGTCGGCCTGGACGCTGCTGAACGCCGGCGACGGGGACGAGGACCGGGGGGCGGTCCTGGAGACGGCGAGCGCGCGCAACGCGGCCAACCAGGCCTTCTATCCGCTGACCATGCCGATCACCACGGGACCCGGGACGATATCGGTGGCCATTGCGCTCGGGACCGGCGGCGCGTCCGACGTCAGCCCGCTGATCTTCATCGTGCAGGCGCTGGTGACGACCATCCTCATCTGCCTGCTCATCTATCTCCTCTACCGTTCGTCCGGCCAGATCTCCAGGGCCATCGGACCGACCGGCACCGCGATCGTCGCCCGGCTGTCGGCCTTCCTGCTCTTCTGCATCGGCATCCAGGTCATGTGGACCGGCATTGCCGAGCTCGTGGCGACCCTGCCCGTGGGCTGATCGGCTCCGGTCAGGCGATGCGTGGTCCGCGCCTGCCTCGCCAGAGGATGTACGGGAGCATCGTGATCGCGGATACGAAGATGTAGACGGGGATCACCGCGGTCACCGTCGCCGGGGCGGCGTTCAGTGTGGCGGTCAGCAGGGCGAGACCCGGGTTACGCGCGGCACTCACGATCGCCACCGGGGTGCGCGTGGCCGGATCCGGCCCCCCCAGGGCATGCCCGAGGGCGAGCGCGCCCAGCGTGACCAGCGCCATGGCCAGCACCATGCCGGTTCCCGCCCGCGCAAGGTCCTGCCGGAATGCGAAGGCTACGTACAGGACGAGCAGCGCCAGCAGTGCCTTGCCGAGGACGCCGAGGCGCGGACGCAGCCATCCGGCCGCCCGCGGCAGCCACCGGCCCGTCGCGACCCCGATCGCGAGCGGCAGCAGCTGGACCATCATCACCTGCTTCATCAGCTGCAGCGGCGAGATGCTGGCGTGGGTGTCGTAGACGATGTTGATCACCGCGACCGACAGCGGCATGGAGACGACGGCCATGACGGCGACGGTGATCTGCAGCGTGGGCGCGAAGCCGTGATGGCCGCCTGCGCCGAGGGAACGCTGCAGCGCGAGCGGCGCACCCGGTGCGATCGCCATCAGCATGATGCCTACCGCGACCGCCCTCGGCAGGTCGAGCGCGAGGCACACGGCCCAGGCGATGGTGGGTACCAACACCAGCACCGCGAGCAAGGCTTTCAGCATCAGGCCGGGGCGGCGCCAGACCAGGAGCAACTCCCGGGGCGCGATGCCGAGGCCGATGCTGAACATCACGGTGAACACCGTCACCGCGGCGAGGGCCGGTAGCAACCACGCCGGGAAGGGGTCGGACATGTCGGGCTTCGGTCAGGTCCGGGGGCAGCGCATGGTCGAGCCGCCGAGACCCTGCGGGTCAGGGATGCGCGCGAGCGCGAGGTCTTCCTCGAGCGGGTAGAGACCGGGCAGTGTCCGGTCCAGCAGGTCGAGCTGCTGGCGCAGCGCCGCGTGCCGCTCCGGCGGCAGGGAGCGGATCAGGTTCTCGAGCATGGCGCGCAGGCGCCGCGCGATCTGCAGGTTGTTCGCGCCGCAGGCGCGGATCTCGCTGCACGACACCTGCACGAAGTCCTCCCAGTTCGGGGTGCGGAAGACGACCCGCAGCCGGCCGTCATGGTCCGTCAGCTGCTCGCCCTGCAGCCGGCGCTTGCCCACCAGCCGCAGCAGCCGGTGGATCTGGTCGAGGGCCAGCACCGCGGTGGTGGGGTCGTTGATGGCCGGCGACAGGGCCTTGAGCGCCACGTCCACCAGGATGCGGAAGGCGAACATCGGGTCCTGCTCCATCGTGCGCTCGTTGCCGAGGGCTGCCGCCTCGCGCAAGGCGTCGTCGTCACAGTCCCGCGCCCCGCCGTGGAGCAGGAACAGCGGCTCGTCGGCCGCGACGAAGTCGCCGATCTGTGGGGCGACCTCGATGATCCCGTCGTGGCGACGCGCCTCCTCGACGAGGAGGTCGAGGTCCACCGTGAGCAGGACCCGAGACCGCCCCGCGTGCAGGACCGTCCGCGCGGGGGCCGCGAGCACGGCGGGGTCGACCCGGCCATCCGCCGGCTCCACGTTCCCTGCGTGGGTCTCCGGGTACATGGCCCGGATCACCTCCATGCCGTCGTCGCACACCAGCTCGACGATCCGCACGGGCCGCAGCAGCCGCGCCGAATAGTCGATCAGGAACAGGAAGGACGCGAGGCTCGCCGTCCCGAAGCAGGCCACGGCGAAGGTCAGTAGTTCGTAGACGCTGCCCGCCGTGCGATTCAGCGCACCGATCGCGATCAGCATCGTGAACACGCTGAGCCCGGCCGTGTACCGGATGACCCGGTCGCGCAGCAGGGTCGTGGCGATGATGCGCGGCGTGAGCTGGCCGCCCGCGATCTGGATGGCCACCAGCAGCGAGCCGAAGGTAAAAATGAGGAAGGACAGCGTCAGTGTGATGACCGTCTGGAACAGCGCGCGCGCGCCCTCGGGAGCCAGCGTGGTCAGGTCCCAGGAAATCCAGCCGTCGAGGGCCACCATCAGGCGGGTGAACAGCAGCGCGCCGACCAGGGCCAGGATGGGCATCACCCACAAGGCGGAGCGCGTGTAGCTCCAGGCGGCGTAGGCATGGTTCCAGTTGACGAAGGGGAGCAGCTTCTGCAGCGCGAGCCGGACGGGGCCTCGCGCGTGGCCGCGGTGGCCGGAGCTGCCGGGCGGTGTCGGGCGGGCCATGGTCTCTCCCTGTCTGCGCCACTCTAGCGCGTTGGCCGGCAAGGAGAGGAGCGGGAAACCGCGTAACGACCGGCGGCCGGCCGGTCCCAATCCCGGCGGCTGTGGCCCGCCGGGCCCGGCGGGTAGCTCAGCCGGGCGGCTTGGCCGGGGGCGGGGCGACGAGGTCCTGCGTGGGCTGGATGCTGCAGGCGAAGTCGAGCAGCGTCCGGGCGAGCGTGCCGGGCTCCACCTTCTCCCAGTTGCGCAGGAAGCTGGTCGCGCGCTCGGGACCGTCGTCGTCCTCGAGGTTGTTCCAGCGGTAGAAGAAGGTGCCGATGTTGGCGCGGCGCTGGTTCTTGCAGTCCCAGTCATCGCGGCTCACCGCGCTCTTGTGCGGCCCGGGCATGCGCGAGTCCTTGTACTCGATGCGCATCCACATGGTGACGACGTCGCCGTCGCGGCGCGAGTCCTGGCGGGTGGCGAAGAAGACCTGCTCGGGGTAGGTCTCGATCCACTCCCAGTCCATCCGGCCCTTCAGGTCGAGCTGCTTGACCCACTCGTTGCCGAGGCCCTTCATGGGCACGGACAGGAGCTGCGCGTAGGCGGCGCCAGGCAGGCTGGCGAGCGCCAGGAAGGCCAGGACGACCCGTCTGCTCATCGCTTCATTCCTTGCGGGAACCCGGGATTTCGACCGCGGCCTGGGCCGCTTCGTTCCGGCCGGGCGTCTCCAGCCAGTCCGGGTCCGGCAGCTCCCGGAAGGCCTGGCTCAGCGCCTCGCCCCAGCGGTTGCGGATGGTCCGGAAGTACTCGTTGTCCGCGTCGATGATCTGGTGGCTCGACACCTTGTATTCGTCGGTGCGCACGGTCACCACCGAGATCGGCGGGCCCACGGTGAGGTTCGAGCGCATGGTCGAGTCCATGGACACGAGGCCGCACTTGGCCGCGCGCTGCAGGCGCGAGCCGCGGTTGATCACGCGGTCGATGATCGGCTTGCCGTACTTGAACTCGCCGATCTGGAAGTAGCAGGTGTCCTGGGTCGCCTCGATGAAGTTGCCGGCCGGGTAGATGTTGAACATCCGCGGTCGCTCGCCCTTGATCTGGCCGCCGAGGATCATGGTCACGTTGAATTCCATCTTGAATTTCTCGAGGTGCTCGGCGTCGCGCGCGTGCACCTCGCGGATGGCGTCCCCGACGCAGCGCGCGGCCTCGTACATGTTCTCGACGTCGAACAGGTTGGGCCGATCCGCGCCCTCCTCCACCGCCTCCCGCAGGAGGCTCACGACGGACTGCGACAGCGACAGGTTGCCGGCCACCAGCAGCACGAACACCCGCTCGCCGCGGCGCTCGAACACGGTGACCTTGTGGAAGGTGCTGATGTTGTCCACGCCCGCGTTGGTGCGGGAGTCCGCGAGCATCACGAGGCCCGCGTCCACGAGAATGCCGACACAGTAGGTCATCGGGTCCGGTCCGGTGGGGTTCTGGAAGTCCGTCGGGGCCTCGGAGACTGCCACGGGGCGGCGCGCGCCGCTACTGCTGCCACTCCCGCACGCGCCGCCGCCGCGGCGCCTGCTCGCCGGAGACGTTGACGGCGACGTGCATGGCCTCCTCGCCGCCGCCGCGGCGGACGCCGCGCACGGGCCCGGCGTCGAGGTAGTCGCGGCCGACGGCGAGCCGGCAGTGGTGCGGGCCGGCCACCGTGCCGTGCGTGATGTCCACGCTGTACCAGCCCCGCTCCGGACCCAGCCAGGCGTCCGCCCAGGCGTGGCTCGCAACGGTCGAGTCGCCGGTGTGGAAATACCCGCTGACGTAGCGGGCCGGCACGCCCGACGACCTGCAGGCGGCGACGAACAGGTGGGCGTGGTCCTGGCACACGCCGCGGCCAAGGGCCAGGGCCTCGGCGGCATCGTGCTCGACCGTGGTGACGCCGTGCTCCCAGACCACGGCGCCGCGGATCGCCTCGGCCAGGTCAAGCAGGCCGTCGGTCGTGCCGAGCGTCGCCCGGCCGTGCCGGCTGGCGAGCGCCGCGATGGCCGCATCGGGTCGCGTCAGGCGGGTCTCGGCGAGGAAGGCGAGCGGCGACAGGCCGCTCGCCTCGGTGGGCACCGTGCCCTCCGCCTCGCTCGTGTCCACGACGCCCTCCGCGACGAGGTGGATCTCCTCGACCGGCTCGTCGATGGTGACCAGGTGGGTGACGTTGCCGAAGGCGTCCACCTGCTCGACCTGCCGGCCGGGCGAGCTCAGCTTCCAGCGCAGGGTGCGCTGCAGCACCTCGGGCCGCGGCGTGAGCCGGACCACCTGCACCGAGTGCTCGACGCGGTGGCTGTAGCGGTAGACCGTCTCGTGGCGGATGGACAGCAGCATTCAGCTCACCGTGGAGGCCAGGAAGTCGCGCGCGATGCGCCGGCCGAGGTCGGCGACCCGGTCGAGGAAGTCGGCGAGGAACTCGTGGAAGCCTTCCTCCACGATAAGGTCGATGCGCCCGTAGCGCAGCAGGGCGTGCAGCTCGCCGGCGCGGCGCAGCGTCTCGCCGGACTGCGCGTTCGCCACGGACTGCAGGTGCTGGTCGATCTCGGCCACGCAGCGGTGCAGCGAACGCGGCGTGTCGGCCCGCAGCAGCAGCAGCTCGGCCACCCGCTCCGGCGTGATGCGGTCGCGGTATACCTTGCGGTAGATCTCGAAGGCGGAGACCGAGAACAGCAGGGCCGTGTAGCGGTAGTAGTCCACCGCGGTCGAGGCGCGGATGCCGTCCGGCGCAAGCACCCGGAACTGCACGTCGAGGATGCGCGCCGTGTTGTCCGCACGCTCGAGGAAGGTGCCGATGCGCGTGAAGTCGAAGCCCTCGTCGCGCAGCATCGTGCCGAGGGTCACGCCGCGGGCTAGGTGCGATCGCAGCTTGACCCACTCGAGAAAGTCGATCAGGCCGTCGGTGGTGAGATCTCCGCGCGGCCGCCCGGTGAGGTCGAGCCAGGTCGAGTTGAGGGTCTCCCACAGCTCGGAGGTGAGCGTGCCGCGCACCGCGCGGGCGTTCTCGCGCGCGAGCCTGAGGTTGCTCACGATGCTGCCGGGGTTGTCGGCTTCGAAGGCGAGGAACTTCACGACCCGGTCCGGCGAGACCGGGCCGCAGCGCTCGCGGTAGGCTTCGAGCTGGCCGATGATGGCGAGCGTCCCGGCCCAGCTGCGGTCCACCTCGTCCGCCGCGCGCGGCAACAGGGAGGTGCGCACGTTCACCTGCAGCATGCGCGCGAGGTTCTCGGCGCGCTCGATGTAGCGCGACATCCAGTAGAGGTGGTCGGCGGTGCGGCTGAGCATCAGGTCTCCAGCACCCAGGTGTCCTTGGTGCCGCCGCCCTGCGAGGAGTTCACGATGAGCGAGCCTTCCCGGAGCGCCACGCGGGTGAGCCCGCCGGGCACGATGCGCACGTCCCGGCCCGAGAGCACGAAGGGCCTCAGGTCGATGTGCCGAGGCGCAAGGCCCGCATCCACGAACGTCGGGCAGGTGGAGAGCGCGAGCGTCGGCTGGGCGATGTAGCGGTCTGGGTGCGCCTCGATGAGGCCCCGGAAGCGCTCGATCTCCTCGCGCGTGGCCGCGGGGCCGATCAGCATCCCATAGCCGCCGGCGCCGTGGACTTCCTTCACGACCAGCTCCTCGAGGTGGGCGAGCGCGTAGGCGCGGTCCTCCTCGCGGCGCAGGATCCAGGTCGGCACGTTGGCGATGAGCGGCTCTTCGCCGAGGTAGAAGCGGATCATGTCCGGCACGTAGGGGTAGATGGACTTGTCGTCCGCCACGCCGGTGCCGATCGCGTTCGCGATGGTGACGTTGCCGGCCCGATAGGCGGCGAGCAGGCCGGGCACGCCGAGCATGGAGTCGGGCCTGAAGGCCAGCGGGTCCAGGAAGTCGTCGTCGATGCGCCGGTAGATGACGTGCACGCGGCGCGGCCCCTGCGTGGTGCGCATGTAGACGTAGCCGTCGCGCACGAAGAGGTCCTGGCCCTCGACGAGCTCGATGCCCATCTGCTGCGCGAGGAAGGCGTGCTCGAAGTAGGCGCTGTTGGCCGCGCCCGCGGTCAGCAGCGCGACCGTGGGCTGTGAGACTCCGGGCGGCGCTACGCTCCTGAGGTTGTCGAGCAGGATGTCGGGGTAGTGCTCGACGGGCTCGACCGCGTAGCTCGCGAAGAGCTCCGGGAAGAGCCGCATCATGACCTTGCGGTCCTCGAGCATGTACGACACGCCGGATGGGACGCGCAGGTTGTCCTCCAGCACCATGAATTCGCCCTCGCCGGCGCGGATCACGTCGATGCCGGCGATGTGCGCGTAGATGTCGCCCGGCACCTCGATACCCTGCATCTCCGGTCGGTACTGCACGTTGCACAAGACCTGCTCGGGCGGGACGCGGCCGGCCTTGAGGATCTCCTGGTCGTGGTAGATGTCCGCGATGAAGGCGTTCAGCGCCGTTACGCGCTGGCGGAGGCCCTGGAACAGCAGGCGCCACTCCGCCGCCGTGATGATGCGCGGCACGATGTCGAAGGGGATCAGCCTCTCCGCCCCCGCTTCCTCGCCGTACACGGCGAAGGTGATGCCGACGCGGCGGAACAGCAGGTCCGCCTCGGTGCGCTTCTCGGCGATGCGCGCGGCCGGCATGCCGTCGAGCCAGCGCTCGAACCCGCGGTAGTGGCTGCGCACACGGCCGTCGCCATCGCGCATTTCATCGAAGGCGGCGGGCATGGGTGGGTTCTGCGTCCTCGGCGCAAGGGCTTCCGCCTGAGTGTAGCCACAAGGCCGGGACAAGGGGACATTCGCGTTGAGTTTGTCCCCGCGGATGCCTCGAACGGGCGGCGTCCTCGGCGAACCCGAGCACAAACTCAACGCGAATGTCCCCATTGCGCACCATCGCGGTGCAGCGGATCATCAGCACAGCTTCAGCGGCGCGCAGAGCCGTTGCACGGGGTCACGATGTCCCGCCTGAACCAGGCCGTAGAAAAGGCCATCGGCCGCTGGGTCGAGGCCGGCCTCCTCGATGCCGCGACCGCGGACCGCCTTCGGGCCCACGAGCAGCAGCAGGTGCCTGAACACACCGGGCGCGCCGCGAAGCTCGCCTTCGGGCTGGGCGGATTGCTGCTCGCCGCCGGAGTGTTCCTGTTCGTGGCTGCCAATTGGGACCTGCTCTCTCCCTGGTCGCGCTTCGGGATCCTGGCGGGAATCGTGGCCGTGCTGCACCTGGGTGGCGCCGTGGGCGGCCGCTTCAGCCCGGCGCTCGCCACCTCGCTGCATGCCGCGGGTACTGCTGCGCTTGGTGCAGGCATCTTCCTTGCCGGCCAGATCTTCCACCTCCAGGAACACTGGCCGGAGGCGCTGCTGCTGTGGGCCCTCGGCGCCGGCTTTGCGGCGCTGTTGCTGCGCGACTGGCCGCAGGTGCTGTGGGTGGCGGTGCTGGGTCCCGCCTGGCTTGCCGCCGAGTGGGGATCGCTCTTTCCGTGGTACCGGCTGGTGACGCCCGGGGTCGCCGAGACGGTGCTGTCCTTCGGGCTGGTCGTGCTGAGCGCGACCTATGTGTCGGCGACCGGTCCGGGCCTGGACGCGGCCTGGCGGCGCGCGCTTGCCCGGCTAGGCGCGGTCGGGCTCGTCGTCGCGGCGCTGTCGCTCGCCAGTAGCCGCGATGCAATGATCCGGGAACTCGTCGGCGGCGAGAGGCCCGACGAGGTCCCGGTCGCGCTGCTGGCCCTGGGCTGGGGCGTCGCGCTCGGGCTGCCGCTCGTCCTGGCGTGGCTGCTGCGCCGCCGCGAAGCCTGGCCGGTCGCGGTGGCCGCCATTCTCGCCGGGATCGTGGTGGCGCTCGATGCCTCGGTGCAGGCGCAACGGCTGCTGATCTACCTGCTGTATGCCGCCGGCTCGGTCGGCCTCGTGGCCTGGGGCTTTCGCGACCGCGAGCGCGGCCGCATCAACCTCGGCGTGGCGGGCTTCACCCTCACGGTCTTCGCGTTCTACTTCTCGAGCCTGTTCGACATGCTCGGCCGCGCCGCCGGGCTCATCGGGATGGGCGTGCTGTTCATCGCCGGTGGCTGGTTCGCCGAACGGATCCGCCGCCGCCTGATCGCGCGCTTCGAGGGAGCATCGCCGTGACGCCGCTGACGCGCGGGGCCCTGATCGCCTTCGTCCACGTGGCGCTCGTCGCCGTCGTGGGCGGAGTCCTGCTGTATGAACGGAACACGCTGCCGGGCGTGTGGGCGGTCACCACCGGCGTGGATCCCGTGCTGCCCATCCGGGGTCGCTACGTTTCGCTTCGCATCGTCGTCGAGCCGCGCGGCGAATTGCCCGCGGAGGGACTCCCGGAGCATGGCCAGATCGTGGAGACGACGCTCTCGGTCGAGGATGGCCGGCTCGTGGCGACGGCGCTGACTCCGCCCGGGATCGAGGCGATGCTCGGCTGGCGGGGCCAGGCGATCCAGCGCGTGGAGACGCCGGCCGGCCAGGTCTGGACGCTGATCGAGCCGATCGCCTTTTTCCTGCCGGAGGACGCGCCCGATCCGACCCGCCTGAAGCCAGGGGAGGAGCTCTGGGCCGAGGTCACGGTGCCGCGCGCAGGACCGCCCCGCCCGATCCGGCTCGAAGTCAGGTAGAAACCTGAAGGGGACATGCGCTTCGAGTCTGTTGCCGCTGCACTCAGGCTGTTGTCGGCTCCAGACGCGGTCGGACAGACTCGAAGCGGATGTCCCCTCGAGTTTCCCTCGAAGTTTCTAGCCCAGGATCTTCTCGCGCCGGTACAGCCGGCCCGCCAGCCACGTGAGCGCGGCGCCGAGGGCGAGCGTGCTCGCCACCGAGATGGCCACGTACGAGGCGGGGAGCGGCTCGTCGCGGAGCAGGCCCTGGATCAGCAGGTGCTGCGACAGGCTGGGCACGGCCATCAGCGGCGCGCTGGCGCGCACGTCCAGCACGCCCGCGATGGCGATCGGCAGGGTCGGCACCAGCAGCACGATGCCGAGCCAGGTCTGCGCCTCCTTGTAGCTGCGCGTGAACGAGGCGACCACCGTCAGCAGCGAGGCCCCGACCGCGACGAACGGCAGCGTCACCGCGAACAGCAGGACGCCCACGCGCACGTCGAAGTTCGCCGACATGCCTATTTCCTCGAGCGGCACCCGGTGGATCGAGCTGCCGAGCGTCACCATGACGATCGCGAGCGCGATGGCCATGAAGCTCGCCGAGGCAAGCACCTTGCCGTAGATCAGATGCTCGCGGGGCACCGGTGCGGTCAGGAGCGGCTCGAGCGACCCGCGCTCGCGCTCTCCGGCCGTGGCGTCTATGGCCAGCGACAGTCCACCTACCAGGGTGACGACCAGAATGATGTAGGACAGCATCCCGAGGATCAGCGTCGCGCGGGAGGTGGGGGTGGACAAGTCCACCTCATCGACGACGATCGGCTGCATGAGCGTGGTCGACACGCCGCGCGCCTGCAGCCGCATCGCCGCCAGGCCGCTTGCATACCCGGTGATGGCCGCCCGCACGCGGTTCGCGCGGCGATCGGCCTTGTTGTTGGAGCCGTCGGCGAAGAGCGTCACTGCCGCCGGCTCGCCGGCCAGCAGTCGCTCGCCGACGCCCTCCGGCACCAGAAGCACGACCAGCTCGCCGTCTTCCTCGATCCAGCCTGGCACCTCCGCAGCGGCGCCTTCGCGCAGCGTCACCGTGAAGCCCTGCTGGCGCAGATGCTGGACGAGGTGCGGCGCGTGGTCGGCGCCCGCGACCGTCACGGGCTGGGCGTCGTCGAGGCTGGTCACCGACTGCTTGAGCGACAGGCTCATGGCGAACACGAACAGCAGCGGGCCGAGCACCGGGCCCATGAGCAGGCTGGAAGCCAGAGAACGGTGGTCGCGGACCGTCTCGAGGAGCTCCTTGCGCAGCACCGCGAGAAGCGTGGCAATCATGCGAGGCCCTCCTGTACGCCGAGGACGTTGACGAAGGCCTCCTCGAGCGTCGCGCCACCAAAGCGCGCCTGCAGCTCCGCCGGCGTACCGGCACCGGCGACCCGCCCGTGGTCGATGATCACGATCTCGTCGCAGAGCGCGGCGACCTCCTGCATCACGTGGCTCGAGAACAGCACGCAGTGGCCGCTCGTGCGCAGCTCGCGGATCAGCTCGCGCAGGGCGCGCGTCGCCATCACGTCGAGTCCGTTGGTGGGCTCGTCGAGGATGACGTTGGGCGGCGAGTGCACGAGCGCGCGCGCGAGCGCGACCTTGGTCTTCTGTCCCTGCGAGAAGCCCTTGGCGCGCCGGTCGGCGAATTCGCCCATGCCGAGCTGCTCGATGAGCGCGTCCAGGCGGCGTTCCAGCGCCGGGCCGCGGAGGCCGTGCAGCTCGCCGAAGTAGCGCACGTTCTCGCGCGCCGTGAGCTGCGGATAGATGCCGGCGCCGTGGGGCAATACGCCGATGCGGCGCCGGGCCCCCAGCGAATCCCGGGCCACGTCCACGCCGTCGATCTCCGCTCGCCCGGCGTCGGCCACGAGCGCCGTGTAGAGGATGCGCAGCGTCGTCGACTTGCCGGCGCCGTTCGGGCCGAGCAGGCCGGTGATCCGCCCGTCCTGGGCTGTGAAGCTGACGTCCCGCACCGCCTCGACGGCGCCGAACCTCTTTGCCAGTCCCTCGACGTGGATCACGGCGCACCTCCGTTGAAGTTCATGAAGAAGGGCGCAGGGCCAACGTCGCCGACGCAGGCGGCATCCAGGCCTCTGGCGGTGCCGGCATCGAGGAAGCGTCCCAGCAGCTGCTGCGCGCAGCGCAGGCCGAGCTGCAGGTGACCCTGGCCTTCGAACACGACGTTCAGGTGATCGCGGAAGCCTGCGGCCGCGGCGGTCCCGTACGCAGGTGGCGTCACCGGGTCGACGCTTCCGGAAAGCACGAGCGCCGGCACGTCGGAAGCCAGCCGCTCGCGCAGGTCGTCGTCGAGTACGCCGCGCGGCCACGCCGCGCACATGGCCTCGAGGCCCTCGAGCATCTCCACGCCGAGGTAGCTCTGCCGAAGCGCCTCGCGGTCGACGGCCGCCGCATCCACGAAGGGCAGGTCCTCTGTGCAGACCACCGCGTTGTGCATGCCATAGGCGATGCTCTCGCCGAGCATGCCGCCGAGCATCTCGGCCTGGGCCGCGAGCGGCGCGAGATTCTCGTTCACCCAGGCCTCGTGGATCAGGAGCGGCAGCAGCCCGGCCGTCGGCGCGGAGTAGGACAGCATGCGGACTGCCAGCGCGAGGTGGGCCTGCGTGAACTCGACGACCTCGGGCTCGCCGCTCACCGGGTCGGCGAGTCGCACCTCGACCGGGCCCTCGGCGAGGCGCGCACGCAATCCGGCGAAGGCGGCGCCGAGGTCGCCGAAGCGGTCACGGCAGGCGGCGTCCGCGGCGCAGCGCGCGAAGGTTGCGCGCAGCGCGGCATCGGCATCCAGCGCCATGCCGGGTCCCAGGGCCAGTTCCGGCGGCACCGAAGAATCGAGGACCACGCTGCGCGTCGTCGCCGGGAAGCGGCGCGCGTAGTGCTGGGCCACCCGGGTGCCGTACGAGCCGCCGTAGAGGTTGATGCGCTCGTAGCCGAGCGCCTTGCGCACCGCTTCGAGATCCTGGACCGCGACGCTGGTCGTGTAGAAACGCGGGTCGCCGGTCAGCTTGCCGAGGCATTCCTGCGCGAGCCGGCCCAGCGCCTCCGGCGACAGCTCGGCCTCCGACCAGGCATCTTCCGGCATGTCGCAGCTGAGCCGGTTGGAGTCGCCGGTGCCGCGCTGGTCCACGAGGACGAGGTCGCGGCTGCGCTGAACACCGGCGAGGGCGGGCAGGTAGGGCACGAAGCTCTCGCGCGCACCCTGGCCTGGACCGCCCGCCAGCAGGAACAGCGGGTCGGGCTTCGCCCGCGTGCTGATCGCGGGAATCACCGATACGGCGAGGCCGATGCGCCTGCCGGACGGATTGCCAGGATTCTCGGCCACCTCGAGGACGCCACAGCGCGCGGCCACCGAGCCGGCGCCGAGCGGGTGCTGCAGCCTGCAGGGCTGCAGCGTAAGAGCGCCGGGCGCGGCCACCGCCGGCGGGGCTGAGAGGACGGCGCCGAGGGCCGCTGCGGCGAGCAGTTCCGTGCCACGTATGAGGAGGGAACTCATGTCTTTCAGGTCTCCCGTTCGATTTCCGCAGCCATGCGCTCGAGTCCGGCGGCATTGCGCCGCTCGCGCCGCAGCAGCCAGCCGACGAAGATGCCGGCTGCGATGCACAGCACCAGCAGCAGCACGAGCGCCCTGCCGGCCTTGCCCGGATCCACGCCCGCCTGCCAGCGCCAGGCGATCACCGCGCCGAAGAACATCATCTCGGCCGCCAGCAGCCATCCGCCGAGGCGTATCCAGCGCAGCCGCGCCGCGCTGCGTGCGCGGGCCTGGGCAAGGTAGTCGCGAACCGAGGCCGCTCCGTCCTGCCACAGACCGCGCCAGTTCTGCATCGTGAATACGCAGCCCAGCGCACCGAGGGCCGCCAGGCCGCCGGCGATGACCAGCCGCAGGAGATCGGGCTCGTCGAGCACGAACCACACGGCGACGGCGAGGCAGCCAAGCGAGCCCAGCGCGTCGTTCGCGACGATCACGCGCAGCCAGAGCCCTTCGCGCGCGGCGCGCTTCCTGAGCGGCCCGAGGTCCGGCACGTTGGATTGCCAGGCTCCGGCCCACGAGTCGAGTTCCCGGTCACTCATGCGTGTTCACCAGCGCAGCGCGCAGCTTTGCCTTCGCCCGGTGCAGCCGCACCCCCACGTTCGACTCGGACAGGCCCAGCACCGCGGCGATGTCCGATGGCGGCAGGCCCTCGAGCGCCAGCGACATGACCTGTTTCATCGGCAGTGGCAGGTCCTCCACGGCTCGCATCAGCCTGGCGTTGCGCGAGGCGACGTCCGCCGCCACCTCGGGCGAGGGCCCGTCGGCGGGCAAGTCCACGGCTTCGTCCAGGCCCGCGGTCGGCGGCGGCCGCCGGGCAAGGTGGGTCATGGCGCGGTTGGTGGCCACCCGCAGCACGAAGGTCTTCATGGATGCATCGCCCCGGAACGACGGCAGCGCCTGCCAGAGCGCCACGGCGATGTCCTGCAGCAGTTCCTCCCGCAGGGCGGGACGGCGCTCGTAGGCCGCCGCCAGGCGCGCGAGCGCCGGCCCGTGGTCGGCGAGCACCTGTTCGAACTGCTGCTGGCGGTGTTCACGGCTCACGGGGCCTCGATTCTCTGCATTCCCAGGTGAATAGTCCCGGGGCCGCGGATTTTCTTACATCGGGCCCGGGCGGCGAGGCGGCGGCTGCGCGTTAGAATGCTGGCTCCCGGGCGGCGGAGCCCCGGATCCAGGGTTGTCCAGTGCAGGATTACGACGTCATCGTCATCGGCGGCGGCCACGCCGGCACCGAGGCGGCGCTCGCCGCCGCGCGGATGGGCGCGCGCACCCTGCTCGTGACGCAGAGCCTCGAGGCGCTGGGCCAGATGAGCTGCAATCCGGCCATCGGCGGCATCGGCAAGGGCCATCTCGTGCGCGAGATCGACGCCCTCGGCGGCGGGATGGCGCGGGCCGCCGACCTCGCCGGCATCCAGTTTCGCACCCTCAACGCGAGCAAGGGCCCGGCCGTGCGCGCGACCCGCGCGCAGGCGGACCGCCAGCTCTACCGGCGCGCGATCCGCGGGATGCTCGAGGCGCAGGCCGGCCTCGACCTGTTCCAGCAGGAGGTCGCCGACATCGAGGTGGAGGGCGGGCGCGTGCGCCGCGTGCTGACGCGCTCCGGCGTCGCCTTTGCGGCGCGCAGCGTGGTGCTGACCGCGGGCACCTTCCTCGCCGGCCGCATCCACGTCGGCCTCGAAAGCCACGAGGGCGGCCGCGCGGGCGACCCGCCTTCCAACCGCCTCGCGGCGCGGCTTCGGGAGCTGCCGCTTCGCGTCGGCCGGCTCAAGACCGGCACGCCGCCGCGCCTCGACGGCCGCACGCTGGACTGGTCGGCGATGGAGCCCCAGCCCGGCGACGAGCCGCGCCCCGTGTTCTCCTTCCTGGGCCGGCCTTCGGACCACCCGCGGCAGGTCCCATGCCACATCACGGCGACCAACGAGCGCACCCACGGGATCATCCGCGCGGCGACGGACCGCTCGCCGATGTTCACCGGCGTGATCGAGGGCGTGGGTCCCCGGTACTGCCCGTCGGTGGAGGACAAGGTCGTGCGCTTCGCCGGGCGCGCGTCGCACCAGGTGTTCGTGGAGCCGGAGGGACTCGACACGCGCGAGGTCTACCCGAACGGCATCTCCACCAGCCTTCCCTTCGACGTGCAGGTGGAGTTCGTCCGGAGCATCCGCGGCTTCGAGCGCGCCCACCTGACGCGGCCCGGCTACGCGATCGAGTACGACTACTTCGATCCGCGCGACCTGAAGTTCAGCCTCGAGACGCGGCACATCGAGGGGCTGTGGTTCGCCGGCCAGATCAACGGCACGACTGGCTACGAGGAGGCCGCGGCGCAGGGCCTCGTCGCCGGCATCAACGCCGCGCTGGCGGCCCGCGGCGAGGCACCCTGGTGGCCGGCGCGCGACGAGGCTTACCTGGGCGTGCTGCTCGACGATCTCGTCACGCGCGGCGTGACGGAGCCCTACCGAATGTTCACCAGCCGCGCCGAGCACCGCCTGCTGCTCCGGGAGGACAACGCCGACCTGCGCCTGACACCGAAAGGACGCGAGCTCGGCCTCGTGGTCGATGCACGGTGGGATTTCTTCCAGGCCAAGCGCGAGGCGACCGCGCGCGAGACCGCGAGGCTCGAGTCGTGCTGGGTCCGGCCCGCGGAGATTTCCGACGAGGAGGCGCGGAGCGTGCTCGGCGGCCCGCTGCTGCGCGAGCAGCGCGCGTTCGAGCTGCTGCGCCGGCCGGGCGTGGACCATGCCGCGCTGTGCTCGCTGCCCGCCGTGGGCGCGCCTGCGCCGCTCGACGACGACCGCCTCGACGAGCAGGTCGCGCTGCAGGTGGACGTTCAGGCGAAGTATTCGGGCTACATCGAGCGCCAGCGGGACGAGATCGAGCGCCAGCGCCGCAGCGAGCAGGTGGCGCTGCCGCCCGACCTCGACTACTCGCGCGTCGCGGGGCTGTCGAACGAGGCGCGCGAGCGGCTCGAGCGCGCGCGGCCGCTCACGGTGGGCCAGGCCTCGCGCCTGCCGGGCATCACGCCCGCGGCGGTGACGCTGCTGCTCATCCACCTCAGGAAGCGTTCACAGGCGGCTTGACGGCCGCGAGGGCCTGCCGAGGCCAGGAGGCAAGCGCATGTCCACGATCCTCGCCCGAGTCCTGGCCGTTGCGGCGCTCGCGGCCAGCGCGCCCGCCGGCGCTTCGGCGCTCGACGACTACCTTCGGCTGCAGCTCGGCAGCTGGACCTCGGCGGCGCAGGCGGCCCGGGACCAGCGCTACGGCACGGCGGTGTGGAACCTCGCCGAGATCTGGCGCGATGGGAAGCCCGGGGAACGCTGGATCTACGCCGAGAGCTGGATGGAAGGCGCGGAGCGGCCCTACATGCAGCGCATCTCCCGGCTCGAGGAGCAGCCGGATGGCAGCATCCTCGCGCGCCGCTACACCATCCCGGAGCCGGAGCGCTTCGTCGGCGGCTGGCGCGAGCCGGCCGTGTTCGCGAAGCTCGCGCCGGCCGAGCTCGTCGAGATGGCCGGCTGCGAGGTCACCCTGGTGCGCGCAGGCAAGGACCGCTTCGAGGGCGGCACGCAGGGGCGGCGCTGCCCCAACGCCTACAAGGGCTCGGCCTACGCCCTGTCGCAGACCGCGCTCACCGCCGGCGAGATGACCAACTGGGACCGCGGCTTCTCGGCCGACGGCGAGCTGCGCTGGGGCCCGTCCGCAGGCGGGTACCAGTTCCGCCGGCTCGGCGAGGAAGGCGCCTGCGTCAAGCCGGTGCGCATGCTGGTCTACGGCGAGATCTCGGACCGCGCGGGCTTCGGCGCCTATGCGCGGGCGCTGGCCGATTCGGGGCTGTATGCGCGCTTCGGGGGGCAGTACGAGGCGATCACGCCGCCCGTCGAGGTGTTCGAGGGCGAGCCGCCGCCGGGACGCGGCGTCGTGATCGCCCGCTGGCCCTGCATCGAGGCGGCCCGCAGCTTCTGGAACTCGCCTGAGTACCGCGAGATCGTCAAACTCCGCGAAGGCAACTCGCGCTTCGAGGTCATCGTGCTGCCGGTGCCGCCGGTGCCGGCCGGCACGGCGCCTTGAGCACAGGAGGATCCCATGTACACGCTCTACTACTCACCCGGTGCCGCGAGCCTCGCGGTCCACTGGATGCTCATCGAGATCGGGGCGCCGCACGAGCTCGTGAAGCTCGACCTCGCGGCCGGCGAGCAGCGCCGGCCCGAGTACCTCGCGCTCAACCCGAGCGGCGTCGTGCCGACGCTCGTCGTGGACGGCACGCCGATGACGGAGTGCGCCGCCATCCTGCTCCTCCTGGCCGAGCGGCATCCGGAGGCCGGTTTCGCGCCCGCCGCGGGCGCGCCGGCGCGAATGCCGTACCTGCAGTGGATGGTGCACATGACCAATACCCAGCAGGCGGCCTTCCGGCAGTGGTTCTACGCCGCGGGGCCGGCAGGCGAGGAGAATGCGGAACGCGTCAAGGCGTCCATGCGCCCCCTGATCGAGAGCGGCTGGGATCGCGTGGATGCCTGGCTCGCGGCGAAGGGGCCCTACATGGCCGGCGACCGCGTCACCGCGACCGACTTCATGACGACGATGCTCATGCGCTGGTCGCGCAACATGCCGCGGCCCGCGACGGACTGGCCCGCCATCGCCGACTACGTCGCGCGCATGAAGCTGCGCCCCGCGTTCCGCCGGCTGTACGAGGTCGAGGGACTGACCGAGTGGGCCTAGGCAAGCCCTGCGCGGGGCCGCGCCTGGATCCCCCCGGAGATTACCGGGGCGCGGGCGGCTGCGGCCCGGCGAAGCTGCGGGACGCATGAAAGCCTGGGCCTGGACCGCGCTGCTCGCCGTAGCGGTCGCCGCCGTCTTCGGCCTATGGCGGCTGCAGGCCGGGACGGCCGGCGGCGATGCACCGCCACCGCCCGGCCTGCTGCGCCTCGAGCGCGGCAACGGCTCGGAGCCGGACTCGCTCGACCCGCAGCTCGCGCGCATGGAGTCCGCGCTCACCATCCTGCGCGACGCCTACGAGGGCCTGACCTCGATCGCGCCCGACGGCGGCGTGAGGCCGGGCGCGGCGGAATCGTGGGCGATCAGCGAGGACGGTCGCCGCTATACGTTCCGCCTGCGCCCCGCGGCCCGCTGGTCGAACGGCGATCCGGTGACGGCGGCGGACTTCGTCGAGGCGTGGCGGCGGCTCGTGGATCCCGCGACGGCCTCGCAGTACGCGGCCATGCTCGAGCCCGTCGCGGGCGCACGCGCGGTCCTCGCCCGCGAGGCTCCACCCGGCACGCTCGGCGTCACCGCGCCCGATGACCGCACGCTCGAGGTGACGCTCGAGGCCCCGACCGCGTACTTCCTGTCGCTGCTGTCCCACCCGAGCACCTTCCCGGTGCACCGGCCCACGCTCGCCGCGCGCGGGGCCGAGTTCGCGCGCCCCGGCGTAGCGGTCACCAACGGCGCGTTCGTGCCGGTGGACTGGCAGGTCGGCGCGCACGTCACCGCCCGGCGCAACCGGCAGTACTGGGACGACGCTGGCACGGCGCTCGACGCGGTGCGCTATCACCACGTCTCCGACCCGGTCGTGGAACTGACGCGGTTTCGCGCCGGCGAGCTCGACGTCACCTACACCCTGCCGCCCGGCGAGGTCGCGCGCCAGCGCGCTCGCGGCGCGACCGGCCTGCACGTCTCGCCGCAGCTCGGCGTCTACTACTACGGCCTCGCGCTCGACCGCCCGCCGTTCGACGCCGGCCCGGCGATCCGCCGCGCGCTCGCCATGGCGATAGACCGGCAGATCCTGGCCGAGCGCGTGCTCGGCGACGGCGAGATGGCGGCGTTCGGCTGGGTGCCGCCCGGCGTGGCGGGCTACGAGCCGGCGCGGTTCGAGTGGGCCGACTGGCCGGCGGAGCGACGACTCGAGGAGGCGCGGCGTCTCTACCGCGAGGCGGGCTATTCGGCCGAAAGGCCGCTCTCGATCGAGCTGCGATTCAACAAGAGCCCGCTGCACGACCGGCTGGCCCTCGCGGTGTCGGCGATGTGGAAGGAGGCGCTCGGGGTCGAGACGCGCCTGGCGGCTGAGGAATTCCGCGTCCTGCGGCAGAGCATCGACGCCAGGAACGTGCAGGTCTTCCGGGGCAGCTGGGTGGCCGACTACAACGACGCACACTCCTTCCTGCAGGTCCTCGAGGGCGGCTTCGGCATCAACCTGCCGCGCTATGCGAGCGCCGACTACGACACGCTGCTCGCCCGCTCGCGGACCACGACGGACCCCGCGGCACGCGCGGCGATCCTCGCCGACGCCGAGCGCGTGATGCTTGCCGACGTGCCGCTGATCCCGCTCTTCTTCTATGTCTCCAAGCACCTCGTCGCCGGGCGTGTCGAGGGCTGGTACGACAACGTCATGAACGTGACCTACAGCAAGGACCTCGGCCTGCGCCGGCCCTGAGGAGAGCTCAGCCGGCCAGCAGCACCGCTTCCGCGTGCTCGAGCGCCTCCGGCATGCCGTACAGCACCACGACGTCGCCGGGACGAAGTTTCATCCCGGGATCGGGGTCGCGTCCCACGATGCCCTCGCGGCGCACGGCGGTGAACGACACCTCCGCGCCGCGCTGGCGCGCCTCGGCGATGCTGCGGTCCACGGCCCAGGCGCCGGGCGGGATCACGACCGTGTGCAGCTCCTCCCGCAGCGAGTGTTCCTCGCCGATCGCCTCCGCCCGTTCACCGCGGAACACGCTGCGCAGCAGGCTGTAGCGGTGCCGACGGATCTCGCCGACCGTCTTCACCACGCGCGACATGGGGACGTCCAGCACCAGCAGCGCGTGCGACACGAGCATGAGCGCGGCCTCGAGCGTCTCGGGTATGACCTCCGTGGCGCCGGCCGCCAGCAGGCGCTCAAGGTAGGTGTCGTCCGCGGTGCGCACGAGCAGCGGCACGTCCTGCCGCGCCCGGCGCACCGCCTGCACGATGCCGAGGGCGCGCTCGGGGTCGGCGAAGGTCACGACGACCGCGCTCGCGTGCTCGAGGCCCACGGCCTCGAGCATCTCCGGCTCGGCGGCGTCGCCGTAGATGACCGGGTCGCCGGCCTCGCGGGCCGTGCGGACCCGGAAGGGGTCGAGATCCATCGCGATGTACTCGAGGCCCTGCCTGTCGAGCACGCGCGCCACGTTCTGCCCGACGCGGCCGTAGCCGCACAGGATCACGTGCCTGCGCCGCGCGAGCGCCTCGGTCGCGAGGTCGGCCGGCGCCGCGGCGCGGGCCGCTGGCGGCCGCTCGCGCAGGATGAACCGCGCGATCAGCTTGTTGTGCCGGATCAGCAGCGGCGAGACGACCATGCTGAGCGTGATGGCGGCCAGCAGCAGCTGGGTGGTGTCCTGCGCGATCAGCCGGTTCTGCAGCAGCAGCGCGATCAGCGCGAAGCCGAACTCGCCGCCCTCGGAGAGCACGATGCCGGTGCGCAGCGACTTGAACCAGCTGCCGGCGCGGCGACGGGCCAGGAGCGTGATGATCGCGGTCTTCAGCACCAGGATGCCGGCGAGCAGGCCGGCGACGACCGCCAGCTGGCCGAGGATCAGGCTGAGGTCCAGCTTCATGCCGATGGTGACGAAGAAGAGTCCCAGCAGCGTGTCGCGGAACGGCCGGATGCCGGACTCGACCTGGTAGCGGTACTCGGTCTCGGCCAGCATCATGCCGGCGAGGAAGGCCCCGAGCGCCAGCGACAGGCCGACGGCATGCGTCGCCCACGCGGCCGCCATCGCGACGAACAGCACCGCGACGGTGAAGAGTTCCCGCGTCCTCGCCCGGGCGATCTCGTGGAACATCGGCCGCATCAGCCACCGTCCGGCCGCGAGCACGATGGCGAGCGCGGCGGCGGCCTTCAGCACGGCGAAGCCGACGTCGCTCGCCGAGTGCTCCCCGCCGGCGGCACCGATCACGCCGGCCAGCGCGAGGAAGGGCACGAAGGCGAGGTCCTGGAACAGCAGGACGCCGAAGGCCAGGCGGCCGTGGGTGCGGTTGATCTCCTCCTGCTCGGCGAGCTGCTGCATCACGATGGCCGTCGAGGACATCGCCACCGCGCCGCCCAGCACGACGGCGACCGCCGGCGGTGCGCCGAGCCACCACGCGATCGCGCCGAAAGCGGTGGCAGTCACGGCCACCTGCGCGCCGCCGAGCACGAACACCTCGTGGCGCATGGCGATCATGCGCGACAGCGAGAATTCGAGGCCCAGCGTGAACAGCAGGAACACCACGCCGAACTCGGCCAGCGCCCGGGTGGTCTCGGTCTCCTCCACCCAGCCGAGGGCGAAGGGCCCGAGCAGGCCGCCGACGACGAGGAAGCCGAGCACGGGCGGCAGCGCGAACCGGCGCAACGTCGAAACCACGACCAGCGTTGCGGCGAGCAGCAAGAGGATGTCGGGAAGCGTGCTGTCCAACAGGATCCCCCAGGCCGGCCGGCGCTCCTGCGCGCCGCCTCGTGCCCATGATGGTCGGTACCGGTCAGCCCTGCTAGCATCCGGGCGGGCCGCAGTCCGAAGGAGGATCGAGAATGACGGAGCGAGTGGTGGCGGCGAAGGCGCCCATGGGCGTGGACGTCGAGGCTGGCAAGACCTACTGGTGGTGCCGATGCGGCAAGAGCGCCCGCCAGCCGTTCTGCGACGGTTCCCACAAGGGCAGCGCCATCGCCCCCCTCAAGTACGACGCCACGCAGGATGGCAAGGTCTGGTTCTGCTGCTGCAAGCAGACCGCCAACGAACCGCTCTGCGACGGCAGCCACAAGCGCCTCTGATCCTCGCCCGCCGGATGGCGGAACAGCTCTCATTCGCTGATATCGACGGCCGGCGGCGCATCGGGATCGCCGGCCGCTGGACGATGGATCGGGTGGACGGCCTCGCCCGGGTGATCGGGCCGGCCGTGGCCGGCGTGCCCGCGTCCGTGGAGATCGATGCGGCCGGCGTCGAGAGCCTGGACCTGACGGGCGCCTGGCTGCTGCACTCGCTCGAGGGGCGCCTGGCTAAGGCCGGCGCCGTGGTCTCCTGGCGGCCGGCCCGGCCGCAGCCGCTGGCCTTCGTGGACGAGCTGCTTGCCCAGGGCGAGGCAGAGGAAGCGCCCCGGGAATCGCGCAGCACGCTCGTTACCCGGCCGCTGCATCGCATCGGACGCCTCACGGTCGGTTTCCGCCGCTCCGCGCTCGACAGCCTTTCGCTGCTCGGCGGCGTCGTGACGGTCATGGGCCGGGCCTGCCTCTCACCGCACCGGTTCCGGCTGGCCTCGATCGTCCGGCACGTCTACGACACCGGCGTCACCGCGATCCCCATCGTGGCGCTGATCGCCTTCCTGATCGCCGTCATCGTGGCCTATATCGGCGCGCAGCAGCTGCGCCTCTATGGCGGCGAGATCTACGTCGCCGACCTCGTCACCGTCTCCGTCCTGCGCGAGCTCGGCGTGCTGCTCACGGCCATCATCGTCGCGGGCCGCTCCGGCAGCGCCTTCGCCGCCGAGATCGGCGTGATGCAGCTGAACGACGAGGTGGATGCGCTGAGGGCCATCGGCCTCGACCCGGTGGAGGTCCTGGTGGTGCCGCGCGTCCTGGGGCTGGTACTGGCGCTGCCGCTCCTGACCGTGGTCGCCAACGCCATGGGCCTCGCCGGCGGCGCGCTGCTCACGTGGTCGCTGGTGGACATGCCCTTCGCGCAGTACTGGGACCGCGTGAACGAGTCCATTGCCCCGACCACCTTCTGGGCCGGCATGATCAAGGCGCCGGTGTTCGCCTTCATCATCGCGCTCGTGGCCACGCTGCGCGGCCTGCAGGTTCGCGATTCCTCGCGTGAGCTGGGGCGCCTGACCACCGTCGCCGTCGTGCAGTCGATCTTCCTCGTGATCCTGATCGACGCCCTGTTCGCGGTGGTCTACATGGAGATCGACTTCTGATGGAGCCGGTCATTTCGGTGCGCGGCGTGCACAACCGCTTCGGCCGGCAGGTCGTGCACGAGGGTCTCGACCTCGACGTGTATCCGGGCGAGGTGTTCGGCATCGTCGGCGGCTCCGGCAGCGGCAAGTCCGTGCTGCTTCGGACCATGCTCGGCCTGCAGTCGCCGCGCGCGGGTTCCGTGCGCATCGAGGGCCGCGAGGTGGTCGGCGCCTCGCCGCGCGAGCTGCTCGACGTCAAGCGCCGCTACGGGGTCACTTTCCAGCACGGGGCGCTGTTCACGTCCCTCACCGTGGTGCAGAACGTGGAGTTGCCGATCAACGAGTTCCACGACCTTGAGCCGGCGACCTGCCGCCAGCTGGCGGAACTGCGCATCCGCATGGTAGGCCTGCCGCCCGAAGCGGCCGACAAGTACCCGGCGCAGCTCTCCGGCGGCATGGTCAAGCGCGCGGCGCTCGCGCGCGCGCTGGCGCTCGACCCGGTGCTGCTGTTCCTCGACGAGCCCACCTCGGGCCTCGATCCGATCTCGGCCGCGGCCTTCGACCGGCTGGTGCTCTACCTGCAGAAGAGCCTGGCGCTGACCGTGGTGATGATCACCCACGACCTCGACACGATCTTCCGGACCTGCAACCGTGTCGGGGTGATCGTGGACCGGCGCATGGTGAGCGGGACCCTCGACGAAATCACCCGTCACGAGCATCCTTGGATCCGCGAGTACTTCCACGGCGAACGCCGCCGCGCCGCCGCAGGAGCAGGTTGAACGATGGACAGGGACCCGAACTACGTCGCGGTCGGCGCCTTCGTGGTGCTGCTCGCGGCCATGGCCACCGGCTTCGTGCTCTGGTACTCGGAATCCGGCGACCGGCGCAGCTACGTGCGCCACGAGATCTACTTCGACGGCAGCGTCTTTGGCCTCTCCGAGGGCAGCTCGGTGCGCTACCTCGGCGTCGCGGTCGGGCGTGTGCTGCGCATCGGCCTCGATCCGCGCGACCCGAGCCGCGTGCGGGTCGTCGCCAACATTTCCGAGGACACACCGATTCACGGCGACACCGTGGCCCGCCTCGCGCTGCAGGGCGTCACCGGGCTGCTGTTCGTGGACCTGAAGCCGGCGGACCCCTCCCGGCCGAAGCTGGACACGGTGCCGAGCCTGCAGTACCCGGTGATCCCCTCCGAGCGCTCCGAGTTCGACGTGTTCCTCAGCAGCCTGCCGGACGTGGTGGCGCAGGCCGGCGAGGTGCTGAACCGCCTCAACGAGATCCTCTCGGATCAGAACGTCGAATCCATCAACGCGGTCATCGCCAACTTCGACCGCTCGACGCAGGAGCTGCCGGAAGCGATGGCCGATGCGCGCCGCCTCCTGGCGAACGTCAACGCGGCCGTGGAGGAGATCCGCGGCGCGGCTGGCGCCACGCGCGACCTGGCGGCCTCGACCACACCGGATGTCCGCTTCGCCATGGCGCGGCTGCGCGCCGCCGCCGACAGCATCGCCGAGGCCAGCGCCCGCATGAACCAGCTCATCGCTGCCAACGAGGCCAGCGTGAACCGTTTTGGCGGCCAGGGGCTCGCCGAGTTCGAAGCGCTGGTGCGTGATCTGCGCGAGACTGCGCGGAGCGTCGAACAGCTCGGCCGAAGCCTCGAGCAGGACCCCTCGCGACTGCTCTACCAGCCATCCACCCGCGGCGTGGAGATACCGCCATGAGAAGCCTGGTCCTCACCGCTGCGCTGCTGCTGTCCGCCTGCGCGCCGAGCTTCGAGCGGAACGTCCCCGAGGAGCGGATCTACCGCCTCTCGGCGCCGGCCATGGAGGTGGCCGTCGCTTTCCCCGTGGATCTGCTCGTGCTGCGCCCGGCGGTGGCGCCGGGGCTGCGGACGGATCGCATCGCCACTCTGTGGCCCGGCAACCGACTGGATTACCTCGCCGGCGTTCGCTGGAGCGGCGAGCTCGGCGCGGTGGTGCAGGCCGCGGCCGTCGAGACGCTCGCCACGGCCGGGGCCCTGCGCAACGTGGAGGCCGAACCGGCCCGCTTCGGCGCGACCCACGTGCTCGCCCTCGAGCTCCGCCGCTTCGAGGCCGACTACGTGGCCGGGGTGCCGCCCGTGGCGCGGGTGACGATGGCCGCGACGCTCGGGCGCCAGGACAGCCGGCGCACGCTCGGGACCTGGACGGCGAGCGCCGAGGTGCCCGCGGCGAAGAACACGGTGAGCGGCGTGACCGCTGCGCTCGACGAGGCCTTCGGCCGCGCCCTCGTCGTACTTCTGCGGCACAGCCAGGAAATGCTCGCAGCCGACCCTGCCGGCCGACCGGAGCCACCGGCGGCGCGCTGAGCGTTCGCGGGTCGCTAGGCGACTTCGCGCGGGGCGCCGCTGAAATCCCTGGCGAACTCGACCGCGAAGCGCCGGACGTCGTCCCAGTCGGTGAACTCCACGTCCTCGTCCACCGGCGCGCCCGCGGCCCTTGCGACACTGCGCACGGCCATGCGCTTCACCGGCCCGTACTCGCTGTAGCGCAGCGCACCGGCGACGCGGCAGCTCTTCACCGGCTCGAGGCCCGTTTCCTTCAGCAGGTCCTCCATCATGCGCGCGGTCGTGGACTCGCTGTCGGGGCCCTCCCGGGCGGCGGTCAGGCTCACGGAGAAGAGCGCGAGCGGCACGCTGGCGAGCCAGCCGGCGTGCGTGCGCAGGAAGCGCGCGAGTTCGGGCGCGTGATGGCCCATGTGCACCGAGCCACCAACGATGGCGACGGCATACAAGGGCTGCACGCCAGCGGCGCGCCCGGACGCGACGTCCACGACATCCGCGCGGTAACCCTGCTCGGCGAGTGCGCCAGCCATGAACTCAGCCACCTTGCGCGTCTGGCCCTCGGTCGTGGTGTATGCGATCAGGACGGGAATCATGTCGTACCTCCTTGCCCGCGCCCGGCGTCCCCCGGCGACGACGCGAGGCCGACTCCTACGTTCGACACGGTACCGACAGAATCTAGGGCAATCACCCTCTGGGCCGGGGACCGGGTGAAGACGGCCTTGCGTGACCGTCACGCGGTCAGCGGGAGGCGAGCAGCGCGACTTCCTGGTCGAAGCTGGCGAGGTCCGGGAGCAGCTTCAGCCACGCCGGGAGGGTCTCGCGGCCCGCGCGTTCGACTACGCCGCCACCCACCCACAACTCGATGGACTCGGGCAGGAACTGGGCCAGCTCGGCGAGCTGCGGCAGGCTGGCCGCCTGTGTCAGCACCGACAGCACGACCACCCTGGCCTGCACCCGGGTCGCGTAGGTGGCGAGGTCGGCGACCGGCAGGTCGGAGCCGAGGTAGTGGCAGCGCGCGTTACGGGCCGAGGCGAGCAGCGCGCCCATGAGGATCCCGAGTTCATGGCGCTCGCCGGAGGGCGTGGCGAAGACCATGACCGGGCCCGTGGCGATGCGCCCGTAGGTGTCGAGCACGCTGGAAAGCTGCTTGCGCAGCGCCATGCTGACCATGCGCTCCTGCGCGATGGACAGTTCGCCGCGGTGCCAGCGCTCGCCGATCTCGCGCATCAGGGGTGAAAGGATCTCGTGCACCACCTGCGACAGCGGCAGGAGCGCGAGCGCAGTGGCCAGCAGCCGGTCGCAGTCCGCGGGCCGGTAATCGGATGCCGCCTCGAGGATCTGCGCGGCGATGTTGGCAAGCGGGGCGGGGCCGGCCTGGCGGGGAGCCGGCTGCCCCAGCAGGCGCTCGATGTCGCTGGACCCGAGCCGGGCGAGGCGGCTGATGGGGTGGCCGCGCTCGGTCGCCTCGCGCAGCTTGCGCAGGCGGATCACGTCTTCCGGACGGTAGGCCCGACGGCCGTTGCCGTCGCGGGTCGGCTCGACGATGCCGTAGCGGCGCTCCCAGGCCCTCAGGGTCTCGATGCTGAGGCCCGTGGCGTGTGAAACGGCCTTGATGGAGTACATGGCGGGGCTGGCGGACAAGTTCATGGGTGAATTATACATGGTTTGTACAGTGTCAAGCTATACAAACCCTTGACGACCGTCTCGAGTCAGGTTATCTTCTGTCGCGTCTGACGAGTGACCCCCAAACTTTCGGGCAGGCCGGCAACGGCCCGCCCGATTTTTTTATCCGGGCCATCAGCCGAACAGCGCGGCGAAGCGCCGCTCGCCGCGGGCCTGGGCAACCATCAGGGCGAGGAGGTCATCGGCGACCATGGCCTCGCCGAACAGCTGGCCCTGGCCGTAGTGGCAACCGAGCCCTCGCAGGAAGGCGAGCTGCTCGACCGTCTCGATGCCCTCGGCGAGCACCTCGAGGTTCAGGTTGCGGCCCATCTCGATGATCGTCCGGACCAGCGCGGCGTCGTCGCGGGACACGGTGGCGTGGCGGACGAAAGTCTGGTCGATCTTGAGCGTGCCGACCGGGAACTGCTGCAGCGCGGCGAGCGACGAGTAGCCGGTGCCGAAGTCGTCGATGGACAGGTGCACGCCCATCGCGCGCAGCTCGTCGAGCAGGCGCACCATGCGGCGGGCGTCGGTCATGAGCGTCGTCTCGGTGATCTCGAGCTCGAAGTGCTGCGGCGATACGCCGTAATCGTCGAACACAGAGCGGAAGCGCGGGATGAACTCGGCCTGCCGCAGCTGCTTCAGCGACAGGTTGATGGACACGCGCCCAGGGTCGGCCACGCTGTCCCGCCACACCCGGTAGTCGCGGCACACGCGCCGCAGCACCCACGCGCCGACGTCGAGTATCAGGTTCGACTCCTCGGCGAGCGGGATGAACTGCGACGGCGAGATGTCGCCGTGCCCCGGCAGCCGCCACCGCAGCAGCGCCTCGCTGCCGACGAGGCGCCCGTCCCGCAGGTCGACCTTGGGCTGGTAGAGCATCACCAGTTCGTCGCGCTCGATGGCGCGGCGCAGCTTGCTCTTCAGCATCAGCCGTTCGACCGCGACGGCGTTCATCTCGGCGGCGTAGAAAGTGTGGCTGTTCCCGCCGTTCTGCTTCGAGTGGTACATCGCCGCGTCGGCGTTGCGGATCAGGTCCACCACGTTGTCGGCGTCGCCCGGGCAGAACGCGATGCCGATGCTGGCCGACACGTACAGCTCCTGCGCGCCGAGGTGGAAGGGTCGGGCGATCTGCTCGAGCAGCTCGCGCGCGATCGCCGCCGTCGCCGGGCGGCAGTCCTGGTCGCCGTCGAGGTTCTCGATGAACAGGCCGAACTCGTCGCCGGCCAGCCGACCGAGCAGGGTTTCCTTGGGCAGCCGCGCGATCAGCCGCTCGCTCAGGATCTCGAGCGCCCGGTCGCCGGCCGCGTGGCCGAAGGTGTCGTTGACCTCCTTGAACCGGTCGAGGTCGATGTACAGCAGCGCCAGCGACTTCCTGCTGCGCCGCGCGCGGGCGATCGCCTGCTGCAGCGAGTGCTGGAACTGCATCCGGTTGGGTACTTTGGTCAGGGTGTCGTAGCGCGCCAGGTACCGGATGCGGCGCTCCGCGCGCTTGCGCTCGGTGATGTTGCGTGCGACGAACAGGCAGCCCTCGAACTGGGGGTCGGGCGCGGCGAGGCGGGAGCCGGACAGCGACACCGGGATGGTCTGCCCGGCATGGGTATGCACGGTGAACTCGGCCGTCTCCTGCGAGGCCTGCTCGACGTTGAACCGCTCGCGGTCCTGCTCGGCGACGAGGGTGGCGACGTCGCGGCCGAGCAGCTCATCCAGGGACCAGCCGGTCAGCTCCGTGGCCGCCGCGTTCACGCGCTTGATCCGGCCCTCCGGGGAGGTGACGAACACCGCATCGCTCATGCTGTCGAGCATCACGTCGAGCCAGCGTGCGGCAGACTCGCGCCTGAGCAGCGCCTCGCGCAACGACTCGAGCGAGGCAGCGATGTCTGCCGCCGGGCCGCCGTCGAAGCCCGTGACCGGGCGCGACCAGTCGCCACCCGCCAGCCGAGCCGCGGCCTCGCGCACGGCCGCGATGCCGGCCTCGAGGGACCGTGCGATGCGCCAGGCGACGGCCAGCGCCACCAGCAGCAGCACGAGGCCACCCGCCCCCAGCAGGACGAGGCGGTTGACGAGCACCGTTTCGGACAGTCCCTCGAGCTCGGCCCGCAGGCTCGCGACCGGCCCGGCCGCATCCGCCGTGGAGCCCAGCGAAGCGGCCAGCCGGTCCACCGCCGCCTGGTCGGCGCGCACGTGAAGCCCGTGGTCGGCGACGATCAGGATCGCGGGCAGCGCCAGCAGGGCCGCAACGAGGAGGGCGGCAAGCGAGAGGGCGCGCGCTCTGACGGACAGCTTGCTCATCCTGCGCCGATGCGGGTCGTTGTTGTGGCTCTCGGGCCGCGGCCGCACGTCGGGAGAACATAATACAAATAACCGCCACGCGAGGGGGTTTCCGCCGCCCGCCGGCCTGGCCGCGGGCTGGACCGGCCTTGCCGCCCCCGGCCCCCAAACGTACGATCCACGAACTTTCGTTCAGGCGTCGGGGGCAGCAATGGCGGGAGATTCGCGCGCGGCGGCTGCGCCGGCCAGGCGGGGCGCCTTCACCCGCTTCCTCGACACGGTCGAGTTCCTGGGCAACCTGCTCCCCCACCCGGTGACGCTGTTCGCGCTGTTCGCGCTGGCCGTGCTGGTCGCGAGCGGCGCGCTCTCCTGGCTCGGCTTCAGCGTGGCCGACCCGCGGCCCGAAGGCGCGGCCGGACGCGCGCCCGACGGCATGATCGAGGTCGTGAACCTCCTCTCCGCCGCGGGCCTGCGGCGCATCGTCGAAGGCTTCGTCACGAACTTCACGGGCTTCGCGCCGCTCGGGGTGGTGCTGGTCGCGCTGCTCGGCGTCGCGGTGGCCGAACGCTCGGGCCTGTTCGCCGCGGTGATCCGCAAGCTCGTCCTGGGCGCGGGACGCGAGATCGTGACGTTCGCAATCGTGTTCGCCGGCGTGCTGTCCAACGCCGCCTCGGAGATGGGCTACGTCGTGCTGGTGCCCCTCGCCGCGGCCATCTTCCACTCGCTCGGCCGCCACCCGCTGGCGGGCCTGGCGGCTGCCTTCGCCGGCGTCTCCGGTGGCTACAGCGCCAACCTCGTGATCGGCACGATCGACCCGCTGCTCGCGGGCCTCACCCAGCAGTCGGCGCAGCTGATGGATCCCGCGTACACGGTCCACCCGCTGGTGAACTGGTACTTCATGTTCGCCAGCACCTTCCTCGTCACCCTCCTCGGCTGGTGGGTCACGGCGCGCATCGTCGAGCCGAAGCTCGGCGCCTGGGATCCCGCCGGGGCGAGCGAGGAACTCGGCGCCGCGACGCGGATGGAGCCGCTGAGCGACGCCGAGCGGCGCGGGCTGCGCCGCGCGGGCGTGGCCGCGCTCGTGACCGCCGCGCTGATCGCCTGGACCGTGGTGCCGCAGGACGGCATCCTGCGCAACCCGCAGACCGGCAGCATCCTGCACTCGCCGTTCCTGAACGGCGTGGTGGCGTTCATCTTCGTCATGTTCGTGGTGCCGGGTTTCGTCTACGGCCGCGCCGTCGGCACGCTCAAGAACGACCGCGACGTGATCAAGGCGATGGAGGAGGGCATGCGCACGCTCGGCCTCTACATCGTGCTGGTGTTCTTCGCGGCGCAGTTCGTGGCCTGGTTCGGCTGGTCCAACATCGGCACGATCACGGCGGTGCTGGGTGCCCGGAGCCTCGAGGCGATCGGCCTGACGGGCCCGATGTTCTTCCTGCTGTTCATCCCGTTCTGCGCCTTCATCAACCTGGCGATCGGCAGCGCTAGTGCGAAGTGGGCGATCATGGCGCCGATCTTCGTGCCGATGCTGATGCTCCTGGGCTACAGCCCGGAGCTGACGCAGGCGGCCTACCGCGTGGGCGACTCGGTGAGCAACGTGATCACGCCGATGATGTCCTACTTCGGGCTGATCCTGGCGATGGCGACGCGCTATGTGCGCAACCTGGGCATCGGCACGCTGATAGCCACGATGCTGCCGTACACGATCGTGTTCATGATCGGGTGGACGGCGTTCTTCTACCTCTACGTGTTCGTGCTCGGCCTGCCGCTCGGTCCCGCGACGCCGCTCTACTGGCCAGCCTCCTGACCCGCGCCCGCGCGGGGGACTGTCCCCGCGATGCGTCGCGCGGGCGGGCCGGACATCGGAAGTAGCGCCTGCGCCGCGACCGGGATCCGGCGGGGGGCACTCCTCGCCTCGCTGCGGCGCTCGCCGAGCCTCGCGCCGCTTTATGCTCGGCTGTGGGGCCCCCTC
>JALORP010000041.1 GCA_025458865.1 Steroidobacteraceae bacterium | reverse complement strand
GACCTGTCGCTGTACGTCATGACCAGCGAGTACGGCGCGGCGAGCCAGCTCGAGAAGATCGACATGCTCGACTTCGCCGACATGATCGTGCTCAACAAGTTCGAGAAGCGCGGCGCCGAGGACGCGCTAAGGGATGTCCGCAAGCAGGTGATGCGCAACCGGAAGCTGTTCGGCACCGCACCGGAGCAGCTGCCGGTGTTCCCGACCATCGCCAGCCAGTTCAACGACGCGGGCGTGAACACGCTCTTCGCCGCGATCTGCTCGCGCCTCGACGAGAAGTGGGGCCGCATCCAGGCTTGGAAGCCCGCGGGCCTCGAGCCGCTCGGGTCGCCGAAGCGACAGGCCATCATCCCCGGCGAGCGGGTGCGCTATCTCGCCGAGATCGCCGAGAACGGCCGCAGGGTCCACAAGGGTGCACGGGCTTCCGCGGAGGCCGCTAGCCGCGCGCACGGCCTGCACCGCGCGCTCGCGGAACTCGGTGACGCGAAGCTCCCCCAGCCACTCGATCGCTACGCCGAGGCGGACCTTGCCGGCGGTGACGCGAGCCTCGTCGCGCTGCGCCGCCGCTACAACGACGCGCTGGACGCCATCGGCGCCGAGGGCCTTGCGCTGCTGAAGGCCTGGCCGCAGCGCGCTGCCGGCGCCTCGGCCGATGAGTACAGCTACCAGGTCCGTGGCCGCGAGGTGCGCGGCGCCAACTACACCGAGACGCTGTCGCACCAGAAACTGCCGAAGATCGCCCTGCCGACGCACCGCGACTGGGGCGACCTGCTCTATTTCCTCATGACCGAGAACCTGCCGGGCGGCTTCCCCTATACCGCCGGCATCTACCCCTACCGCCGCGAGGACGAGGACCCGACCCGCATGTTCGCGGGCGAGGGCACCCCGGAGCGCACCAACCGCCGCTTCCACTACGTCGCGCGCGGCGGCAAGGGCGCTCGCCTGTCCACGGCCTTCGATTCGACGACCCTCTACGGCGAGGACCCGGACGAGCGGCCCGACATCTACGGCCGCATCGGCAACTCGGGCGTGTCGATCGCGACGCTCGACGACATGAAGCGTCTGTACTCGGGCTTCGACCTCTGCGCGCCGTCGACGTCGGTGTCCATGACCATCAACGGCCCGGCGCCGATGATCCTCGCCATGTTCATGAACACGGCGATCGACCAGCGGGTCGAGCGCTACCTGAAGGATTCGGGCCGCTGGGAGGAGGCGCAGGCGAAGATCGACGCGATCTGGGCCGGGCGCGAGCGGCCGCGCTACCGCGGCGAGCTGCCGCCGGGCAACGACGGCTTCGGCCTGGGCCTGCTCGGCGTCACCGGCGACCAGCTGGTCGAGCCGGAGGTCTACGAAAGGCTCAAGGCCGAGGCGCTCTCGGCCGTGCGCGGCACCGTGCAGGCGGACATCCTCAAGGAGGACCAGGCGCAGAACACCTGCATCTTCTCGACCGAGTTCGCGCTTCGGATGATGGGCGACGTCCAGCAGTACTTCACCGACCACGACGTCCGCAACTTCTACTCGGTGTCCATCTCCGGCTATCACATCGCCGAGGCCGGCGCGAACCCGGTGAGCCAGCTGGCCTTCACGCTGGCCAATGGCTTCACGATCGTGGAGTACTACCTGGCGCGCGGCATGAAGATCGACGACTTCGCGCCGAACCTGTCCTTCTTCTTCTCGAACGGAATGGACCCGGAGTACGCGGTGATCGGCCGCGTGGCGCGCCGCATCTGGGCGCGCGCGATGCGCGAGATCTATGGCGGTTCGGCACGCAGCCAGATGCTCAAGTACCACATCCAGACCTCGGGCCGTTCGCTGCACGCCCAGGAGATCCAGTTCAACGACATCCGCACCACGCTGCAGGCGCTGTACGCGCTGTTCGACAGCTGCAACAGCCTGCACACCAACGCCTACGACGAGGCGCTCACCACGCCGACCGAGGAGAGCGTGCGCCGGGCGGTCGCGATCCAGCTGATCATTGCCCGCGAGCTGGGGCTCAACAAGAACCAGAACCCCTGGCAGGGTTCTTTCATCCTGGAGCACCTCACCGACATGGTCGAGGAGGCGGTGTACAAGGAGTTCGAGAGCATTTCCGAGCGCGGCGGCGTGCTCGGCGCGATGGAGACCATGTACCAGCGCGGCAAGATCCAGGAAGAGTCGCTCTACTACGAGCACAAGAAGCACGACGGCAGCCTGCCGATCATCGGCGTCAACACCTTCCTGCCCGAGAAGCGCAACGAGGACGAGCTCAAGCAGGCGGAGCTGATCCGCTCGACCGAGGATGAGAAGCAGTCGCAGGTGGAGGCGGTGCGCGCCTTCAACGCGGCCCGCGCCGAGCTTCAGCCCTCGGTGCTCGCTCAACTGCAACAGGTGGCGGCAACGGGCGGTAACGTGTTCGAGCAGCTGGTCGAGGCGGTCAAGGTCGCCTCGCTCGGGCGCATCTCGCGCGCGCTGTACTCGGTCGGCCGCGCGCGCGTGAGGTCACGCCTGATTCGGCGCTGCCCGATTCGGGCACAGCGCATCGCGCCGCGACCGAGGTGGCGAGGGGGCCCCACAGCCGAGCGTAAAGCGGCGCGAGGCTTTGCGAGCGCCGCAGCGAGGCGAGGAGTGCCCCCCGCCGGATCCCGGCTGCGGCGCAGGCACCACTGCCGGATCCTACGAGCGCGGCATCAGCCGCATGGCGGCTACGAATCCGGCGCGAGGTCAGGTTCGCCGAGGCGCTCCAGGATGCGCTGGCGCGCCTCGAACTTCATGCGCGCGACCGCGTCCGGTTCGTTCGGCAGCGGCGCGACCACCGGCTCGAGCACCTCGACCTCGAGCCGCCCCGGTCGGGGCAGGAAGTCGCCGCCGCGTAGAACGCGCCGCGCGCCGCGGATGACCACCGGCACCACCGGCATGCCCGCCCGCGCGGCCGTGACGAAGGCGCCGCTGTGGAAGCGGGCGAGGCCTGGCTCCTCCGTGAAGGTGCCTTCGGGGAAGAAGGCGACCGAACCTCCGCTGAAGGCGGTCTTCAGGATCCGCCGGGCGTCCCTCGCGCTCTCGGAGCGGTTGTGGCGGTCCACGAACTCGTGGCCCAGGCGCCGCAGCATGAATCCGGCGACCGGCACCCCGACGATCTCTTTCTTGATCACGAAACCGAAACGCGAGGGCAGCACCGCATACAGCAGCGGCCCGTCCACGTAGCTGGAATGGTTCGCCACCGCCACGCAGGCCACTTCCGGCAGGCGGTCGAGGCCCGTGACCTCGACGGGCAGTCCGGCGAGGCGGAAGAAGGTGCGCGCGAGCCAGCGCGACCCGTTGCGGCGCCAGTGCAGCGTGGGCAACAGCATTGCGGCCAGAACGGCGAGGAACAGCAGCAGGGCGAACAGCGCCCAGGCGTAGAGCCCCCACGCGGCGCGCAGCGCGTCGCGCATCAGGCGAGGCTCGCGGGGCGCGGGGCGTTCTGTGAACTGGTTCCGGTTATGTCAACGGTCATGTTCTTGTGTGAGGCTGGTCACGTCGGGTCAAGGGAAGCGGCCCCCATACTCGGCTCCGAATTCTGTCGCATGGCCTGCCCGCGCCGCCACCCGGGCGCGGCGGCCACGGCAGGCCCCAGGAGATCTGACAGGGCCCGCGGCTCGCGGGCCACCGAGCGCAGGACATGAGCGGAGCGATGAAGTCTTCCACATCCGTCCGGGCCGCGACACTGGCGGCGGCCCAGGCTGCCGATGACCCGGTGGACCCGTCCATCACCCGTTTCCTCGACGCGGTCTGGATGGAGCGGGGCCTGTCGCCGAACACGCTGGCGGCCTACCGCGCCGACCTGACGGCGCTGGCCCGCTGGCTGAAGTCCCGCGGCGTCGACGTCACGCGCACGGCCCGGAACGACCTTCTCGGGTTCATCGCCTGGCGCGTCGAGACCGGCGCCCGGCCGCGCTCGACCGCACGCCAGCTGTCGAGCTTCCGTCGCTTCTTCCGATGGGCGGTCCGCGAGGGCCTGCTCGACGAGGACCCGACCGCGCAGATAGCGATGCCGAAGATCGGGCGCTCGCTGCCCAAGTCGCTTAGCGAAGCCGAGGTGGATTCGCTGCTCGGCGCGCCGGCGGTCGGCGATCCGCTCGGGCATCGGGACCGCACCATGCTCGAAGTTCTCTATGCGACGGGCCTTCGCGTCTCCGAACTCGTGAACCTGCGCTATTCGCAGGTCAACCTGAACCAGGGCGTGCTGCGCATCGTCGGCAAGGGCAACCGCGAGCGGCTGATCCCGCTCGGCGAGGAAGCGGTCCGCTGGCTCAGCGAGTTCGTCGCCGGCCCGCGCGGCGAGATCCTGCTGGACCGCCAGACGGAATACCTCTTCCCGACCCGGCGCGGCGACCGCATGACCCGACAGGCGTTCTGGCACATCATCAAGCGCTACGCGGCGCGCGCCGGCGTGGAGCGGGAGCTGTCGCCGCACACGCTGCGCCACGCCTTCGCGACCCACCTGCTGAACCACGGCGCCGACCTGCGCGTGGTCCAGATGCTGCTCGGTCACAGCGACCTGTCCACGACCCAGATCTACACGCACGTCGCGCGCGAGCGCATGAAGGACCTGCACGCGGCGCACCACCCGCGCGGCTGACAGGCGGTCTGGTAGAATCCCGGGCCCTGTACGAGGACGCGCGCCGGATCCTCGCCGGCTGCTGCGCCCGAACCCGAGGTCGATGATGCGCATGTGCCTGCTGGCCCGCCTGCTGACGCCTTTCCTCCTTGCCGTACCCCTCGCGGCCGCCGCCCAGACGCCGGGCGCCGACATCCGCGCCGAGATCGCGAAGAAGCTCGAGGTCAGCGTCGAGGACGTCCGTCCGTCACCCGTGCCAGGCCTGTACGAGGTCGTCTCCGGCATGGACGTCGGCTACGTCTCGACCGACGGCCGCTTCTACATCGACGGCGACCTTTTCGACATCGCCACCCGGGCGAACCTCACGGAGAGCCGCCGCCAGTCCTCGCGCGCCTCGCTGATCAAGGGCGTCCGGGACGACCAGGCGATCGTGTTCTCGCCCAAGGGCTACAAGTACACGGTCAACGTCTTCACGGACATCGACTGCGGCTACTGCCGAACCATGCACGCGGAGGTCGCCGAGCTGAACCGGCTGGGCGTGCGTGTGCGCTACCTGCTCTACCCGCGCGGCGGCCCCGGCAGCGAGTCCTGGGCCAAGGCCGAGGCGGTGTGGTGCAGCGCCGACCGAGGCGACGCGCTGACCCGTGCGAAGCGCGGCGAGCCGGTGAAGGCCGGCAAGTGCGCCACGCCAGTGGCGCGCCAGTACGAACTCGGGCGTGAGCTGGGCATCCGCGGGACGCCGGGCATCATCACGGAGCGCGGCGACTACATCCCCGGCTACCTGCCGGCGCCGCGGCTCGTCGAGCGACTGCGCCAGCTGGAGCAGGGTTCGTAAGGCTCGGGCCTTGCGTCCTTCCGCTCAGCGCTCGAGCTTCGAGAGCTTGCCCTCGACGCCCTTCCATTCGTCGGCGTCCGCGGGCGGTTCGCCCTTCTCGGTGATCACCGGCCACTTCTTGGCCAGCTCGGCGTTGATCTGCTTGAACTGCTCCTGCCCCGCGGGGAGGTCCTCCTCCGAGTAGATCGCCTCGGCCGGGCACTCGGGCTCGCACAGGGTGCAGTCGATGCATTCGTCGGGATCGATCACGAGGAAGTTGGGCCCCGCGTGGAAACAGTCCACGGGGCAGACTTCCACGCAGTCCATGTACTTGCACTTGATGCAGTTTTCGGTGACGACGAACGTCATCGCGGGCTCCTGGCAGGCTGGGCGTGGCGGATTCTGCCACAACGCGCCGACGTCATCAGCCGGCGCGGTCGGGCCGGGTCAGGTTCCGCCGGGAAGGCGGCGGTCGAAGGCGGTGAAATGAAGGCCCTCGCGGCCGGCCGCGCGGTCCTCCAGCCAGCGCTCGAGGGCATAGCGGACGCTGGGGAAGGCCAGTTCGCCCCAGGGGATGTCGGCCGGCTCGACCATGGCGACCTCCAGGCTCTCGGGGCCGGCACCGAACCCCGGCTCGGCCATCCGCGCGCGAAACATGACGTGAACCTGGTGGGCGTGCAGCACGTGCACGATGGCGAGCGGCGAGCCGATCTCGACCTTCGCGAGGGCTTCCTCCCACGACTCCCGGGCGGCGCCCTGCTGCAGGGTCTCCTCGTTCTCCATGAAGCCCGCCGGAATGGTCCAGAAGCCGTAGCGCGGCTCGATGGCCCGCCGGCAGATCAGGATCCGGCCCTCGTGTTCGGGCACGCAGCCGACCACGATCTTGGGATTCTGGTAATGGACAGTGCTGCAGTGGGTGCAGATGTGGCGCGGCAGGTGATCGCCCTCGGGGACCTCGAGGGTCACCGGCTGGCCGCAATGCGAACAGAATTTCATGGCCCGATTGTCACGCGCTCCCGCGCCGGTGCCAAGCGACGCGATCGATCGCCTATACTCCCGGCGCCGGCCGGGATGGCGGAATTGGTAGACGCAGTGGACTCAAAATCCACCGGTGGCGACACCGTGCGAGTTCGAGTCTCGCTCCCGGCACCAGCCTCGACGCACCCGCTGCGACCTTTTGCCCCGCTCGCGCATCTAAGCGGGTGATGGCGCGCTTTTCAGACATTATGCTGCCCGAGGGCCTCGCCGAGGCGGCCCGCGACGGAGACATGGACGCCGTCGCCGCCGTCTACGAGGCCTGCGCCGGCGCCACCTACACCCTGATACGGCGGCTGGTGCGGCGCGAGGCGGTGGCCGAGGAACTGCTGCAGGAGACCTTCGCCGACGTCATCCAGCACGTCGGGCGCTGGGAGGGCCGCGCGCCGCTGCCGATGTGGATCCGCGCCATTGCCGTCCGCCGCAGCCTGATGCACCTGCGCTCACCGTGGCAGCGCGGCCTCGAGTGGCTGGAAACGATGCCGGAGGCCGAGCCCGCCGAGCCCGGGCACGAGACCCGCTGCGGACACCAGCGGGACCTGGAGCGCGCGCTCATGACCCTGCCGCCCCTGAGCCGCGCCGTGGTCTGGCTCCACGACGTGGAGGGGTTCTCGCACGAGGAGATCGCGGCGCAGGTGGGGCGCAGCCCGAGTTTCTCGAAATCGCAACTGTCGCGCGCCCACGCGCGGCTGCGCCAGGTCCTCAGGGAGGATGCGCCGCCGGCCGCCGCGGAGCGCACCGGGGAAGGAACATGCAGGACCGCCGCGACGAACTGATCGCCCGCGAACTCGCCGGGCTGCCGGGTTGTTCACCGCCTCCCGGCGCCTTCCGCGCCGCCGCCCGGCGTGCGGCTCGGCCGCCCGCGACCGCGGCGGCGGGTCGCGCCTGGACCGTCGCGGCTGCGGCGGCGACGATGGTCCTCGCGGTCGCCGTGCTGCTCCGCGCCGGTCCGCCGTCGGAGGGACGGCCCCCCGCGCCGCTTGCCTGGGCGCCTCCGGCGGAACTGCTCGCCGAGAGCGCCCGGCTGGAGGCGCAACTCGCCGCGCTGCCGCGCCAGGCCGCGCAGCGGGTGGGGACGGCCTACACGATCTCGCTGCTCGAGGACCGGCTTGCGCTGGTGGACGACGAACTGTCGGCCGCGACTCTCGAACCAGGGCCGGCCGGCGCTGCCGAGGAACTCTGGCACGAGCGCGTGGCCCTCATGGATTCACTGGTGCGGGTCCGCTACGCCGAGGCGCTGGCGGGCCGCTGAACTGTCGGGCCGCGCGACCGCGGCCGAGGAGAACGGACATGTCGAAAGCGATCGTCACGATGCTGGCCACCCTGCTCGCGTTCAGCGCTGCGCCGGTCGTGGCGCAGCCGGCCGACAAGCAGGCCCCGGACGAGGCTGCCGCGGCCGCCGAGCAGCGCGCGAAGCTGGAGGACGCTCGGCGCCGGCTCGAGGAAGCTGCGCGCGAGGTGGCCGAACTGTCTTCCGAGGTCTACGGCCCGGCGATGCGCGAGGTCATCCGCCTGCGGACCGGGTCACCGCGCCGGGCCATGCTCGGCATCAACCTCGGCAACCCGGAGCCCGGCACGCGCGGCGTGAAGGTGGTGAGCGTGAGTCCCGGCGGTCCGGCGGCCGAGGCCGGCATGCTCGCCGGCGACGTCATCGTCGCGATCGACGGCAAGTCGGTCGAGCAGGGCCGCGACCTCACCACGCGGATGCGCGATGTCGAGCCGGGGCAGAAGGTGGCGCTGGGCCTTCGCCGCGACGGCAGGGACCGCGAGTTGTTCGTCGTGGCGCGTGCCGCAGACCTGGCCCGCTGGACCGGCGAGGGCGGCATCCCGGTGCCGGGCGTGCCGCCGGTCCCCCCCCTGCCGGAGATCGGGACCTTCCTGCTGCGCGGCTTCGCCGACGCGGAATTCGCGACCGTCACGCCGGGGCTGGGGCGGTACTTCGGCACGGACAAGGGCGTACTGGTGCTGCGCGTGCCGCCCGATGCCGGCGTCGGGCTCGAGGAAGGCGACGTGATCCTCGAGATCGGCGGCCGCGAGCCGGAAAGCGGCAGCCACGCCCTGCGCATCCTGCGCTCCTACCAGCCGGGCGAGAAGGTCACCCTGCGGATCATGCGCGACCGCAAGCCGCGGGACCTGGCGATCGAGGTGCCCCGCGCACCGCAGGCGCGTGCGCCCCGCGGCGAGGCTCCGCTCGCCGGCTGAGCGCGGCTGGCCCTGTGCTATCGTGCGCGGCGCATGCGCCGCGCCGACTTCCACTACGAGCTTCCCGAGGAACTGATCGCACAGGTCCCGCCTGCCCAGCGCGGGGCCGGCCGCCTGCTCGTGATCGACGGCGCGGGCGGCCCGTTGCGCGACCTGCGTTTCGCGGACCTGCCGTCCCTGCTCGCGCCGGGCGACCTGCTGGTGTTCAACAATACGCGGGTGGTTCCCGCGAGGCTGCACGGGCACAAGGCCACCGGCGGCGCGGTGGAACTGCTGCTCGAGCGCATCCTCGACGGCCGGCGCTTCCTCGCGCTGGCCAGGGCCAGCAAGCCCTTCAGGCCCGGGGCCGCCATCGCGCTGCCCGGCGGCGCCACGGCGACGGTGACCGGCCGCGTCGAGGACATGGTCGAGTTCCAGCTCGACCGCGACCCCGTGTCGTACTTCGAGGCGCACGGCGAGGTCCCGCTGCCGCCCTACATCGAGCGTCCGGCCGGCGAGGATGACCGTGAGCGCTACCAGACGGTGTACGCGCGCGACCCGGGCTCGGTGGCCGCACCCACCGCGGGGCTGCATTTCGACATGGCGATGCTCGACCGCCTCGGTGCGGCCGGCGTGGGCACGGCCTGGCTGACGCTGCACGTCGGTGCCGGCACCTTCCAGCCGGTGCGCGCGGACCGCCTCGACGACCACCGCATGCATTTCGAGCGCGCGCGGGTGCCTGCCGAGGCCGTCGAGGCCGTGAACGCGACGCGCCGCCGCGGCGGACGCGTGGTGGCGGTTGGCACCACCGTGGTCCGCAGCCTCGAGAGCGCCGCGCGCGAGGGCACTCTGCAGCCCTTCGACGGCGAGACGGACCTCTTCATCCGCCCCGGCTACCGCTTCCGGGTCGTGGACGCGATGCTGACCAATTTCCACCTGCCCGAGTCCACGCTGCTCATGCTGGTGAGCGCATTCGCCGGCCGCGAGCGCGTGCTGGAGGCCTACCGCCACGCGGTCACGGAGCGCTACCGCTTCTTCAGCTATGGCGATGCCTGCTTCGTCACGCCGGAGCCGACGGCCCTGGTTCCGAGGGAGGCGCCGTGAAGTTCTCGCTGCTCGCCACCGACGGCGCGGCCCGCCGTGGCCGGCTGGAACTCGCCCGCGGCAGCGTCGAGACGCCGGCCTTCATGCCCGTCGGCACCTACGGCACGGTCAAGGGCGTCACCGCGGAGGAGCTGGAGGCCTGCGGCGCCCAGATCATCCTCGGCAACACCTTCCACCTGATGTTGCGGCCGGGCACGGAGGTCATCCGCGCCCACGGCAGCCTGCACGGCTTCATGCACTGGCCGCACCCGATCCTGACCGACTCGGGCGGCTTCCAGGTGTTCAGCCTGGCGAGCATGCGCAAGCTGAGCGAGGAGGGCGTGCGTTTCCGCTCGCCGGTGGACGGCTCGAGCGTGATGCTGAGCCCCGAGCGATCGATGGAGGTGCAGCGGGCGCTCGACTCGGACATCGCGATGGTCTTCGACGAGTGCACGCCGTACCCGGCGACCGAGGCCGAGGCAAGGGCCTCGATGGAACTGTCGCTGCGCTGGTCGGCCCGCAGCCGGGTGGCGTTCGACGCCCTGCCGGGCAGCGGCACGTTGTTCGGCATCGTCCAGGGCGGGATGCACGTGCCGCTCAGGCACGCTTCGCTGGAGGGGCTCGAACGCACCGGCTTCGAGGGACTCGCCATCGGCGGGCTGTCCGTCGGGGAGCCGGAGGAGGAGCGCCACCGGGTGCTCGAGGGGCTGGTGCCGGGCATGCCGTCGACAAAGCCCCGCTACCTCATGGGGGTCGGGCGCCCGGAGGACCTCGTGGAGGCCGTGCACCGAGGCGTGGACATGTTCGACTGCGTGATGCCGACCCGGCACGCCCGCAACGGACACCTGTTCGTTCCGGGCGGCGTGATCAACATCCGCAATGCCCGCTACGCGGCCGACACCCGGCCGCTGGACGAGGACTGTGGCTGCTACACCTGCCGGCACTTCAGCCGGGCCTACCTGCGCCACCTCGACAAGTGCGGCGAGATGCTCGGTCCCCGCCTCGCGACGCTGCACAACCTGCACTTCTACCTCGACCTGATGGGCCGCATGCGCGAGGCCATCGAGGCCGGCCGTTTCGCCGAGTTCAGGCGCGAATTCCACCGCCGACGGGGGGCGGAGCCGGGGGCTGTGGCATAATCGCGGGCCATTTTGTACCGACGGGCCCCCGCGGCCCCCTGCATCGAGGACGACCATGGACCTGATCATTCCCGCCGCCTGGGCCCAGCAGGCCGGTGCTGCCGGCGGCAGCGCCTGGCTGCAGCTGCTGCCGCTCGTGCTCATCTTCGTGGTGTTTTACTTCCTTCTCATACGGCCGCAGACCAAGCGCGCCAAGGAGCACCGTGAGATGGTCGGGAAGCTGCAGACCGGGGACGAGGTCGTCACGAACGGCGGCCTGCTCGGCCGCATCACGGCCGTGGGCGACAACTTCATCACCCTCGAGGTGTCGAACGGCGTGGCCATCAAGGTCCAGAAGTTCCAGGTGGCCCAGCTGATGCCCAAGGGCACGATCAAGGGCGACTGACCGACCAAGGACGGCCGACCGGCCCCGGGATCCTCCCATGCATCAATACCCCCTCTGGAAGAGCATGACCGTGCTCGCGGTCCTGCTGGTCTCGATCATGCTGGCGCTGCCGAACATTTTCGGCGAGTCGGCGGCGCTGCAGCTGACTCGGCGCGACCGCGCGGCCTTCTCCGAAGGCTCGCTCGCGGAGCTGACCGGCCTGCTGCAGAGCCAGCAGATTGCCTACGACGCCGCCTACCTCGACGACGGCGGCCGCGCCTGGATCCGCTTCGATGAGGTCGAGCGCCAGCTCGAGGCGCGCGACGCGATCGCGAGGGCCTTCGAGGGCCAGTTCGCCGTGGCGACGACCTTCGCCTCGCGTGCGCCCCGCTGGCTCGCCGACGTCGGCCTGAAGCCCATGAGCCTCGGCCTCGACCTGCGCGGTGGCATGTACCTCGTGTACGAAGTGGACGTCGAGGGCGCGGTGGCGCAGCTCACCCAGGTGATGGAACGCGACCTCCGCAAGGTGCTGCGCGAGGCGTCCGTACCGTATTCGGAGCTCGATGCCACGCCGCGCGGCGCGCGCATCGTCCTGCGCGACCCGGCCCAGGCCCAGGCAGCCACCGCGGCGATCACCAAGCACGACCCGCAGCTGGGCGTGCGGGACGGCGCCGGCGCGGGCGAGATCCTCGCCGAGCTCACGGAGGACCAGATCCGCCAGCGCCAGGACTTCGCCATCCAGCAGAACATCACCGCGCTCAACAACCGCGTGAACGCGCTCGGCGTGGCCGAGCCGGTCATCCAGCGCCAGGGGCTCAACCGGATCGCCGTGCAGCTCCCTGGCATCCAGGATGCGGCCGAGGTGGTGCGGGTGCTCGGCAAGGTCGCGACCCTCGAGTTCCGGCTCGTGGACCAGGTCAACAGCCCGCTCGAGGCGGAGCGCACCGGCCGGGCGCCGCTGGGCACTCGCCTGTACAAGGACCGGCAGGGCAATCCGGTGCTGCTCAGGCGCGACGTCATCGCCACCGGCGAGCAGCTGATCGACGCCACCTCCAACATCACCACCGGCGAGCCGGCCGTCGACGTCGTGCTCGATGCGCGCGGCGGCGAGGAGATGCTGCGCACCACCCGCGAGAACCTCGGCAAGCCCATGGCCGTCGTCTTCATCGAACGTGAGCGCGAGCTCGTGGAGCGCGACGGCAAGAAGGTCGTCGTGGACCGCTCCAAGGAGGAGGTCATCAGCGTCGCGACCATCCGCGGCATTTTCTCGAACCGCTTCCAGATCACGGGCCTCACCGTCGGCGAGGGCCAGGAGCTCGCCCGGCTGCTGCGCGCCGGCGCGCTGGCCGCGCCGCTGTACATCGTCGAGCAGCGCCTGATCGGCCCAAGCCTCGGCAAGGCCAACATCGAGCGCGGCTTCCGTGCCCTGATGCTCGGCATGCTGCTGACCTTTGTCTTCATGGCGCTGTACTACCGGGTTTTCGGCCTCGTCGCCGTCGCCGTCCTGGTGTCCAACGTGGTGCTGATCACCGCCCTGCTGTCGCTCTTCGGTGCGGCGCTGACGCTGCCCGGCATCGCGGGCATCGTGCTCACCGTCGGCATGGCGGTGGACGCCAACATCCTGATCTACGAGCGCATACGCGAGGAGATCCGCAACGGGCTGACGCCGCTCGCGGCCATCCACGGCGGGTTCGAGCACGCGCTGTCGGCGATCATCGACGCCAACATCACCACCCTGATCGCGGCCGTGATGCTGTTCGCCTTCGGTACGGGACCGGTCCGCGGCTTCGCGGTGGTCCTGTTCCTCGGCATCCTGACCTCGCTGTTCACCGCGCTGATGGGCAGCCGCGCGCTCATACAGCTCATCTATGGCCGCCGCCGCCGCGTCGAGCGGCTGGCGATCTGAGGGTCCCCCATGGAGTTCTTCGGCAAGGTTCCCAGGATCCGCTTCATGGAGAAGCGGCGCTACTGGTACGTCATCTCGGCGCTCGTGATCGTGTCCTCGCTGGTGCTCGTCGCCGTCCGCGGCCTCAACCTGGGCATCGACTACACCGGCGGCATCGTGGTGGAGGCATCGTTCCCGGCCCCCGCGGACATCGAGGGCACGCGCGAGGCGCTCCTCGGTGCGGGCCTGGCCGGGGCGCAGGTGCAGAGCTTCGGCACGGCCCAGGACATCCTCGTGCGGCTGCCTCCCGCGGAGGGGCGGGAGGCACAGGCGCTGACCGACCGTGCCAGCGCGGCGCTGACGGCGCTGGATCCGGGGGTCGAAATCCTCCGTACCGAGGCGGTCGGCCCCCAGGTGGGACGGGAGCTGGCCGAGAAGGGCGCCACCGCGCTGCTGATGGCGCTGCTGTTCATCGGTCTCTACGTGATCATGCGCTTCCAGTGGAAGTTCTCGGTGGGCGCGATCCTCGCCGTGCTGCACGACCCGATCGCGGTGCTGGGCTTCTTTGCCCTGACCCAGATCACCTTCGACCTCTCGGCGCTCGCCGCCATCCTGGCCGTGATCGGCTACTCGCTGAACGACACGGTCGTCGTCTTCGACCGCGTGCGCGAACGAATGATCGGGATGCGAAAGGCGGAGCCGATCGAGGTGATGAACGCCGCGATCAACGAGACGCTGTCCCGGACGATCATGACCTCGGCCACCACGCTTATCGTGGTGGTGGCGCTGCTGCTGCTCGGCGGCGAGGCGCTGCGGGCCTTCTCGGCCGCGCTGCTCGTCGGCATCGTGATCGGCACCTACTCGTCGATCTACGTCGCCGGCGCCGTGTCGCTTGACCTGGGCCTGTCCCAGCGCGACCTGATGCCGATCGACAAGAAGCAGGAGGCCGACGGGCTGCCGTGAGCCGGGCCGCGGCCGGCCTCAGCCGGCGAGTTCCGGAGGCACGTGCGGCCTGAGCGCCTCGATCAGCGCCGCGTGAACCTTGGGCGTGCCGGCCACGATGTGGCCCTCCTGGCGGTACTCGGCGCCGGTGAGGGTGCCGACGTGGCCACCGGCCTCGCTGATCAGCAGCGTGCCGGCCGCCGTGTCCCAGGGCGACAGCCCGATCTCGAAGAAACCGTCGAGGCGGCCTGCGGCGACGTAGGCGAGGTCGAGGGCGGCCGAGCCCGGCCGGCGCACGCCGGCGGCCTGCTGCATGACGACCTCGAGCATGCCGAGGTAGTTCTTGAGGTAGCGCAGGTTGGCCCGGTAGGGGAAGCCGGTGCCGATCAGCGCGCCTTCGAGCGTGCGCTGCTTCGTGACCCGCATGCGCCGCCCCTCGAGCTGCGCGCCTGCCCCGCGCGCAGCGGTGAAGAGTTCGCTGCGCGTCGGGTCGAACACCGCCGCCACCTCGAGGCGGCCGCGCACCTCGGCGGCGATGGACACGCAGAACTGCGGAAAGCCGTGCAGGAAATTGGTGGTGCCGTCGAGCGGGTCGATGATCCAGACGACCTCGTCCCCGCCCGAGCGCCCGCCTTCCTCGGCGAGGAAGCCGTGCTGCGGGTACGCCTTGCGGATGATCGCGATGATCTCGGCTTCGGCCTGGCGGTCGACCTCGGTGACGAAGTCGTTCCGGCTCTTGGCCGTCACCTCCAGGGTGCCGGCCTGGTACTGGTTGCGAACGATCAGTTCGCCCGCGCGCCGCGCGGCGCGCACCGCGATTGTGAGGAGTGGGTGCATCGAGAATCCCGCCGACAGCGCGGCTTCGAATCCCTAGAATAACAGCATCGCCCAGCGTCGTCCCACCATGCCGCCGATCCGCATCGTCCTCGTCGAGACCAGCCACCCCGGGAACATCGGCGCGGCGGCCCGGGCGATGAAGAACATGGGCCTCGGCGACCTCGTGCTCGTCCGTCCCCAGCAGTTCCCGAGCGCGGAGGCGACGGCGCGTGCCTCCGGCGCCGACGACGTGCTCGCCCGCGCCCAGGTCGTGGACGACATCGCCGAGGCGATCGCCGGCTGCGGCCGGGTCCTCGGGACGAGCGCGCGTCCGCGCAGCGCCCACTGGCGCGTGCTCGACCCGCGCGCCGCGGCCGCCGAACTCGTCGAGGCGGCGCAGTCCCGGCCAGCCGCGGTGCTGTTCGGCAACGAGCGCAACGGGCTGTCCAACGACGACCTGGCCGCCTGCCACGCGCTGCTCAATATCCCCGCCAACCCCGAGTACGAGTCGCTGAACCTCGCGCAGGCCGTGCAGATCGTCTGCTACGAGCTGCGCATGGCGACGGGTCCGGCGATCCGCCGGCTCGAGCCCGAGGCCCCGGACGCCGCCGCGGAGGACCTCGCGCACCTGCGCGGGCACCTTGGCCGCGTGCTGCGCCGGCTCGGCTTCCCCGAGCAGCCGAGCGCGGCGCAGATCGAGGCGCGCGTGATGCGCCTCGTCACGCGCGCGACACCCAACGAGAAGGAGACGCAGATCCTTCGCGGGGTGCTCTCGGCGGTCGAGCAGTCGCTGGATCGCAAGGAAGGTCCGTGAGCGGGCCTGCGTCGGTCTACCTCGACTATGCCGCGACCGCCCCGGTGGACCCGAGGGTCGCCGAGGTCATGGCGGAGTGCCTGCGGGGCCCTGCGGGCAACCCGTCCTCGGTCCACCCCGGCGGACGCCGCGCCCGCGCCCGCGTCGAGCGCGCGCGCGCCCAGGTCGCGGCGCTCGTCAGCGCGGCGCCCGCCGCCATCGTGTTCACCTCGGGCGCGACCGAGAGCGACAACCTGGGCGTGCTCGGCGCCGCGCGGGCGGCGCGCGACCGGGGGCGGCACGTGGTGACTTCGCGCACCGAACACCGCGCGGTGCTCGACGCCTGCCGCAGGCTCGAGCGCGAGGGTTTCGAGGTGACATGGCTGCGTCCGGGCGTGGACGGACGGGTGCTGGCGGAGCAGGTGGCCGAGGCCCTGCGGCCGGACACGGTGCTCGTCGCCCTGATGCACGCGAACAACGAGACCGGCGTGGTCAACGAGATCCCCGAGATCGGCCGCCTGTGCCGCGGGCGCGGCGTGCTGCTGCACGTGGACGCGGCGCAGACCGCGGGTCGCATCCCGGTGGACGTGGAGACCCTCGGCGCCGATCTGGTCGCCTTCACGGCCCACAAGCTGGGCGGCCCGGCAGGCATCGGCGCCCTGTATGTCCGGCGCGAGCCGCGTCCGGCGCTCGACCCGCTCCTGTTCGGGGGCGGCCAGGAGGGCGGGTTGCGGCCGGGGACGCTCGCGACCCACCAGCCGGTCGGCTTCGGCCTCGCCTGCGAGATCGCCGCCGCGGCGCTGCCGGTCGAGGAGCCGCGGGTCCGGGCGTTGAGGGAGCGCCTCTGGAGCCGGCTTGCCGTCCTGGATCGGGTCGAGCGCAACGGCGCGGCCGAACCCAGTGTGCCCGGGATCCTGAACGTCTTCTTCGCGGGCGTGGAGGGCGAGAGCCTGCTCCTCGAACTCGAGGGGATCGTCGAGGCCTCGAGCGGCTCAGCCTGCAGTTCGGCCCGTGCCGAGCCATCCTACGTGCTGCGCGCGCTGGGCCGCTCGGACGCCGCGGCCCAGGCATCCCTGAGGCTGAGCCTCGGGCGTTTCACGACGGCCGAGGAGGTGGACCGGGCGGCGGCGGCCCTGGTGGCGGCCGTGCGGAGATTGCGCGCCCTGGCGCCGGAGGGAGCCATGGAGCGGGTGGCGTGAGCCCGACGGACTATTCGCCCCGGGTGAGGGCGCTCTTCGCCGGCCCGCCGTGCGCGGGTCACCTGCCCGAGGGCCCCGGCGAACGGCGCCGGGGCGAGGCCGGCTCGCCGGAACAGGGCGCCTGGGTCGTCTTCGAGGCCCGGGTGGTGGCAGGACGCGTGGGAGAGGCGGTCTTTCGCGCCTGGGGATGTCCGCACGTCATCGCCGCCAGCGCCCTGGTGGCCGAGTGGCTGGGGGGGCGGCCGATCGGGGAGGCGGCCGACGTCGACGTGCAGGCGCTCGCCGCCGAGCTCGACCTGCCGCCCGCCAAGCTCGGGCGACTGCTCATCGTGCAGGATGCCGCGGCATCGCTCGCTTCCCTCGGCGTCCCAGGCCGGTAGAATCCGGGAACCTCCGGCAACGCGAGCGCTCAACCGTACATGGCTATCACCCTCACGCCGTCTGCCGCCGAACGGGTCCGCAACCACCTCGCCGCCCGGGGACACGGCCTCGGCCTGCGCCTCGGCGTCCGCAAGACGGGTTGCTCGGGCTACGCCTACGTCATCAACTACGCCGAGGAGATCGGCGCCGCCGACCACGTCTTCGACAGCGAAGGCGTCAAGGTGGTGGTGGACACCGACAGCCTGGCGCTGATCGACGGCACCGAGGTGGATTTCGTCCGCCAGGGCCTCAACGAGGCGTTTCGCTTCCGCAACCCCAACGTCAAGGGAGAGTGCGGCTGCGGCGAGAGTTTCGCCGTCTGATTTTTCCTTGAGCGGCAGGGACTTCCGTCGTCCCTGACATTTGCCGGGGGGGTGTCCGCCCCGGTACAATCGTCGTCTTTTTAACGACCGGCCACGCAGGCGCTTCCCGGCCCGCGCCGGGCGGCCCTACCTCATCAACGAATTCGCACAGAGCAGAGGATCCCATGGCGGTAGAACGCACCCTTTCCATCGTGAAGCCCGACGGTGTCGGCAAGAACCTGATCGGCGAGGTGTACCGCCGCTTCGAGAACGCCGGGCTTCGGATCGTCGCCGCGCGGATGATGCACCTGACGGCCGCGCAGGCCCAGGGCTTCTACGCGGTGCACCACGAGCGTCCGTTCTTCAAGGACCTGTGCGCCTACATGACCTCGGGCCCGGTGATGGTGCAGGTGCTCGAGGGCGAGGACGCCGTCGCCCGCCACCGCGAGATCATGGGCGCGACCGACCCGAAGAAGGCCGCCCCCGGCACGATCCGCGCCGACCTCGCCACGAGCATCGAGGAGAACGTGGTGCACGGCTCCGACAGCGCCGAGAATGCGGCGCGCGAGATCGCGTTCTTCTTCGCCGAGTCGGCGATCTGCCCGCGCACGCGCTGAGTCCGCCCCCGCACCGGTGAGCGCCATGGATTCCGCCGCAACCGCCAAGGTGAACCTGCTGGGCATGCCGCGCGCGGAGCTCGAGGGCTTCGTCGCCGGCCTCGGCGCGCAGCCTTTCCGGGCCCGGCAGCTCATGAAGTGGATCTACCGGCGCGGGGAGTCCGACTTCGCGCGAATGACCGACCTGGCGAAGGACTTCCGCGAGCGTCTCGCCGCCGTGGCCGAAGTCCGGCCGCTTGATATCGTGACCGCGCAGGCCTCGGCCGACGGCACGCGCAAGTGGCTGCTGCGCGCGCCGGGCGCCACGGGCATCGAGCAGGCTATAGAGACCGTGTTCATTCCCGAGCCGGGCCGGGGCACGCTGTGCATCTCGAGCCAGGTGGGATGCGCGCTCGACTGCTCCTTCTGCTCCACCGCGCAGCAGGGCTTCAACCGCAACCTGTCCGCAGCGGAGATCGTCGGCCAGGTGTGGCTCGCGAACCGGGAGCTCGGCATGAGCCCGGACGGCGCGCGCGTCATCACCAATGTGGTCTTCATGGGCATGGGAGAGCCGCTCGCGAACTACCGCGCCGTGCTCCCCGCGATCCAGGTGCTGCTCGACGACCTCGGCTACGACCTTTCGCGCCGGCGCGTCACGCTGTCCACCTCGGGCCTCGTGCCGCAGATCCACCGGCTCGCCGAGGACTGCAACGTGGCGCTCGCCGTCTCGCTGCACGCGCCCAACGACGCCTTGCGCGACGAGCTCGTGCCCATCAACCGCAGGCACCCGATCCGCGACCTGCTGGAGGCCTGCTGGCACTACCTCGAGAAGCAGAACGGTCGCAACATCACCTTCGAGTACGTGATGCTCGACGGCGTGAACGACCGGCCGGAGCATGCCCGGGAACTCGCCCGGCTGCTGGCGGGTCACGAGGCCAAGGTGAACCTGATCCCGTTCAACACCTTCCCCGGCACCCGCTACCGCTGCTCCACGCCGGCGGCGATCGAACGCTTCCGCGAGATCCTCCTCGGGGCCGGCGTGATGGTGACGACGCGGCGCACCCGGGGCGACGACATCGACGCGGCCTGCGGCCAGCTCAAGGGCCGGGTGCTCGACCGCACGCAGGTCCGGCTCGGACAAAAGCTGATCAGCGTCTCGGTGCAGGCATGAGCGCGGCCGCGCCTGCCATTTCCCCGGGGGTGCACTTCATGACCGCGATCCGCGCCTTGCTCGTCCTGCTCCTGGCAGCCCTCGCGCAGCCTGCGGTCGCGCAAGGCATCAACGTCAAGGAGGACGCTGCACGCATCAACGTGCGCCTCGGCCTCGAGTACATGCGCCAGGGCCAGCTCGCGATAGCCCAGGAAAAGATCGACAAGGCGCTGCAGCAGGATCCGCGCAACGCGAGCGTGCAGCTCGGCGCCGGGCTGCTGTACGAGGCGCTGCGCGAGCCGAAGCGCGCCGAGAAGCACTTCCGCGAGGCCGTCCGGCTGGAACCGCGCAATCCCGAAGCCCAGAACGCCCTCGGCGCCTTCCTGTGCCGCAACGGCCAGTCGCGGAAGGGCGAGACGGCCTTCCTCGAGGCCGCGAACAATCCGATCTACCGCACCCCCGAAGTGGCCCTGACCAACGCCGCGGTGTGCGCGCGCAAGGATGGCCGCCTCGACAAGTCCGAGGAATACCTGCGCCTCGCCCTGGCACGGCGCGCGACCTACACCGAGGCGCTCGTGCAGATGGCGGGCGTGTCCTTCGAGCGGGGCAGCCTGATGCAGGCGCGGGCTTTCCTGGAGCGCTACCTGGCGGCGGCGCCCGCCACGGCTGACGTGCTGCTGCTCGGCTACCAGATCGAGAGCGGCCTCGGCGACGCGGCGGCCGCCGCGCGCTACGCGGACCGGCTGCGCACGTCGCACGCGGCGTCGCCCGAGACCCGCGTCGTCGAGGAACTCGCGCGCAAGGACGCCCCATGAGCGAAGACCCCTCCGCCGGTGCGGTGTCCTCGCCGGGCGCGAGGCTTGGCCGCGCACGCGAGGGCCGCGGGTGGACCGCTGCCCAGGCCGCCGAGTTCATGCGCCTGCCGGTCGGCGTGGTGGAGTCCCTCGAGGCCGACCGTTACTCCGACCTGGGCGCCCCCGTGTTCGCGCGTGGCCACCTGCGCCGGTACGCCACGCTGCTGGAGCTGCCGGTCGAGCCCCTCCTCGAGGCCTACGATCGCTCGCACGAGGGTCCCGCGCCCCCGAGCCTGATTCCCCAGGCGAGCGCGCACACGCCCGTCCGGGCCGAGGGCGACCGGCTGCGCCTGACTGCCGCCGCCTGGTACGCGGTCGGGCTCGCCGTGATCGTCGCCGCCAGCGCCGGAGGCTGGTGGTGGTGGAGCCAGCGCGAGGCGGCCGACGCCGCGCCCGTGGCGGCGCCTGCCCCGCAGGAGCCGTCCGCCGAGGAGCAGTCCGGCGACCTGGATGCGGCCGCGGAGGCCGCTCCCGCCTTCGACCCGTCCCAGCCCGAACCGATTCCCGAAGCCGCGCCGCCGCCGGCCGGCGAGGCACCATGAACCGTCCCGCCACGCCCGCGCCGATCCGCGGGATGAACGACGTGCTCGCCGATGACATGCCCTACTGGCAGTTCATCGAGGCCAGGGCCCGCGAGCTGTTCGCCGCCTACGGTTACCAGGAACTGCGGGTTCCGGTGGTCGAGCACACCGAGCTCTTCAAGCGCTCCATCGGCGAGTTCACGGACATCGTCGAGAAGGAGATGTACACGTTCACTGACCGGGGCGGCGAGAGCCTGACGCTCAGGCCCGAGGCCACCGCGGGCCTGGTGCGCGCGGCCATCACCAACGGGCTGCTGCACAACCAGCGCCACCGCGTGTGGACCTCCGGGCCGATGTTCCGCTACGAGCGGCCGCAGAAAGGCCGCTTCCGCCAGTTCCACCAGATCGATTGCGAGGCCTTCGGCTACGAGGGTCCGGACGTGGATTCGGAGATGATCCTGCTGTCGGCGCGGCTCTGGCGGGCGCTCGGCGTCAGCCGCGTGAAGCTGCAGATCAACTCGCTCGGCACGCCCCAGTCGCGTCAGGCCTACCGGGAGCTGCTGGTTCGCCACTTCGAGGCGCACCCGGACCAGCTGGACGAGGACAGCCGCCGCCGCCTCGGCGGCAACCCGCTGCGCATCCTCGATTCCAAGAACCCGGCGATGCAGGACCTGATCGCAGCGGCGCCCGCGATCACCGACCACCTCGACCCGGACTCGGCCGCGCACTTCGACGGGCTGCGGGCGCTGCTCGATGCCGCGGGCGTCGAGTACACGGTGAACCCGCGGCTGGTGCGGGGGCTCGACTACTACACGCGCACGGTGTTCGAGTGGACGACCGACGCGCTGGGCTCCCAGGATGCCGTGTGCTCGGGCGGCCGGTATGATGGGCTCATCGCGCAGCTCGGCGGAGAGCCGACGCCGGCGATCGGCTGGGCGCTCGGCGTGGAGCGCATCGCCGGCCTGCTGCGGGAAACCGGCGTCGCCGTTCCGGGCGCCTCCCCCGACGTCTTCGTCGTGATCGCCGGCGCGGCGGCCGAGCGGCGCGGCGTGGCGCTGGTCGAGCGCTGGCGCGACGCGCTGCCGGGGATTCGCATCTCCTCACAGCTCGGCGGCGGCAGCTTCAAGACGCAGATGAAGCGCGCGGACAGGAGCGGGGCCACGGTCGCGGTGATCCTCGGCGACGCCGAGGCGGAACGCGGCGAGGCGGCTGTCAAGCACCTGCGCAGCGAGGCCGCGCAGGAAGCCTGCGCGTGGGACGAGGTTCCGGGAAAGATCCGCGCGCTGCTCGCGCGGGCTTCGTGACGGGAAGGCATCCATGGTTGACGAATATCTGGACGAACGCGAACAGGCTGAGCAGATCAAGAACTGGTTCAAGGAGAACTGGCTCTGGCTGGTCGCCGGCGTGGGCCTGGGCCTCGGCGGCCTGTTCGGCTTCCGCGCCTGGGACGGCCACCTCGACCGCAAGTCGCAGGAGGCGGCCGCGCAGTTCGGCCAGATGCTCGAGACGCTGGATTCGCAGGGCCGCGAGGCGGGCCTCGCGCTCGTGGACCCGCTGGTCGAGAAGTACGGGCGCACGCCCTACGCCGACCAGGCGCGGCTCGTGGCGGCCCGCGTGCACGTCGAGGCCGGCGAGCTGGATGCGGCCGCCGCGCGCCTTCGGCAGGTGATGGACGGCAGCAAGGACCCCGAGCTCGCGCTGGTGGCCCGGCTGCGCCTTGCCCGGGTCGAGTCCGCGGCCGGCCGTCACGATGCGGCGCTCGGGCTGCTGGCCCAGGCCGAGACGCCGGCGATCGCCGGGCGCGTGAACGAGCTGCGCGGTGACATCCTCTTCGCCAAGGGCGACCGAGCCGGCGCGCTGGCCGCCTACCAGAAGGCGCGTGACAGCGCCGGGACCGGGGAGCAGGCGGACGGGCTCGTGGACCTCGAGACGCTCGCCCTCAAGATCGGCGAGCTGTCCACGCCGGCGCCCGCGCCCGCGGCCGCGGAGTAGGGCGGTGCGTTTCGTTCGCAGCCTCCTGCTGGTCGGCACCGCCCTGCTCGCGGCCGGGTGCAGCAAGGAAAAGGACGTCGAGCCGCCGGCGGAACTGGTCGATTTCCGCGCGACGCTCGCCATCAAGCGCGCGTGGAACATGAGCGTCGGCGCCGACGAGGTGCTGCGGCTCGGGCTCTCGCCGGTCGCCGACGGCGAGCGGGCCTTCATCGCCGGGGCCGGGGGCGACGTCTTCGCCGTGAACCTGGCCAACGGCCGCAGCCTCTGGCGGGCCCGGCTGGGTGTCGAGCTGAGCGCGGGCCCGGGACTCGGCGACGGCCTCGTGGTCGTGGGGACACCGAAGGGCCAGGTCATCGCCCTCGACGCGGCGACCGGCGCGGAGCGCTGGCGCGCCGGGGTGGGCGGCGAGATTCTGTCCGCGCCCGCCGTGGGCGGCGGCCGGGTCGTGGTGCACACGGTGGATGGGCGGCTGACCGCCCTCGACGCGAGCGACGGCCGCACTGCCTGGAACTTCGAGCAGCAGGTGCCACGCCTGATCGTGCGCGGCTCGGCGTCGCCGGTGATCGACGGCGACGCGGTGCTCGCCGCCTTCGACAACGGCAAGGTCGCGGCGCTCACGCTCGCCGAGGGCGACCTGCTCTGGTCGGCCACCGTCGCGACGCCGTCGGGCCGCACCGAGCTCGCGCGGCTGGTGGACATCCTCGGCCCGGTGCGGGTCGCCGGCGACGACGTGTTCGTGGCGGGGTTCCAGGGACGCGCCGCCATGATCGCGCGCAACTCCGGACAGATCTGGTGGGGCCGCGAGTACTCGACTTACCGCGGGCTGGCGCTCGACGAGGACTCCCTTTACCTGTCCACCGCGGACGGGTCCGTCGTCGCGCTGTCGCGCCGGGACGGCACCGAGCGCTGGCGGACCGATGCGCTCATCCGGCGCGGCCTGTCGGGTCCCGCCGTGGACGGCGATGCGGTCGTGGTCGGCGACTTCGAGGGCTACCTGCACTGGCTCGACCGCGGCAGCGGCGAGATGATCGCCCGCACGTCCACCGACGGTAAGCGCATCAGCCATGCCCCCGTCCCGGCCGGCGGCATCCTGCTGGTCCAGACCGACGCGGGCGGCGTGTACGCCTTCCGCGCCGAGCCCCGCGCGGCGCGCTGAGGCGCGCCAGCCGCGGCGCCGGCCCATGCTCCCGGTCATCGCGCTCGTAGGACGGCCGAACGTCGGCAAGTCCACGCTCTTCAACGTGATGACCGGCACGCGCGACGCGCTGGTCGCCGACGTGCCGGGCGTGACGCGCGACCGCAAGTACGGCTACGGCCGCGCCGCCGGGCGGCGCTTCATCGTGATCGACACCGGCGGGCTGATCGAGTCGCCCCGCGGCATCGAGCAGCCCATGGCCACGCAGACCCTCCGGGCGATCGAGGAGGCGGAGCGCGTGGTGTTCGTCGTGGACGGGCGTGACGGCCTGACGCCGACGGACCGTTTCGTCGCCGGCGTGATCCGCCGCAGCGGCAAGCCGGTCGTCGTGGCCGTCAACAAGTCCGAGGGGCGCGAAGGCGAGGCCGCGGTCGCCGACTTCCACGAGCTGGGCCTCGGCGAGCCCCGGCCCGTCGCCGCCGCGCACTCCCAGGGCGTCGGCGACCTCATCGAGGCGGTCCTCGCCGATGTCGAGCCCGAGCCGGAGGAGGCCGCGGCGGAGGCGGACCGTTCGCTGCGCGTCTGCGTCGTCGGTCGCCCGAACGTCGGCAAGTCCACGCTCATCAACCGCCTCGTCGGCGAGGAGCGGCTCATCGCCTACGACGAGCCGGGCACGACTCGCGACACCATCCTTGTGCCGTTCGAGCGCGACGGCCGGCGCTTCACCCTGTTCGACACGGCGGGCGTGCGGCGCCGCGCGCGGGTCGAGGACCCGGTCGAGAAGTTCAGCGTCATCAAGACGCTGCAGGCGGTGGATGCCGCCAACGTCGTGATCGGCGTGCTCGACGCCCGCGAGACGGTGGCCGAGCAGGACGCGACGCTGCTCGGGCTGGTCGCCGATCGCGGGCGGGCGCTCGTGATCGCTGTCAACAAGTGGGACCACGTCGCGTCCGAGCAGCGCGCCGAGATCCGCGCCGGGCTCGAGCAGCGGCTGCACTTCCTCGACTATGCGCCGGTGCACTTCATCTCGGCGCTGCACGGCAGCGGCGTCGGCGAGTTGATGGAGTCGGTCGGCCGGGCCTACGACGCGGCGATGCGCGACATGCCGACCCCGGAACTGACCCGCGTGCTGGAAGGCGCGATGGAGCAGCACCAGCCGCCGCTGGTGCGCGGCCGGCGCGTCAAGCTTCGCTACGCGCACCAGGGCGGGCGAAACCCGCCGGTGATCGTGGTCCACGGCACGCAGGCGGAGCGCGCGCCGGAGGACTACCGCCGCTACCTCGCCAACTGCTTTCGCAAGGCCTTCGACCTGTACGGCACGCCGGTGCGCGTCGAGTTCAGGAGCGAGGACAATCCCTTCGCCGGGCGGCGCAACGAGCTCACCCCGCGGCAGCGCCGCAAGCGAAAGCGCGTGCAGCGCCACGGCCGCCGCTGAAGTCGCGACGTGCTGCGACGGATCGTCCTCATTGCCGCGGCCGGCCTGGCGCTGCTTGCGGTCGCGCAGCTCGAGGGCGACGGGCGTGGCGTCACCCGGACGGAGCTGACGGTCGGCGCGACTCCGGCAACGGTCTACCGGCGCGACGGGGCGCCCGATTCGCCGGTGGTCGTCATCGCGCACGGGTTCGCCGGGTCGCGGCAGCTGATGGACAGCTTTGCGCTGACGCTGGCCCGGGCGGGCTATGTCGCCGTCAGCTTCGACTTCGAAGGGCACGGCCGAAATCCGAAGCCGATGTCGGGGGATGTGACGGCGATCGAGGGCACGACGCAGCTGCTGATGGACGAGCTGGGCCGCGTGGCGGATGCCGCGCTGTCCCTCCCGGGTTCGGATGGGCGCCTCGCGCTGGTCGGTCATTCGATGGCCTCCGATATCGTGGTCCGTCAGGCCATCCGGGATGACCGGGTCGGCGCCGTCGTGGCGGTGTCCATGTTTTCGCGGGCGGTGACTGGGGACGCGCCGCGCAACCTGCTGGCGGTGGCGGGAGCCTGGGAGGCGAGGCTCGCGGCCGAGGCGCTGCAGGCGCTGCGGCTGGCCGACCCGCAGGCCGCGATTGGCCAGACGGTCGGCGACCCGGCGGGCGGTGCCGGTCGGCGTGCGGTGCTGGCCCCTCGCGTCGAACACGTCGGCGTGCTCTATTCCGCCACCACGCTACGCGAAACCCTCGCCTGGCTCGATGCGTCTTTCGGGCGCGAGAGCGATGCGGCGGTCGTCCGGCGCGGCGGCTGGATCGCGCTGTTGATGGGTTCGGTGGTGGCGCTGGGCTGGCCCTTGGCGGGGGCGATGCGCAGGCTCCGGGGGCATCCCTGCCACCCGAGCGGCTGCCGCGCGACGCGTTCCTGCTGGCCGTGCTGGCACCTGCGCTGATCACGCCCCTGGTCCTGTGGCCGGTCGATACGCGGTTCCTGCCGGTGCTGGTGGCCGATTACCTGGCGCTGCACTTCGCGCTCTACGGCGTGCTGGGGCTGCTGCTGCTTGCGCGCGGCGGGGCGCTGCGGCTGGATCCGGTCGCGGCAGCCCTGGCAATCCCGGTGGCTGCCTTCGGGATCGGGCTGTTCGGCGGGGTGCTCGACCGCTACGTCGCCTCGTTCTTCCCGACGCCGGAACGCATCCCGATCGTTGCCGCGATGGCCTGCGGCGCGGTCCCGTTCATTCTGGCCGATTCACTGCTGACCGAAGGCGGGCGCGCGGCCTTGTGGCGGGTGCTGCTGGTGCGGGGCGCGGCGCTGGCATCGCTCGGCCTCGCCGTGGCGCTGGACTTCGAAGGCCTGTTCTTCCTGCTGATCATCCTGCCGGTGATCCTGCTGTTCTTCCTGCTGTTCGGTACGTTCGGCGGCTGGGTCGGGCGCGCGTCATGGCGGCCTGCGGCGGCGGGCATTGGGCTTGGGCTGTTCCTGGCCTGGGCGCTGGGTGTGACCTTCCCGCTCTTCGCGGCGTGACCTGCCGGGGCGCGGGTCGGATCCGGGATCCGGATGACGCCGGGGTTGTCAGTCCGACTTGCCCGTGACCGTCGCGCATATCCGGCCACGCGCGACCCGCGCCTCGATTTCCTCGCCGACCGTCACTGCGGCCGAGTCGGTCAGCACCCGGCCGTCGGCGCGCCGGGTGACGATGGCGTAGCCGCGATCGAGGGTGGCGAGCGGGCTCACCGCCTGCAGGGCCCGCGCCGCGCCGCCGAGGCGGCTGCGCTGCCGCTGCAGCGCCGACCGGGCTGCGGGCGGCAGGCGCGCCGCGAGGACCTCCGTGCGCCGGCGCAGGTCGGCGAGCCGCGCAGCCGGCGAAAGCGAAGCCAGCTCGCCGCGTCGCGTGGCGAGCTGGTGCGAGCGCGTCGCGAGCGCGAGCCGCAGCGCGGCTCGCAGCCGGCCGTCGAACTCGTCGAGCCGCTGCGATTCCCGCTCGAGCCGGACGGCGGGATGGAGCTGCTGCAGCCGGCGGCGGGTCCAGGTCAGGTCCTCGCGCCAGGTCGCCGCGCGGCGGCGCCAGGCGCCCGCCAGCCTCCGGCCCTGGTCGGCCAGCGCGCGCAGCCACTCGGCCGCGTCGGGTACGACCAGCTCGGCCGCCGCGGAGGGGGTCGGCGCCCGCAGGTCGGCCGCGAAGTCGGCCAGGGTGAAGTCCACCTCGTGACCCACTGCGGACACGACCGGCATCGAGGCGGCGACGATGGCCCGGACCACCGCTTCCTCGTTGAAGGGCCACAGGTCCTCGAGCGACCCGCCGCCGCGGCCGACGATCAGCACGTCCACCTCGGCCCGGGCGGACGCCAGCGCGATCGCCCCGGCGATGCGCGGCGCTGCCGCCTCGCCCTGCACGGGCACGGGGTACAGGACGACCGGCACCGCCGGGAAGCGGCGCCGCAGCACGTGGAGAATGTCGCGCAGGGCTGCGCCGGTCGGGGAGGTGACCACGCCCACGGCCCACGGCAGCGCGGGCAGGGGGCGCTTGCGGTCGGCGTCGAACAGACCCTCGGCGGCGAGCCGCCGCTTGAGCTCCTCGAAGCGACGGCGCAGCTCGCCCTCGCCGGCGGGCTCGAGGTGGTCCACGATCAGCTGGTAGTCGCCGCGAGGCTCGTACAGGCCCACCCGGGCGCGCAGCAGCACGTGGGCGCCGTCCCGCGGCGGCGGCCCCGCCATGGCGTTGCGGCCGCGGAACATGGCGCAGCGCACCTGGGCGCCGGCGTCCTTGAGCGAGAAGTACCAGTGCCCGGAGGCCGGGCGGGAGAAGTTCGAGACTTCCCCCTCGATCCAGACCGTGCCGAGCCGGGACTCGAGCAGGCCACGGGCCTCCCGGTTGAGACGGGAGACGGTGTAGACGTCGCGCCCGCTGGCCGCCGGGGCCGGGGCGAAGGGATCGCCGGTCATCGCCATCCGCCCATCTTACGGTACAATGTGGCGCTTCATTCGGACTCCCCAAGGCGCCCTCCATGCGCATCGTCCAGGAAGCACTCACCTTCGACGACGTCCTGCTCGTACCTGCCTACTCGGAGGTGCTGCCGCGCGACGTCGACCT